>JAEKKP010000171.1 GCA_019510315.1 Propionibacteriales bacterium
GCGGTCACCGAGCAGCTCCGGACCCTCGGACACGTCTCGAACTTCTTCACCAGCGGCCCGCAGGTGGCCCTGGCCGAGAAGCTCGTGGAGCTCCTGCATGGTGGTCGAGCAGCGAGCGCCGAAGATGGTGGTCGAGCAGCGAGCGCCAGCGAGCGATCAGTCGAGACCCGATCAGTCGAGACCCCTGGCAAGGTCTTCTTCACCAACTCGGGCACCGAGGCCAACGAGGCGGCCCTCAAGCTGACCCGCCGCACCGGCCGGACGCACCTCGTGGCCGCCGAAGGGGCGTTCCACGGGCGCACGATGGGTGCGCTCGCACTGACGGCGAAGGCGGCGTACCGCGAGCCGTTCGAGCCGCTCCCCGGGCACGTCACGTTCGTCCCGTACGGCGACGCGGCCGCGCTCGAGGCCGCGGTCACCGACGAGACCGCAGCCGTCATCCTCGAGCCGATCCAGGGCGAGGCCGGCGTCGTGGTGCCGCCGCGGGACTACCTGGCTCGGGCCCGGGAGATCACGTCCGCGAAGGGCGCGCTCCTGTGGCTCGACGAGATCCAGACGGGCATGGGCCGGACCGGCGCCTGGTTCGCCCACCAGAACCCCGACGTCTGCGACCCGCTGCCGTCGCCGGCCGACGTGGTCACGGTCGCGAAGGGTCTCGCCGGCGGGTTCCCGATCGGCGCCTGCATCGCGATCGGCGAGGCGGCCGACCTGCTGCAGCCCGGCAACCACGGCACCACGTTCGGCGGCAACCCGGTCGCCTGCGCCGCGGCGCTGGCGGTGATCGAGACGATCGAGGCCGACGGACTGCTCGAGCGCGCGACCGCCCTCGGCCGCCGGATCCGTGACGAGGTGGCCGCCGACCCGCGCGTGGCCGAGGCCACCGGCTCCGGTCTCCTCGTCGGCATCGTGCTCCACGACCGCGGCGCCATCCGGCTCGCGGAGGCAGCGCTCGCGCACGGCTTCATCGTGAACCCGGCGACCGTGGAGCGGATCCGGCTGGCGCCACCTTTGGTGCTCACCGACGACGACGCGGACGCCTTCGTCAAGGCGTTCCCCACCTGGCTGGACGAGGTGCTCTGATGCCCCGCCACTTCCTGCGCGACGACGACCTGACGCCGGCCGAGCAGGCCGAGGTGCTCGACCTGGCGGCCACGCTCAAGGCGGCGCCGTTCGAGAGCAAGCCGCTGGCAGGTCCCCGGACGGTGGCGATCGTCTTCGACAAGCCGACGTTGCGCACGCAGGCCTCGTTCGTCGCCGGCATCGCCGAGCTCGGCGGGTTCCCGATGGTCGTCGACGGCAATCTCGCCCAGATCGGCACGCGCGAGTCCGTCGCCGACGTCGCCCGCGTGCTGGGGCGGCAGGCCAGCATGATCGTCTGGCGCACCTTCGACCAGGGCCGGATCGACGAGATGGCCGCGTACGCCGGCGTACCGGTCGTCAACGCGCTCACCGACCAGTTCCACCCGTGCCAGACGCTGGCCGACCTGCTCACGATCCGCGAGCACAAGGGCGGGTCTGAGGGCGGCCTCGCTGGTTTGACCATGACCTTCCTCGGCGACGCGGCCAGCAACATGAGCCACTCCTACCTGCTCGCCGGAGCCACCGCCGGCATGCACGTGCGCGTGAGCGGGCCGGACGACTACCGTCCCGACACGGCGATCCTCGAGCGCGCCCAGGAGATCGCCGCCACCACGGGCGGCTCCGCCGACTACGTCGCCGGCCCGCAGGAGGCTGCGGCGGGGGCCGACGTGCTGATCACCGACACCTGGGTGTCGATGGGCAAGGAGCAGGAGGCCGCCGACCGGGCTGCCGAGGTGTTCGGTCCGTGGCAGCTCAATGACCACCTGGTCGGGCTCGGCGCCGACCCGATCGTGTTGCACTGCCTGCCGGCGTACCGCGGCAAGGAGATCACCGCCGAGGTGATCGACGGGCCGCGCAGCGTCGTGTGGGACGAGGCCGAGAACCGCCGTCACGCGCAGAAGGCGATCCTGACCTGGCTGCTCGCGGCCGACGCCGGCGACACCGGGGGCGCACGATGACCAGCGTGTCCGGCGGGCACCCGTTGATCCCGCTCACCAAGAATGCGCGCCAGCAGCGGATCATCGAGCTGCTGGCCACGAGCGAGGTGCACTCCCAGACCGAGCTCGCCGACCTGCTCCACCGCGCCGGCGTCAACGTCACCCAGGCGACCTTGTCGCGCGACCTCGTCGAGCTCGACGCGGTGAAGGTGCGCGCGCCCTCCGGACAGCTCGTGTACGCCGTCCCGGGGGAGGGCGGCGACCGGCGCCCGGTCCTCGCCCACGAGTCCGCCGCGTCGGAGGCCCGGCTCGGACGGCTCGCCGGTGAGCTGCTGGTGTCCGCCGACGCGTCCGCCAACCTCGTGGTCCTGCGCACACCCCCCGGCGCGGCGCAGTTCCTCGCCTCCGCGCTCGACAAGGCCGAGCTGGCCAACGTGCTCGGCACCATCGCCGGCGACGACACGGTGCTGGTGATCTCCCGCGAACCCGACGGTGGCGAACCACTGGCGCAACGCCTCCTCGCCCTTGCCAACGGAGACCTCCATGACTGAGCCGGGCACCACCGGGACCGGCAAGCTGTGGGGCGCCCGGTTCGCCGGCGGACCGTCCCCCGAGCTCGAGGCCCTCTCCCGCAGCACCCACTTCGACTGGCGGCTCGTGCCCTACGACCTGGCCGGCTCCCGGGCCCACGCGCGTGCACTGCACGCCGCGGGCCTGGTCAGCGGGGAGGACCTCGCCGCCCTCCTCGGCGGCCTCGACGCGCTGGGGGAGCGGTTCACCGCCGGCACGCTGCAGCCAGATCCGTCCGACGAGGACGTCCACGGCGCCCTCGAGCGGATGCTGCTCGACGAGGTCGGCGCCGACGTCGGCGGCAAGCTCCGCGCCGGCCGGAGCCGCAACGACCAGATCGCGACGCTGTTCAAGGTGTTCCTGCGCGACCACGCCCAGGTCATCGCGGGCCAGGTGCTCGCGCTCGTGGAGGCCCTGGCCGGGCAGGCCGAGGCGCACCTCGGCGCGATCATGCCGGGCCGCACGCACCTGCAGCACGCGCAGCCGGTGCTGCTCTCCCACCACCTGCTCGCGCACGCCTGGCCGCTCCTGCGCGACGTCGAGCGACTGCGCGACTGGGACGCGCGGGTCGCTGCCGACTCGCCGTACGGCTCCGGTGCCCTGGCCGGCTCGAGCCTCGACCTGGACCCGGAGCAGGTCGCCCGTGAACTGGGGTTCACCGGCTCGACCGCGAACTCGATCGACGGCACCGCAGCTCGCGACTTCGTCGCCGAGTTCGCGTTCGTGACGGCGATGATCGGCGTCGACGTCAGCCGGATCGCCGAGGAGGTCATCCTCTGGGCGACGAGGGAGTTCGGCTTCGTGCGCCTCGACGACGCCTACTCGACCGGGTCGAGCATCATGCCGCAGAAGAAGAACCCCGACATCTCCGAGCTGGCGCGCGGCAAGTCCGGCCGGCTGATCGGCAACCTGGCCGGGCTGCTCGCGACGCTCAAGGCGCTGCCGCTGGCCTACAACCGCGACCTGCAGGAGGACAAGGAGCCGGTCTTCGACTCCGTGGACACGCTCGAGGTGCTGCTGCCGGCGTTCGCCGGCCAGGTCGCGACGCTGACCTTCGACACCGAGCGGATGGCCGAGCTCGCGCCGCAGGGCTTCTCGCTCGCCACCGACATCGCCGAGTGGCTGGTCCGGCAGGGTGTGCCCTTCCGGGTGGCGCACGAGCTGGCCGGCGCCTGCGTACGCCGTTGCGAGGAGCTGGGCGTCGAGCTGGACGATCTCACCGACGAGCAGTTCGCCGCGATCGACCCGCGGCTGACGCCCGAGGTCCGCAGCGTCCTCACCGTCGAGGGGTCGGTCTCCTCGCGCCGAGGCCGGGGCGGGACCGCACCGGACCGTGTCCGCGAGCAGCTCGCCGAGCTGAGGATCGCCGCGACCTCGTTGAGTGGTCTGAAAGGCCCCGTCGAGTAGGCAGGAAAGGCCCGTCGAGTGGCCAGTCAGGCACCGCCCAGGTGGCCCTCGCGCACCTTCTTCGGCACGCACATCGCCCAGGCGTCGGTGACCAGCTCACGCAGCTCCTCGACGTCGAGCGCCTCCATCCGCGCCACCACCCACTGGTAGCGCATGTCGGAGGCGCGCGGCAGCTGGAACTTGTCGGGTTCGCTCGCGACCAGGGCCTCGCGCTCCTCGCGTGGGAAGCCGAAGCCGAGCAAGGTCTCGTCGGGAGAGATCGAGGCGAACACGATCTGGCCGACCCGGAACTTGCGATAGTCGCGCACCCAGGCCTCGTAGGCGCGGGGGAGCGACAGCGCGACGTCACGGACGTCCTCGGCGGTGACCGGCATACTGGCGATCATGCCCGGGGGAGCCGACAGCCTCGTCGAGGTGCTGTCGGGCCCCGTCCTCGAGGCGGCCCCGCGCCTGCTCGGCGCCGTGCTCCGCCACGGAGGTGTCGCCGTCCGGCTCACCGAGGTGGAGGCGTACGACGGGGCCAACGACCCGGGCTCCCACGCCTTCCGCGGACCGACCCGGCGTACCGAGGTGATGTTCGGACCCCCGGGCCGGCTCTATGTCTACTTCACCTACGGCATGCACCACTGCGCCAACGTCGTCTGCGGACCCGACGGCACCGCGTCGGCCGTTCTCCTGCGCGCCGGCGAGGTCGTCGACGGCGTGGACACCGCGCGCTCGCGACGCCCCAGCGGACCCGATCGAGACCTGGCTCGCGGTCCGGCGCGGCTGTGCAGCGCGCTCGGGCTGGACCTGTCCGACAACGGCCTGGACCTGACCGCGGGCGCGCTCACGCTCGGCCCACCGGTCGAGCCCGCCCTCGTCTCGACCGGACCCCGCGTCGGACTGCGGCAGGCGCCCGACCGGCCCTGGCGCTTCTGGCTCACCGGCGACCCGACGGTCAGCCGGTACGTCGCCGCCAAGCCGCCCCGCAGACGTGGCCCTGCGCCGATGACAGAATAACTAGAACGAGTTACAGTTTCGTCCATGAGCCTGCCCGCATCGATCACGCCCGCTCTCCTCGAGGAGCTGACCGGCATGGTGGTCTCCACCAGCGGCCGCACTGTCCCGGTCGTCGAGGTGTACACCGGCGACCCGTTCGTCGACCTGCCGCAGTCCAGCCCCGAGGACGTCGTCGCCGCGTACGCCGCAGCGCGGAAGGCGCAGGCGGTGTGGGCGTCCTGGCCGGTCAAGCGGCGCATCGAGGTGATGAAGCGCTTCCACGAGCTGCTCCTGCAGCGCAACCTCGTCGTCACCGACCTGATGCAGGCCGAGACCGGCAAGGCGCGCCGGATGTCGTTCGAGGAGACCTGCGACGTGGTGATGACCACGAGCCACTACATCAAGGCGGCGCCGCGGATCCTCAAGGAGAAGAAGCACGGCGGCGTGGTGCCGATCGTGTCCACGTCCACCGAGGTGCGCGTGCCCAAGGGCGTGGTCGGCCTGATCTCTCCGTGGAACTTCCCGTTCGCCACCAGCCTGTCCGACGCGATGCCGGCGCTGATCGCGGGCAACGGCATCGTGCTCAAGCCGGACAACAAGTCGACCCTCAACGTCGCCTACGGCGTCGGGCTGCTCTACGAGGCCGGCCTGCCCGCCGGCCTGGTCCAGATCGTGTGCGGCGAGGGTCCCGACATCGGGCCGACCATCGTCGAGCACGCCGACTACGTCATGTTCACCGGCTCGACGGCGACCGGCCGGGTGATCGGCGCACTCGCCGGCCAGAACCTCGTCGGCTGCACGCTCGAGCTCGGCGGCAAGAACCCGCTGATCGTGCTCGAGGACGCCGACCTCGACGAGGTGATCCCGGGTGCGCTCATGGCGACCTTCCTCAACGCCGGCCAGGCGTGCATGCACATCGAGCGCATCTACGTCCCCGAGTCGCTGCGCGCCGAGTTCACCCGTCGTTTCGTCCAGGCGGCGCAGGGCATCGAGGTCGGGGCGGCGTACGACTTCGGCCCCGCCATGGGATCGCTGGTCTCGGTCGCCCAGCGGGAGCGGGTCGAGTCCCACGTCGAGGACGCCATCGCCAAGGGTGCAACCGTGCTGACCGGCGGCAAGGCCCGCCCGGACCTCGGGCCTGCGTTCTTCGAGCCCACCGTGCTCACCGACGTGACGCCGGACATGATCCACGCGACCGTCGAGACGTTCGGACCGGTGACGACGATCTACGGCTACACCGACCTCGAGGACGCGATCGCGAGGGCCAACGACACCGAGTACGGCCTCAACGCCAGCGTCTGGGGCAAGGACCTCAGCCGCGCGGAGGCCATCGGGCGGCGGATCGAGGCCGGCAACATCAACATCAACGACGGCCTGGCCTGCTCGTACGCGAGCAAGAAGAGCACCTCGGGCGGCTTCAAGACCTCCGGCGTCGGCAGCCGCCACGGCGACGCCGGCATGCTGAAGTACACCGACGTGCAGAACGTCGCGGTCCTGAAGAAGCAGGTCCTCAGCAACGCCGAGGACACCGACTGGACCAAGAACGTCGAGAAGACGGTCAAGGGCCTGCGGTTCATGCGCAAGCTCGGGATCCGCTGACCCGCTGGTTGAACCTGTCGAAACCCGGTTCGCTCGACCCCACGACCATGCGGCAGGCTGGTCCCGTGACTGTCGACCCCACCCTGCTCGACGACCTCGAGTGGCGCGGCCTGATCGCCCACTCGACGGATCGTGACGCCCTCCGCGAGGCGCTGACGCAGGAGAGCGTGCGGTTCTACGTGGGCTTCGACCCGACGGCCCCGAGCCTTCACATGGGCAACCTGGTGCAGATCCTCACCGCCCGCCGGCTGCAGCTGGCGGGGCACACGCCGTACGCCCTCGTCGGCGGCGCCACCGGGATGATCGGCGACCCCAAGGAGTCCGGCGAGCGCACGCTGAACACACTCGACACCGTCAAGGACTGGGTGGAGCGCGTACGCCGCCAGATCGAGCCGTTCCTGTCCTTCGACGGATCGAACGCCGCGACGATGGTCAACAACTACGACTGGACCGCGTCGCTCTCGACCATCGACTTCCTGCGCGACATCGGCAAGCACTTCCCGGTCAACCGCATGCTCGCCCGCGACGTGGTGCGCAGCCGGCTCGAGGCGGGCATCAGCTACACCGAGTTCAGCTACGTGCTGCTGCAGTCGATGGACTTCCTCGAGCTGTACCGCCAGCACGGCGTCACGCTGCAGTTCGGCGGCTCCGACCAGTGGGGCAACCTCACCGGCGGCGTCGAGCTGATCCGGCGTGCCGACGGTGGCAAGGCGCACGCGTTCGCCACGCCTCTCGTCACCAAGGCCGACGGCACCAAGTACGGCAAGACCGAGGGCGGCGCGCTCTGGCTCGACGCCGAGATGATGTCGCCCTACGCCTTCCACCAGTTCTGGCTCAACGCCGAGGACGAGAAGGTCGGCGAGCTGCTCCGGATCTTCACCTTCCTCACGCGCGAGCAGATCGAGGACCTCGAGGCGCAGACCGCCGAACAGCCGTACCGCCGCGCGGCGCAGAAGGCGCTCGCGGACGCGGTCACCACGCTCGTGCACGGCGCAGCGGAGACCGAGCAGGCCAAGGCGGCGGCCGAGGCGCTGTTCGGCAGCGGCGACCTCCGCGAGCTCAGCGCCGGCGCTCTCTCGGCGGCGCTGCGCGAGGCCGGCGCGACGAGCGCGCCGCTGGGTACGCCGTACGTCGACCTGCTCGTCGACGCCGGCCTGGTGAAGAGCAAGGGCGAGGCACGGCGGACCATCAACGAGGGCGGCGCCTACCTCAACAACGAGCGGGTCACCGATCCGGACCTGGTGCCCGGTGACCACCACCTGCTCTCCGGCGGCTGGCTGGTCCTGCGACGCGGCAAGAAGCACCTCGCGGGTGTCGAGATCGGCTGAGGGGCATGGACGAGCCGTGGCAGGTCGCGCTGGAGGCCAGCGCCCGCGAGAAGCTGCCACCGGCCGTCTACCGGTACTTCGCGGACGGTGCCGGGCAAGGGATCACGACCGCGGAGGCGCACGAGGCCTGGAGCCGGACGCGGTTCGCGCCGCACGTCCTCCGAGACGTCCGCGAGATCGAGCTGTCCACGACTCTGCTCGGCATGACGTACCGCGCACCTGTCGGCCTCGCCCCGACGTCGCTGCAACGGCTGGCGCATCCTGACGGCGAGCTCGCCATGGCTCGCGCGGCGGCGGCGACTCGGACGCTGCTGTGCGTGTCCAGCAACGCGGGCACGAGGTTCGAGGAGATCGGTGACACCGGCGCTTCCTGGTGGCTCCAGCTCTACGTTCCCGACGACCGGACTCTGGTCGAACCGCTGCTGGAGGATGCCGTCCGGGCCGGAGCGTCCGCCGTGGTCGTCACCGTTGACGCAGCCGGGACGCGCGTCCGTGCCGATGCCGTTGAGCCCCTGGACGAGGTCTCGGCGCGGTATCGGGTCAACCACGCCGATCCGGCGGCCCCGGGAGCCGCCGGCCACGCCTTCGACCTCGGCGTGCACGACCTCGACCGGGTCGCACGTCTGACGGGCCTCCCGGTGGTCGTGAAGGGAGTGCTCCGACCTGACGATGCCCGGCGGTGTGCGGACGCCGGGGTGGCTGCCGTGTGGGTCTCCAACCACGGCGGCAGGCAGCTCGACCGGTCGGTCGCGACCGCCGACGTGTTCGGCTCGGTGGCGCAAGAGGTCGGCGACGCCGTGGAGCTGTACGTCGACGGCGGCATCCGCGGCGGGCTCGACCTGGTCGCAGCCGTCGCCCGGGGAGCGGACACCGCCTTCGTCGGTCGGCTGGCACTGTTCGCGCTCGCCGTCGGGGGAGAGGCCGGCGTCGTCGAGCTCCTCGATCGGCTCCGTGACGAGCTCCAGGACTCCCTTCGGCGGGCGGGCTGTGTCAGTCCGGCCGACGCCCGCGGCCTGGTTCCGGCCGACGCGCCTCCAGCTGGCTGAGTTGCAGCGTTGTCGTTCTGACTGCCGTCGGTGGCCCGTCCGCCGGACGCGCGAGCGGGAGCAAAGCGCCCGAAACAGCCTCTGACCTGCGGAAACGTTGTTTGTGCTCCGCGCCACACGGACCCGATTTGACGAGGCCGGGAGAGCGGCCTAATGTTCTGTCTCGTCGCCACGGAGCGGCGGGACGCAAGGCCGAGAGGCCGGGCGGCCGGCCCGAGGCGAGACCCCCAACCGAACACCTCATCCGAGGTGGACTGAGTGCGCGCACAGTCGGCCTCAGAACAGCTCGGATGCTTGTGCTCGCCCCGGGGGATCGGGGAGCCGAACCGATTTGACTCGGTCGGACTCGACCGGTAAGTTTTACCAGGTTGCCCCCCAGCCAGGCCGAGAGGTCTTCGCTGAGGTGCGCGCTTGATCCTTGAGAACTCAACAGTGTGCCAAAAGTCGACGAATTAGTTTGATAACCCGTCTGACTAACCAGTCCGGTTCGCCGGGCGACTTAGTCGACGGTTCCTTTGTAGGACAATAATTCTGACATTTGTCAGTGATTGATCCCGCTAGGAAGAACAATCTGAGAGATTTGGTAGCCGCTTCGGTGGCTGCCGCTAGATTTCAACGGAGAGTTTGATCCTGGCTCAGGACGAACGCTGGCGGCGTGCTTAACACATGCAAGTCGAGCGGTAAGGCTCCTTCGGGAGTACACGAGCGGCGAACGGGTGAGTAACACGTGA
>JAEKKP010000217.1 GCA_019510315.1 Propionibacteriales bacterium
GACGAAGACGTCCTCGAGCTCCTCCTGGGGGATGCCGCGGCCCGTGTCGGTGATCTCGACGACCGCCTGGTCGCGGTCGCGCCAGATCCGGGCATCGATGCGACCACCCTCGGGGGTGAACTTGATCGCGTTGTTGAAGATGTTGTCCACGACCTGGGCAAGTCGCTCCGGGTCGCCCTCGACGTCGAGCGGACCCGCGCCGTCGTCGAAGGAGAGGGTCAGCCCGTTGAGAGCGGCGACCTTCTCGGCCTCGACCGCAGAGGTCCGCAGCACCTGGACGAGGGACACGCGGCCCAGCTGGAGCTCCGCGCGGCCGAGCTTGAGCGCGTCGGAGAGCAGGTCGTCGACCAGCCGGTGCAGGCGCCGCGCGTTGCGCTGCACGGTCATCAGGAAGGGCGTGGCCTCGTCGGGGATGTCCGCGACGTCCTCGAGGAGCACGTCGACGTACCCGACGATCGAGGTCAGCGGCGTGCGCAGCTCGTGGCTCACGGTCGCCACGAACTCGTCCTTCAGTCGCGCCGCGGTCATCAGCTCGGTCACGTCGTGGTAGGCGAGCACGGCCCCGTCGAAGGTGCCGTCAGGGGTGAAGAACGGCGAGGCGGAGACGGCGAACGCGCGGCGCAGCCCGGGCTCCTCCCCCACCCAGATCAGGTAGTCGCGGAGGGTCTCGCCGTGGACGGCGCGCCAGGTCGGCAGCTCCTCGCGGGCGAGCTCGGTGAAGCCGTCGGCACCGAAGGTGTAGCCCTTCTGGTCCGGCGAGCCGTCGTGGCCCTGCGGGTAGGCGAGCTCGATGAAGCGTTGGTGCCTCGGGTTCATCGAGTGCACCCGGCCCTGGGCGTCGAGCGCGAGCAGGCCCACGTCGACGCTCTGGAGGATCGCCTCGTTGAAGCGGCGCTGCTCAGCGCTGTCGGCGACCGCCCGCTCGAGCATCCGCTGCGCCTCGGCGGCCTCGTCCACCTTGCTCAGCCAGAGCTCGGCGGTGACGGCCACGACGAGCGAGCAGAGCAGCGCCAGCAGCAGCACCTGTCCCATCCGGGACAGCTCGTTGTCCGACGGGTCGCGGCTCAGGAACACGGGGACGAAGGAGACCACCACGGTCAGCACGGTGAGGGCGACGCCGCGCCGTCCGTACTGCAGACCGAGCCAGATCGCGGGGAACACCAGCGCGATGCCGACCGTGCTCTCCGGCGTCACCCGCATCAGCCCCAGGGCGAGCAGGTCGGCGACCGGGATCACGAAGGTCCAGCGCTCCGACATGCGGTCGAGCCCGACCCGGACGGCGACCACCGTCGCGCCGGCGATCAGCCCGAGACCACCCAGGTACGACGCCCGCAGCTCGGTGTCCTGCAGGACGGCCACCACGCAGACGTCGACCAGCACGGGCACCAGGAAGAGGTACTGCGCGATCCGCGGGTCCGCGTGCTCGCGTCCGAGCAGCTGCTGGATCCCGAGGATGAACGCCGATCTGGATCGCATTCGGATCTGCCACCTCTCCCTGCGACCCTGGAAACGCTGTTGAGCGTAGTCGCGAGACGTCCGGTAAGGGGCATATCGCTCACATTGCCCCGACGCGACCCGCCCAGCGGTCCGGGTCAGCCCCCGAGCAGGCGGCCGGCGCTCGCGTCGTCGTCGTAGCACTGGGCGACGAAGCCCACGGCGATGTCGTCGAGCCGATCGGGCGCCACCCGCCACTCCAGGATGCTGCGGGCGGCGACGAATCGCGCGCCGACCAGCTCGTCGGCCAGCATCTCGGCGTCCGCGGCCGGGTGGATCGGGTCACGGGTGTGGCCGACGACGAGGGCCGGGGCGTCGATCGCGCGACGCTGCTTCGACGACGGCGCGACTCGTCCGAAGAAGAGGCCGTGCACCGTGGCGGCCATCGCAGCGGGGCGCTGGTCGAGGGTGTCCAGCCCGATGCCGACCCAGAACGGCACCACGCCGCGCGGCACCGCCCGGGAGAGCATGCGCACCCCGGTGACGGCGAACGGCAGGAAGCGCGAGACGAACAGCAGCGGCGCGAAGGCCAGGATGCCGGCCTCGACGGCGTTGTCGAGCACGGGCATCTCGATCAGCAGCCCCTGCACCCGGTCGGGCGCGAGCACGGCGCCCTCGAGGGACACGTTGGCGCCCAGCGACGTACCGCCCAGCACCGCACGCTCGGCGCCGAGGTGGTCGAGCAGGCCGATCACCTGCTCGCCGAACGCGGTCATCGAGTACAGCAGCGGGTCGGCCGGCCGGTCGGAGCGACCGTGGCCGAGCAGGTCGACGGTGACGACGTGCGCACCGCTCGCCGCGAGCTTGCGGGCCAGCGGCTGGTGCATCCGGCGCGGCATCAGCTGGCCGTGCACCAGCACGACCCAGCGCGAGCCCGCGCCGTACTCGGTGTACTCGATGCGATGGCCGTCGTGGAAGTACTGGCCGATGCGCTCGGAGACCAGGGTCATGCCGACGAGTTTCCCACGGCGACCCGGCGCAGCCGCCGGACATCGACCCGTCCAAGTGGAGGCAATCAGCCCCCGAAGAGCACCGAAATCGGGGAGAATCGCCCAAGTGGTGCACCTGGGAGGAGAGACCGCTGTCTGGCGACGCGTGCTGGTCGCCGGGCTCATCCTCGCCACGCTCGCCGCCGGGCTGATCGGGATCGAGATCAGCAAGGCGCTGGGGCACGCGCCGGATGGTCGGCCGTTACCTGGACGGCCTGGCCGATCTCGCGTGGCTGGTCGTGGTGTCCTTCGCCGGCGCGGTGGCGGCGGCGTTCGGCGTGGCCCTCACGTCGCACGTGCTGCTCGACGGCGACTTCGGGAGCACCTTCCTGACGACGACCGGCTCGCACTGGGCCTCGGTCCTCGTGCTCGCGCCGCTCGGCATGCTCCCGCGGCGGACCGTACGCCGCCCGTCGACCGTGCCGATCGTGCTGCACGCCCTCCTGCTCGCCGTGGTGACCGTGTTCGCGTTCGGGCCGGGCACCGACCTCAGCCTCGCGTTCATCCCGCTGCCCTTCCTGATCTGGGCCGGCGTCGCCTTCGGGTCCCGCGTCGTGGTGATCGAGCAGGCCCTGATGGCCGGTGCGATCACGTGGCTGACCGTCGGCGGGTACGGCCCGTTCGCCAGCGCCGATCACCCCGCCGGCAGCATGACGAGCAACCTGATCACGCAGCTCTACCTCGTCTGCCTGGTGGTCACCGGGCTGCCGCTCGCCCTCGCCGTCCGCCAGCAGCTGAAGGCGGTCCAGGCGGTGCGCAACGAACAGCGCAGGACCGAGGCGGTCGTCGAGTCCTCGACGATGCCGATCCTCGTCACCGACGCGGCCGGCATCGTGCTGTCCGCCAATCCCGCGGTGAGCCGGCTCAGCGGCTTCAGCGCCGCCGATCTGGTGGGTCGCGGTTTCTGGGAGCGGCTGCAGCGCCCCGACCAGTGGGCGGCGGTGCGCGCCGCCTTCGCAGATCCCGACCACATCCCGCAGCACGGCGAGACGGTGATCTGCACGGCAGCGGGCGGGGAGCGGATGGTCAGCTTCGCCAATGGCGTGTACCGCAGTCCGGACGACGGCTCCCTCCAGTTCGTGCTGACCATGACGGACATCACCGAGGAGCGCGCCTCGCAGCACCTGCTGCAGCACGTCCTCAGGTCGGCGACGACGGTCGCCATCGTCGGCACCGACCGCGCCGGCCGGATCACCGTGGCCAACGCCGGCGCGGAGGCGGTGCTCCGGTTCGACGCGCGCGAGGCCACGACGCACTCCTTCGTCGACTTCCTCGACGCCGACGAGCTCGAGCTGCGCGCCCTGCAGACCGGCGCTCGCCCCGGTTTCGAGACACTCGTCCACGACGTCACCGAGGCCGAGTCGCAGACCCGGGACTGGACCTGGGTGCCCCCCGACGGCGTGCCGCTGGTCGCCTCGATG
>JAEKKP010000224.1 GCA_019510315.1 Propionibacteriales bacterium
TCAGTGCAGGACGACCGTGACCTTCGTGGCCGACGCGGACGACTTGACCCAGCCCTTCTCGGAGTCGTCGCCGGTGCGCCACGTCAGCCCGTCGAAGGAGACGGCGTCGATCCTGCTGGTCGCCGCGTGGCCGAGCAGGTACGCCGCGACCGACCAGCCCAGCCGCTGGCCGTCGGCGCCGGCCGGCACCGTCACGGTGAGGTCCTGGCGGGATCCCGTGCGGGCGACCTCGAGGTCGCCGTACGCCTTGGTGAGCGCAGCGGTGGTGGCCGCCGCCGTGCCGTGGCCCTTCGGCTCGGGGACGACGCAGCTGAAGGTGCCGCCCGGGCTGTAGCCGGTCAGCGACGAGGCCAGCGCGCGCGCGTCGGGGGCGTGCGGCTCGTAGGCCTCGGGGTAGCCGGAGTGCTGCACCCGTTGGGCGGCCTCGGTGATCCGCATCGACTGGTAGCCGTCGACGTTCTCGAGCGCCTCGTAGAACCGGTTGATCGAGTAGTCCTCGTTGCTGATCTGCGCGACCGTGCCCCAGCCCTGCGACGGCCGCTGCTGGAAGAGGCCCAGCGAGTCGCGGTCGCCGTACGGGAGGTTGTGGATCTTGCTCTCCTGGTACGCCGCGGCGAGGGCGATCGACACCGCCCGGGCCGGGAGGCCGCGCCGGGTGCCGATCGCCGCGATCAGGGTGGCGTTCGCGGCCTGGTCGGGATCGAGGTACACGGTGCGTCCGGACACCTCGGCCGTGCACCCGGGCAGCTCGGGAACGGACGACGTCCCGCGCATCACGACGAAGACGACGGCACCGATGACGGCGACGATCGCGAGGAAGAAGACGATGCCGGACCGGCGAGGACGCGTCCCGCTAGTTGGCATGCAGCTCGGCGTTGAGCGCGATGCCGTCGGACTGCCAGGGCACCGCCTCCATCGCGCCGGTGACCGAGTTGCGCCGGAACAGCACGTGGTCGGAGCCGGACAGGTCGGCAGCCTTGATCACCTTCGGCTTGTTGTCGATGTCGCGCACCGTCACCTTGGTGCCGGCGGTCACGTAGCAGCCCGCCTCGACGACGCAGTCGTCGCCGAGGGAGATGCCGATCCCGGAGTTGGCGCCGAGGAGGCAGCGCCGGCCGATCGAGATGGTCTCCTTGCCGCCACCCGACAACGTGCCCATGATCGACGCGCCGCCACCGACATCGGAGCCGTCGCCCACGACGACCCCTGCGGAGATCCGGCCCTCCACCATCGACGCGCCCAGCGTGCCGGCGTTGTAGTTGACGAAGCCCTCGTGCATGACGGTCGTGCCCTCGGCCAGGTGGGCGCCGAGGCGCACCCGGTCCGCGTCGGCGATCCGCACGCCCGCCGGGACGACGTAGTCGGTCATCCGCGGGAACTTGTCGATGCCGAACACCTCGACGGGGCCGTCGGCGCGCAGCGCAGCCCGGACCTCCTCGAAGCCGGTCACCGCGCACGGGCCGCGGCTGGTCCACACGACGTTGTTCAGGAGGCCGAAGACACCCTCGAGGTTCGCGCCGTGCGGCGCCACCAACCGGTGGCTGAGAAGGTGCAGCCGGAGGTAGACGTCGCTCGCGTCGGCCGGAGCCGCGTCGAGGTCGATCACCGTGCAGACCACTTCGGTGTGCACCCGCCGGGCCGGGTCCTTGCCCTCGAGCGCTGTCAGCGAGGCAGGCGGCGCCGCATCAGCGGGAGGCTCGCCGAGTGCCGGCGTCGGGTACCAGGTGTCGAGCACCGATCCGTCGTCGGCGATGGTCGCAAGACCGTGGCCCCACGCCTTCGTCTGGGCAGGGGTCGGGGATGCAGGCATGCGTCTCAGGCTACCGAGGGTCACGACAGGCTCAACACCGGCGGTGGAGCGCCACGGTTGCCGCCGATGCCACGATGTGGACATGGAGAGCCGCACCGCCGTCTTCAAGGACCTCTGCATCGATGCCGTCGACCCCCGCAGCGTGGCGCCGTTCTGGGCGGGCGCGCTCGGCCTCACCGCCGAGTACCAGGACAACGGCGACGCCGTCCTCCGGGGGAGCGAACCTGGCCAGACCGTGTGGATCAACACGGTCCCGGAGGCGAAGACCGTGAAGGACCGCGTGCACCTCGACCTGCACACCGACGCGGTCGAGACGCTCGTCGGCCTGGGCGCCAGGATCGCGCCGGTGCAGGACGACGAGGACGCCTGGACGGTGATGGAGGACCCGGAGGGCAACGAGCTGTGCGCCTTCGTGCGCAGGCCGGATCGCGTGCCGGCGTACAAGGCCTACGAGGTGGTCGTCGACTGCGCCGACCCGCAGCGCCTCGGGCAGTGGTGGGCCGATGCCTTAGGGGTCGAGCTGAAGAGCGAGGAGGGGAAGGACTGGACGTGGCTCGAGGGTGTGCCCGGCTTCCCGATGCAGGCGTGGGTGTTCGGCACGGTGCCGGAGCCGAAGACGGTCAAGAACCGCATCCATTGGGACCTGTACGGCGACGTCGAGTCCTTCGAGGCGCGTGGCGCGACGCGGTTGTCGACGATGCCGCGGTGGACGGTGCTCGCCGACCCGGAGGGCAACGAGTTCTGCGTGTTCCCGCCTCCGGCCGATGCCCGCTGAGGTTTCGACAGGCTCAACCACCGATCTGATGGCCTGACAAGATGGTCGGCATGGTCCTC
>JAEKKP010000172.1 GCA_019510315.1 Propionibacteriales bacterium
CGGGCACCAGGTCGAGCAGCTTCCGCGCGGAGGCGTCATCGAAGGCGGCGGGGCAGACCATCGCGCGGGTCTCGTCGAGCGGGCAGAAGCCGAGGTCCAGGTGGTACATCCCCGTGTGGGTGATCCGGACACCCCGCACGGGCACGTCCAGATCGTTGGCGAGGTGCTTGAGCGCCAGCTTCTCGGTGCGCGGGCCGAAGCCGACGACGAGCTCGCCGCGCCACGCGAAGGCGTCGCCGGCCTCGAAGTGCGCGCCCACGCCGTCGCGGCCGATCGTGTGGAGGGCGTAGCCGCGGTCGGCGAACCAGGTCGCCGCCGTCCCGGTCTCCATCCGGCGCTCCGGGTAGCGCATGTGGGACAGCACCGCGACCGGGCCACTCGGACCGACCAGCGGCAGGCCGAGGTTCATCGCGTAGACCATGTCGGGGGCGTCGGGTCGCTGCGGCAGGACCTCGACCCTCCCGCCGGCGTCACCGATCGCAGCGACGATCGCAGCCCACTGGTCGCGGGTCGCCACCGGATCCGGCTGGTCGGCCGGGTCCATGAACGGGTTGATCGCGTAGTCCACCCGGAAGTGCTCCGGCGCCACCATCAGGTAATGCCGTCCCCACGCCAGTGTTGCCCCCATGCTCGCCTCCCCAGCGACTTGATTGCCTGATTGTCTGACAATCTCAGATTGTGCGCTCCCGGAGCGCAGCACGCAAGTTTTTGTCGGACAATCATGGGGATGCCCGACGTGCCGAAGGTCAGCGCCTTCGCCCATCTCCATGTCGACCCCGTCAGCACGGTCGACCGGGTCGCCGACGAGCTGCGCCGCGCGCTCTTCGACGGCGAGCTCGATCCCGGTACGCCGCTGCGCGAGGTCGCGCTCGCCGAGTCGCTCGGGGTCTCACGCTCGACGGTCCGCGAGGCCCTCGGGCTCCTGGTCGCCGAGGGGCTGGCCGACCGCGTGCCCAACAAGGGCACCGCGGTCCACGCCCTGTCCGCCGACGAGATCCGGGACGTCTGCCGGGCCCGTGCGGTGCTCGAGACCGCCGGCGTCCGGCGCTGGAACGAGGCGTCGGAGCAGTCGCGGGACGCCGTACGGTCAGCGCTGACGGAGTTCAACCGGCTCGCCGGCACCGCGGCCACGCCGCAAGAGCTGACCGCAGCCCACCTCGCCATCCACCGGGCGCTGACCGGGCTGACCGAGTCGCCCCGGCTGATCGCCATGGCCGAGTCGCTGTACGCCGAGATCCGGCTGGCTCTGGCGCGGCTCGACCGCACGCGCGGCAACGTGCGCGAGCAGGCGCACTCGCACGCCGGCCTCGTGCGACAGCTCGAGCGCGGACACCTGACCGAGGCCGAGACCGACCTCGCATCCCACCTGGCCGGGGCCGAGCAGTCGATCGTCGAGTCGGTCGCGGCGCTCGACGCGCGCGGCTGAACCGCCTCTATAGGCTCCGGCCATGAAGTTCATCGCCTGGCTGGTCGTCAATGCCGCCGCTCTCGGCGTCGCGGTGTGGCTCTTCGACGGGATCACCCTCACCGCCGACAGCACGAGCGGCCGGATCGTCTCGCTGCTGATCGTCGGCGCGATCTTCGGGGTGGTCACCTCGGTGGTGCGCCCGATCGTGAACGTCCTGTCGCTGCCGCTGATCATCCTGACCCTGGGCCTGTTCCTGCTCGTCACCAACGCGCTGATGCTGCTGCTGACCAGCAAGCTCGCCGACACCTTCGGCCTGGAGTTCCACGTCGACGGCTTCTGGACCGCCGTGTTCGGCGCGCTGGTCATCTCGATCGCGTCGATGATCGTCGAGTCGCTGCTGCCCGACCAGGGCTGACCTCGTTGTACCGCGTCGCGCTCGTCTGCCTCGGCAACATCTGTCGCTCGCCGATCGCCGATGTCGTCGTCAACGCCGAGCTCCGGGCCGCCGGGCTCGCCGACCGCGTCGAGGTGACCAGCTGCGGCACCGGCACCTGGCACATCGGCGAGCCGATGGACACCCGCGCCGCCTCGGTGCTGACCGGCGCCGGGTACGACGCCACTCGCCACCGGGCCCAGCACTTCGGCGCCGACTGGCACGACCACGACCTCATCCTGGTGATGGACCGCGCCAACCTCGCCGACGTACTCGCCGTGCTGCCCGCAGACCGTCACGACCGGGTGCGGATGTTCCGGTCCTACGACCCCGAGGTGGCGACGACGGATCCCGACGACGTGCCCGACCTGCCCGATCCGTTCTACGGCGGACCCGAGGGCTTCGACGACGTCCTGGCCATCGTCGAGCGCACCGCTCACCGGCTCGTGCAGGAGCTCGCTCTGGTCAGGTGACCCGCCGGCCGCGAGGATGGGGCGCATGGCGCGGATGCGGACGCTCGCGGATCGGGCCGAGCACCTGCTCGGCGCCGCGGTCGTCTCGACGACTCCGGTCGCCGGCGGCGACGCCTGCACGGCCACGCGACTGCGGCTCAGCGACGGCCGCTCGGCCCTGATCAAGACCCGTCCACACGCGCCGGAGGGCTTCTTCGAGGCCGAGGCCCGCGGCCTGCGGTGGCTCGCCGAGCCCGGGGTCGCCGAGGTCGCCGACGTGCTCGGCGTGCAGGCCGACTGCATCGTCCTGGCATGGATCGAGCCGACCCGGCCGTCCCCCGAGGCAGCCGCCACGCTCGGCCGGACGCTCGCGCAGCTGCACGCCAGCGGTGCGCCCGACTTCGGTGCCGACGAGGACGGCTTCATCGGCACGCTGCCGATGCCGAACAAGCCGGCCGACACCTGGCCGGAGTTCTTCGCCGTACGCCGGATCCTGCCGTACCTCAAGCTCGCCGCCGACCGCGGCCACATCGAGGAGGACGGCGTGTCGGCGGTCGAGGGCATCGTCCGGCGGATCGTCGACCTGGCCGGGCCGAGCGAGCCGCCGGCGCGGCTGCACGGCGACCTCTGGTCGGGCAACATCGTCTGGAACGCCGAGCGCCACGCCGTCCTCGTCGACCCCGCGGCACACGGCGGCCACCGCGAGACCGACCTGGCGATGCTCGCGCTCTTCGGCCTTCCGCAGCTGGCACGCGTGCAGGCGGCGTACGTCGAGGTCACTCCCCTCGCCGACGGCTGGGAGGAGCGCCAGCCGCTGCACCAGCTCTTCCCACTGCTGGTCCACGCCGCGATGTTCGGTGGACGCTACGGCCAGCTCGCGGCGGAGGCGGCCGCGAAGCTGCGCTGATCTCAGCAAAGGCTCAGCCGCCGGTGGCACTCTTGGTGCGTGAACGCGCCGCTCGAGACCAAGCCGCACGTGCTCGTCGTCGACGACGACCGCGCGGTGCGTGAGTCGCTGCGCCGTTCGCTGGAGTTCAACGGGTACGCCGTGTCGCTGGCCGAGGACGGGGCGGCCGCCCTCGCCGGGATCAGCGGGACCAACCCCGACGCGATCGTGATGGACGTGATGATGCCCCGCCTCGACGGCATCGAGACCACGCGCGCTCTTCGATCAGTGGGCAACCACGTGCCGATCCTCGTGCTCACCGCGCGCGACGCCGTCGGCGACCGGGTCGAGGGCCTCGACGCCGGCGCCGACGACTACCTGACCAAGCCGTTCGCCCTCGACGAGCTGCTTGCCCGGCTGCGCGCGCTGCTGCGCCGCGCCACCCCGGACCAGAGCGCCGACCCCGACGAGCAGCTCGAGTTCGCGGACCTTCACATGGACCTCGCCTCCCGCGAGGTGCGCCGTGGCGACCGGTCGATGACCCTCACCCGCACGGAGTTCAACCTGCTGGAGCTGTTCCTTCGCCGTCCACGCCGGGTCCTCGAGCGGTCATTCATCCTCGAGGAGGTCTGGGGCTTCGACTTCCCCACGACGGCCAACAGCCTCGAGGTCTACATCGGCTACCTGCGCCGCAAGACCGAGGCGGAGGGCGAGCCACGCCTGCTCCACACCGTGCGGGGCGTCGGCTACGTCCTCCGCGAGAATCCGTGAGCGCACCGCCCGCCGAGGGCACCGGGGAGCAGCCGCGCATCCTGCCGATGATGCCGCCGCTGGCCCCCGGCACCGCCTGGAGCGGCCTGCACTACCGCCGCTCGCTGGCCAGCCGCGTGACCGTGCTGACCACCCTCGCGGTCGGCTTCGCCGTCTCGATCGTCGCGTTCGCGGCGTACGCGACCGTGCGCGCCCAGGCCGTCGGCGCACTGGACGACTCGCTGCGCACGCGCGCGTACGCCGCTGCCCAGACCGACACGATGGACGCCCTGGCCCGGCAGCAGATCCCGTCGTGGGCGCTGGGCGCCGCCAACGTCAACATCATCTTCATCGACGTCAGCACCAGCCCGCCGCGGCTGTTCGGCTTCGGCACCTCCAGCTCGTTCAGCGTCGGCAAGAGCGAGCTCGACGTCGCTCGCGGCAAGGACGCGAGCTCGGCGCGCACCGTCTGGTCGAAGGGCGCGCGCTGGCGGATGGTCGCGGTCAGTGCCGGCGACAACGAAGCGCTCGTGCTCGCACAGTCGATGGAGTCGACCGACCGGATGCTCGACCGCCTCGGACTGGTGATGCTCCTCTTCGGCATCGCCGGCATGATTGTCGCCGGCCTCGCCGGCTGGGCGGTCGCACGCAACGGCCTGCGCCCGGTCCGACGGCTCACGACCGCCGTCGAGGACATCGCCCGCACGCAGCGGCTCGACCCGATCCCGATCGAGGGCAGCGACGAGGTCGCCCGTCTCGCGCAGTCGTTCAACGGGATGCTGCTGGCACTCTCCGCCTCCCAGCACCGGCAGCGACAGCTCGTCGCCGACGCCGGCCACGAGCTGCGCACGCCCCTGACGTCGCTGCGCACCAACCTCGACCTGCTGGTCCAGGCCGACGCGTCCTCCGGGCTCTCCCCCGAGAGCCGCGGCGAGCTGCTGGACGACGTGCGCGCCCAGATCCGCGAGATGACCAACCTGATCGGCGACCTGGTCGAGCTCGCCCGCGACGAGCCGGTCTCGCCGACCGTCGAGCCCGTGGAGCTGACCGCCGTGCTCGGCCAGGCCGTGGCGCGCGTACGCCGGCGCGCCGACGTCCATCTCGACGTGCACACGTCGCCGTGGTGGGTGACCGGCGATGCCGACGCACTCGAGCGGGCGATCACCAACCTGCTCGACAACGCGGCCAAGTGGAGCCCCGAGGGCGGCGTCGTGACGGTCGCGCTGCAGCAGGGCACGCTCACCGTGGCCGACCAGGGCCCGGGCATCGCCCCGGAGGACCTGCCGCACGTCTTCGAGCGGTTCTACCGCTCGGCCGAGTCACGCGGGATGCCCGGATCCGGCCTCGGCCTCTCGATCGTCCGGTCGATCGCCGAGCGCCACGGCGGCGTCGTGGAGGCAGGCACGCGACCCGAGGGCGGCGCGGTGTTCTGGCTCAGCCTGCCCGGCCAGCCGTCGCCTCCCGAGAGCGGCTCCTGAGCTGGCACCACGCCGTGGCGCCAAGTCTTGGCGCGGTCGTAGCGCGCTCACAAAATCCTCTCAGGAACGCTGGGCACGATCGGTCGCATGACAGACCAGCACAGCCCCGAGGACACCCCGGAGAACGCGCCCCAGAATCCCCCTGCTGGGGCCAACGACGACACCTCTCCGGTGCCGGGCGCCTGGTCTGCCGATCGCCCGGTCCCGGCTGCGCCGGACTCTTCGCCAGAGTTCGGCCACACCCGCCCGCTGCCGCCGTTCCAACAGCCCGCCTCCACGGCGACCACGACCGCACCCGTGCGTCGCGCCGGAGGTCTCACGGCGGCAGTCATGGCAGGTGCCCTCCTCGTCGGAGGGGCAGCCGGGGTCGGGGGCGCTGCGTGGTACGACGCCTGGCAGGGCGACGACTCGCCGATCTCCTCCACGGCATCGGGCCCTGTCAAGGCGTCGAACGCAGCCGCGGCCCCGTCGGGGTCCGTCGAGAAGGTGGCCGCCTCCGTTCTCCCTTCGGTGGTCAAGATCAACGTCACCGGCTCGTCGGGCTCCGGCTCGGGCTCGGGGATCATCCTGCGCTCCGACGGGACCATCCTGACCAACAACCACGTCGTCTCCGTCGCCGGCAACGGCGGCACCATCACCGTGAACTTCAACGACGGCAAGACCGCCAAGGCCGACGTGGTCGGCACCGACCCGGTCACCGACATGGCCGTGATCAAGGCACAGGGCGTCTCCGGCCTGACCGCGGCCACGATCGGCAAGTCCTCCGACCTGCAGGTCGGCCAGGCGGTCGTCGCCATCGGGTCGCCGTACGGGCTCAACTCGACGGTCACCTCCGGCATCGTGTCGGCACTCAACCGCCCGGTGTCGGTCTCCACCGCCGAGGAGCAGACACCGCAGTTCCCCGGCTTCGGCCAGGTGCCGCAACAGCAACAGCAGTCGCAGGCCGACCTGAGCACGACGTACCCCGCGATCCAGACCGACGCCGCGATCAACCCGGGCAACTCCGGTGGCGCGCTGGTCGACATGAGCGGCCGGGTCGTGGGCGTGAACTCCTCGATCCGCACTGCCGACGGCTCGACCGACAGCGGCGGCTCGATCGGGCTGGGCTTCGCGATCCCGATCGACGAGGTGCTCCCGATCGTCAACCAGATCATCGACGACCAGAAGCCGACCCACGCGCGGCTCGCGGTCACCGTCCAGGACGTGCAGGGCGACACCCTCGCCCAGGGCGCCCAGGTGCAGAGCGTCGAGAGCGGCGGCGCGGCTGACAAGGCCGGCCTGCAGAAGGGCGACGTGATCACCAAGGTCGACGACGAGGTCATCGACAGCTCCGAGTCGCTGGTCGCCACCGTTCGCGGTCACCGACCGAACGACAAGGTCACGCTGACCTACGTCCGCGACGGCAAGACCGACACCACGACCGCAACGCTCGGCTCGGACGCCTCGACCTCGCAGTCCTGAGCCCTCTCCAGACCGCCGAGCGGGCGGTCGCGTACACCCCGGAAGGCGCGACCGCCCGCTCGGTCCAGGTGTTACGAGAGCATGGGTGGGTGAAGCCCTTCCTGCTGCTCGCCACCCGCGCCGAGGACGAGGCCGCCGACGACGAGTACGCCGCGATGCTGCGCGCCGGTGGGCTCGACGAGTCGCAGCTGCACCGCGTCCGCCTGGAGGCCGGGCCGTTGCCGTCGCTGGACCTCGACCGCTACGCCGGCGTCGTGCTGGGCGGTGGGCCGTTCGACTCCAGCGACCCCGAGGAGCGGAAGTCCTCGACGCAGCGACGGGTCGAGTCCGAGCTGCGCCGCCTGCTCGACGAGCTGGTGGCGCGCGACTTCCCGTTCCTGGGCGCCTGCTACGGCGTCGGCACCCTCGGCGTGCACCAGGGCGGGACCGTCGACCGCGCGTACGGCGAACCGATCGGCGCCGTACCGATCACCCTGACCGACGCCGGGATCGCCGACCCGGTGCTGGCCGGTCTGCCCGAGACGTTCGAGGCGTTCGTCGGCCACAAGGAGGCGCTCCGGGACGTTCCGCTGGGGGCTGTGCTGCTCGCGTCGTCGTCCGCCTGCCCCGTGCAGATGTTCAGGGTGCGGACCAATCTCTACGCGACCCAGTTCCACCCCGAGCTCGACGTCGCCGGCATCGTCACGCGCGTGCGGATCTACCAGCACCACGGCTACTTCCCGCCGCACGAGCTGGACGAGCTGATCGGTCGTCTCCGCGGCGCCGTGGTGACACAGCCGCCGCAGATCCTGGCCAATTTCGTCGCGCGCTACGGCTAGAGCGCGGCCCGGAGGCGTTCGGCCTTCCAGCAGGTCTCGGCCCACTCCTCGTCGACGTCGGAGCGCACCGTGATGCCGCCCCCGGTGCCGAGCAGCCACGGTCCGTCGCCTGAGCGGAACAGGGAGCGGATCACCACCCCGAGGTCGGCGCGACCGTCGCCGGAGATCCAGCCGAACGCTCCGGCGTACGGGCCGCGGGGCGTCGCCTCGACCGCGTCGATGATCTGCATCGTGCGGAGCTTCGGGGCTCCGGTCATCGAGCCGGCGGGGAACATCGCCCGCAGCGCCTCGAGGGTCCCGACATCGCTCCTCAGCTGCCCGGTCACGGTCGTGACCAGCTGGTGCACGCTGGCGTACGACTCGACCTCCATCAGGTGCGGCACCCGGACGGATCCCGGCTCGCAGACCATCGCGAGGTCGTTGCGCAGCAGGTCGGTGATCATCAGGTTCTCGGCGCGGAACTTCGGGTCCGTCGCCAGCCGTCGGCGCAGCTCCTCGTCCTCTGCCGACGTGGTGCCGCGCGGCGTCGTGCCCTTGATCGGGCGGGTCTCGACGCGCCGGTGTCGGTCGATCGTCGCGAACCGCTCCGGGGAGGAGGACAGCAGCCATGTGTCGCCGTGGCGGAGCACGCCGGAGTACGGCGCCGGGTTGGTCGACCGCATCCGCGCGTAGATCTCGACAGGGTCGAGCTCTGACCGTTCCTCCGTGCGGTAGGTCAGGTTGACCTCGTAGGAGTTGCCGGCGTGCAGCTGCTCCTGCACGGCGGCGAACGCGGTCGCGTACTCCTGGGGGAGCTCGGCGGCACGGCCTTCGCCTCGCTCGGGCGCGTCCACCGGCACGTGCCCCTCTTCCACGAACACGGTGCGGGTCCGCATCCAGACCGCATCGGGTACGCCGGGCATCGTGCGCGCGGGCAGGTCCGGGCGAGCGGCGTAGCCGAGGAAGCCGACCCAGTGGGTGCCGGGATCGCCGTCCTGCAGCGCCTGGAGGACGGCGAACACGTCGTCGCCGACGACCCGCCCGGAGGGCTGCTCGACGACCTCGCGGCGGGCGGCGTCGTAGGTCAGCGACAGGTCGTCGGGCTCCAGCCAGCCGATGATCGAGCGCTGGCCCGACCACGGCTGCGAGCCGCCGCCGTCGAGCCAGAAGCAGCGGTCGTGTGACGACGCGATCCGGCGGAACTCCTCGAGCGCCGTCACGCGAGCTCCAGGAAGTTCGCGACGAGCCGGCTGCCGTGCTCGGACAGGATCGACTCGGGGTGGAACTGCACGCCGTGCAACGGGCGCTCGCGGTGCACGACGCCCATCACGACGTCCGCTGCCCGGGCCGTGACCCGCAGTGCGTGCGGCACGTCGAGGGCCGCGAGCGAGTGGTAGCGCACCATCGACACCGGATCGGGCAGGTCGCGGAACACACCGGTGCCGTCGTGGTCCACGACAGCGAGCTCGCCGTGGGCCGGCGTGATCCGGTCCACCGTCCCGCCGTACGCCGTGACCAGCGCCTGCATGCCGAGGCACACGCCCAGGACGGGCAGGCCGAGGTCGAAGACCGCCGCGCCCAGGGCGAAGTCGGCCGGGTCGGCCGGGTGTCCCGGTCCGGGCGAGAGCACGAGGTGGGTGTACGCCGCGGCGCGCTCGAGGACTCCGGGCTCGTCGTGCTCGACCACGTCGGGCAGCTCACCGGTGACGCCGGCGACGAGGTGGACCAGGTTCCAGGTGTAGGAGTCGTGGTGGTCGACCACGAGCACCCGGGTTTCGACAGGCTCAACCACCGGGAGCCAAGAGCTCCACCAGGAGGTCTCGCAGGAGCACGACGCCGTTCTCGGTGAGGATCGACTCGGCGTGGAACTGCACGCCGCGGTAGTGCGGGCCGGCGACCAGGTGGATGTCGCCGATGTCCTTGAAGGCCAGCGGGATGCCGATCCGGTCGCACAGCACCTGGTGGCCCAGGCAGACGGCGAGGAACGGCTTGCCCGCCTCGAGCAGCCCGTCGACCGCGGCCCGGAACCGGGCGATCTTCGGGCTGTCCTCGTCGCGGGGGTCGCCCGGCCCGGGGCCGACCACGGCGAGGTCGAACGCGTCGAAGGCGTCAGGCGTGAAGTCCTCGTGGCGGATGACGCTCGCCTTCATCCCCAGCACCGCGAACACATGGCAGAGCATGTTGGCGAAGTCGTCCTCGCCGTGCAGGATCGCCACCGACCGGCCCGTGAGCTCGGGTGCCGGCGCGGCACCCGACTGGTCGGTCAGCCAGAACTTCGAGAGCCGCTGGTTGCGGGAGTTGAGTGCGATCAGCACGTCCTCGTCGCGTGCGAGGTCGGCGATCTGGGCCGGCGTACCGGACGCGGCCGGCACCAACCCGAAGGCGCTGAGGATCCCGCCCGCCTTGGCCGCCGTCTCGGCAACCTCCGAGGCCGGGTCGGAATCGCGCACCAAGGTCGCCCCGGCGGTCACCTTGAGCCGGCCGTCGGGCGAGACGTCCGCCGTGCGGATGACGATCGGCGAGTCCGCGGTCGGGGCACCCGTCTCGTCGCGGCCGATGAGAGCGAGAGCGCCGGCGTAGTAACCGCGGCCTTCCGCCTCGTAGCGCTTGATCAGACGGCAGGCGTTCTCCACCGGCGCCCCGGTGACCGTGGCCGCGAACATGCTCATCCGGAGGACGTCACGGACGTCGAGGCGGGTGCGACCGGCGAGGAGGTACTCGGTGTGCACGAGGTGCGTCATCGGCTTGAGGAACGGACCGAGCACCTGGCCGCCCTCGTGGCAGATGTCGCACATCATCTTGAGCTCTTCGTCGACGACCATGAAGAGCTCGTAGATCTCCTTCTCGTCGGCGAGGAAATCCAGCAGCCGGGTCTTGAGGTCGTGCTCTCCGGTGGTGGCGCCTGCTGCTCCGGTGGTTGAGCCTGTCGAAACCCGGAACGTCCCGGAGATCGGGTTCATCCGGACGTCGCCGGCGTGCACGCTGACGTGCCGCTCGGGCGAGGCGCCGATGAGGAAACGGTGGCCGGTCCAGAAGCAGTAGGTCCAGTAGGCGCCGCGTTCGTGCTCGAGCAGTCGGCGCAGCACGGTCAGCGCCTTGGCGGTGCCGGTCTGCGGCGTCCAGTCCTCGAGGGCGGCGCGGTAGTGCCGGCCGACCACGAGGTTGGCGCCCTCGCCGTGGCCGATCTCGTCGGCGATGA
>JAEKKP010000173.1 GCA_019510315.1 Propionibacteriales bacterium
CCGGCGAGGTGACAGGCCATCACGTCGGTGTAGCCCTCGACGATCACCGCCCGGCTGGACCGGGCGATCTCACGACGGGCGAGGTCGATGCCGTAGAGGACCTGGCTCTTCTTGTAGATCGCGGTCTCGGGGGTGTTGAGGTACTTCGCCTCGATCCGGTCGTCGTCGAAGATCCGGCGGGCGCCGAAGCCGATCACGTCGCCGCTGCTGTCGCGGATCGGCCACATCAGGCGGCCGCGGAACCGGTCGTAGAGTCCCCGGTTGTTGTCTCCGGCGAGGCCGCTGGTGACCAGCTCGTCGTCGCGGAAGCCCTGCTGCCGCAGGTGCTTGACGAGGTCGTCGCCGCCGCGCGGGGAGAAGCCGACCCCGAATGTCGCGGCCGCGTCCTGGTCGAAGCCGCGCTCGGCGAGGAACTGGCGGGCGGTCATCGCCTCAGGGGTGGCGAGCTGCTCGACGTACCAAGCGGCCGCGTGCTTGTGCGCCTCCACCAGCCGCGGTCGCTGCGGGCCACCGGTCGCGCGCTGCGGACCGCCCTCCTCGTAGCGCAGCTGCACGCCGGTCTTCTCGGCCAGCCGCTCGACGGTCTCGGTGAAGCCGAGCCCGTCCATCTCCATCACGAACTTGATGACGTCGCCGCCGGCCCCACAACCGAAACAATGGTACATACCGCGCGAAGGGGTCACATTGAACGAAGGGGACTTCTCGTCGTGAAACGGACAGAGGCCCTTGAGGTTGCCGCCGCCCGCGCTCTTGAGGGTGACGTACGCCGAGATCACGTCGTCGATGCGTGCCTTCTCGCGTACCTCCGCGATGTCCTCTTCCCTGATCCGGCCCGCCACGGCGGCGAGTCTACGTCCGGGCGCCGACGCGGGCGACGAGACTGCTCGTGCCCGACCTACAGCGTGCGGGTGACGAACCCGCTCTCGTAGGCCAGCACCACGGCCTGCACGCGGTCGCGCACGCCCAGCTTGGCGAGGATGCGCGCGACGTGGGTCTTCACGGTCGTCTCGGCGACCACGAACTCCTCGGCGATCTCGCTGTTCGACAGACCGCGCGCGAGCAGCCGGAGCACGTCGAGCTCGCGCTCGGTGAGAGCCTTCATCATCTCCGGGAGCTCGGCCGGGGGCTTCGCCTCGGCGTCGGCGAACGCCTCGACGAGGCGTCTCGTGATGGACGGCTCGATCAGCTCGTCGCCGCCGGCCGCGGCGCGCACGGCGGCCACCAGCCGCGAGGACGGTGCGTCCTTGAGGAGGAAGCCACACGCTCCCACCTGCAGGGCGCGGTACACGTAGTCGTTGAGATCGAAGGTCGTGAGCATCACGACCCGCGGCGGATCGGTCATGGTCATGATCTGCTCGGTGGCCGCGAGGCCGTCGAGCTCGGGCATCCGGATGTCCATCAGCACCACGTCCGGGCGGCTGAGCTGCGTGCGGCGTACCGCCTCCGCGCCGTCGGCTGCCTCGTCGACGACCTCGATGTCCGGCTCGGCATCGAGGATCACGCGGAAGCCCGCGCGCAGCAGCTGCTGGTCGTCAGCGATGAGCACGCGGATGGTCACGCACTCATTGTGTCGGTACGCCGCGGCGCCGGGGGTCCTCCCTGAGGATGACGCGCCGCTCGGCAATCGGCCTCCGGGCGGACGAGGACTACGTCGCCCGCTCCCTAACGTCCGAGGGGTGTGGGGGACAGACTCCCGACCGAACCGAGAGGACACGACGATGGACGGAATCTTCAAGGACGTGCGGCCGATGGACGCCGTGCTCGCGATCGCCCTGAGCGCCGCGGGGGTGCTGCTCATGGTGGAGAACATCAACGCCAACGCGAGCGACATGAAGGACCTGCAGCACGCGATCACCAACCAGAGCTGGCTGATGCTGCCGGTGTTCCTGGGGACGACGATCCCCGTTCTGTGGAGGCGCCGCAACGTCGTCGCCGTCGCCCTGGTGTCGGCCGCCGTGATGGGCGCGCACCTGCTCGCCTTCGACTGGGTCATCAGGTGCGGCGCCGCGCTGCCGCTCAGCTTCGTGCTCGCCTACAGCGTCGGCAAGCTGACCGAGAAGCGTGAGAGCTATGCAGGCATCGCTGTCGTGATCGTGGGACAGTTCCTGGCACTCGTGAAAGACTCGGCCGTGGGTCTGGAAATCCTGCCGGTCACGGCCGCGATCGCCCTCGCAGCGTGGGGTGTCGGGATCTATGTCCGGCAGCAGACCGCCAAGCGCGCGGATCGGGCCGCCGTCCACACGCCCAGCGGCGCGCACGCCTGACGGGCACGAGCGAGTCCCAGGGCGAGAGGACGCACGATGGATGCGACCAGAGCTTTGTTCCGGGGAATCCGACCGGTCGACGTGGCGATCACGGCAGTGCTGACGTTCTTCGGCGTGCTGCTGATGAACATGCAGGTCGGCATGGAGGTCGGGAAGCCGGTCGACGGCGTCACGATCGACTCGAACGGTGTCTGGCTGTATCTCTTCCTCGGCGCCCCTCTCGCGGTCCTCTGGTGGCGGCGCAGCGTCATCGCGGTCGTCCTCGTGGCGACGGCGGTGATGCTGCTCCACACCCTCCTCTTCGGCCACGTGGTGCGGTGCGGCGCGGGCCTTCCGCTGGTCTTCGTGCTGTCGTTCCTTGCCGGCTACCAGGAAGATCGCTCGAAGTCGTGGTGGGCGCTCGCCACAGTCCAGCTGCTCGGCTTCTCGGTGCTGATCCGCGACGCCGCCGTCGGCATCGAGATCCTGCCGGTCGTCGCCGTGATGTCGGCCGGCGGCTGGTGGGTCGCCAGCCTGGCGCGCAGACGATCGACGCTCGGTCGTGAGCTCCGTGTCCGCAACGAGGAGCTCCGCGCGTTGCGGGACCAGCGGGCGCTCCTGGACGTGACCGGCGACCGGGCGCGCGTGTCGGGAGAGCTCGACTCGCTCCTGGACCGGCGTCTCCGCCAGCTGAGCACGCTCGCCGAGGCCGGATCACGGACAGCGGACCCGGTGGCTGCGCAGGCGTTGCTCACGCGGATCGAGGACGAGGGCCGTCGGACCCTCGAGGAGATGCGGGACGTCGTCGGCCGCCTCCGCGGTGGCGAGGTCGCGCTGTCGCCCGCACCCTCGGTCGCCCATCTCGACGCCTTGCTCGCGCAGCACGGCACCCGGCTGGTCGTGACCGGGGATCCCCGGGCGCTGCCCGCGAGCGTCGAGCTCTCGGCGTACCGGCTCGTCGAGCACCTGCTGGCCGTGCTCGACCAGGACGGCGACCCGCCGGTCGACGTCCGGATGGCCTTCGAGGGCGGCGCCCTCGAGGTCACGGTCACCGGACGTGTCACGCACGGTGCCAACGTCCGGGACGCGATCGCCCGAGCACGCGAACGCGCCCGCCTCCAGGAGGGCACGCTCCAGGTGAAGCTGACCCGCGGCCGCGCCCGCGCGGTCGCGCACTTCCCGGTCGTGGTGTGAGCTCCGGTGCGCCGCCTCGAGACCGTCACCATCGTGCTCGTCGCGGTGCTCCTCACTGCGGTCCCGTCCTTCTTCATCGACGCCATCGACGGTCCCGGCCGGTTCCCGGAGACGTTGCCGGACTGGCTGGGCTGGTTGGCGCTCGTCGTCTCCAGCCTCTCCCTTGCCCTGTGGCGCAGGCATCCCGGCTGGACGCTCGCGCTCGGGTGTGGAGGGCTCCTGCTGTGCACGGCGACGAACGTGGAGCCGAGCAACCTGGGGCTCATCGTCCTGCCGGCGCTGACCCTGGTCGGCGCCTACAGCTGGGGTGGACGTACGGCGGTCGCGGTCGGCCTCGGCCTGTTCCTCTGGCTCGAGCTCCTCTACCTGACCACCGGGGAGTCCGGACCGGCGCTGGCGATCTTCACGCTGCCGGGCTACCTCGCGGGATTCGTGCTGCGCCGGTTGCACGAGACCGCTGCGCAGCTCGAGCTGCGCAGCCGGGAGCTGGAGGAGGAGCGTGAGCTCTTCGCGGAGCTCTCCGTGCGCAACGAGCGGGCACGGATCGCCTCGGAGCTGCACGACATCATCGGGCACGCGTTGAGCGTCATGGTCGTCCAGGCGGCCGCCGGCCAGCGGCTTGCGGTGCGTGACTCCGCCGCGACCACCGAGGCGTTCGACGTGATCGCCGAGTCCGCCCGCCGTGGCCGCGAGGATCTCGGCCGACTGGTCGACCTCCTCGGAGGTGAGCCCGTCGAGGCCCCCGACCTGTCCCTCATCGACGAGGTGATCGCGCGTGCCGCCCGGAGCGGGCTGGCGGTGACCTGCCGGTTCGAAGGCGACCGGGACGGGATCCCGGGACCCGCGGCCCACGCCGCGTTCCGGGTGGTCCAGGAAGGCCTGACCAACGCGCTCCGGCACGCACCCGGAGCCGGGGTGCAGGTGCTGGTCCGCGGTACCGGCCGTGCCGTGACCGTCCAGGTCGTCAACGATCCCGCCTCGGGATCCTCCACCGGCATCATCGGCACCGGTCAGGGCCTGCGCGGCCTTCGTGAACGGATCCAGCACCTCGGTGGCTCACTGGACGCCGGCGAGGTCCCGGGCGGCGGCTGGCGCCTCGAGGCACGTCTGCCGGCGTGAGTCGACGTCTCAGCCGAGCTGTGCGGTCTGCACGAGCGCGCCCAGCTGCTCCGCGTCGAGCACCGGCGTCGTGCGCGTCGTCGCGGTGTCCTTCTCGCCCATCGCGTTGTACGCCGTCGCGTCGAGGTGCAGACCGCCCGGCGTCCACAGCTCGGCGTGGGCGCCGATGATCGACGAGTCCCCGCCGCCCGACAGCGGCTCGGGCGCCGTGAAGGTCCTCAGCCAGGAGCCGTCGGCCAGCTTGGTGCACTGGCCCGGCGCATCGGCGCACGGGTCGGCGGCCACCTTGGCCTCCTTGGCCGCGGCCCCGTCCGACGACGTGCCGTCCTTCAGAGCGCTGGCGGCGTCGTGGAAGCGCGAGTCGGCGTACTCGACGAGCACCGAGACCTGTCCGGCACCCGAGCCGTCCGTGGGCGTCACCCGCCACGACGCCGCCACGAAACCCCTGTCCGCGCTGCCCCAGCTGTCGACCAGCTGGCTCGGTGCGGGCATGGTCACGACCCGGCCTCCGGACAGCGCGTCGCGGGTCGGCAGCTGGTCCTGCGCGGTGGCGTCGTGGTGTGGCTGCGAGGCGATCGGGAGAGACCTGTCGTTGCTCGGCGAGTCGCCATCGACGAACGACGGAACCAGCAGTGCGGTGGCGGCGACCGCCGCCGTCGCTCCCAGCGCGCCGAGCCCGGTGGCGACGCGTCGGCGGGTCCGCAGCCGTCGGCCGCGCACCATTCCCCCGGCCACCAGCTCGGCGACGTCGGGGTCGAGGTCGTCAGTGGCGCGTTCCATCAGCTGGGCGAGGTCGTTCATGGTCGTTCTCCTGTCGTGACGATGAAGTCGGCTCCGAGGTGGTCCCGGACCCGGGCCAGCGCGCGGGTGGCGCGGCTGCGGACGGCGTGCTCGGTGAGCCCGAGCTCGGTGGCCACCGCTGCCACCGTGTGGTCGAGCAGGTAGCGCATCACCAGCACCGCCCGGTCGGTGCGCGGCAGCTCGCCGAGTGCGGCGGCGAGGGTCAGTCGGAGGTCGTGGTCCCGGGTCCGGCCGGGCGCCTCCGGGAGCTCCGCACTCGGCAGCTCCGTCGAGCTCAGCCGTCGCCGTCCGGTGACGAAGAGCCGGAACAACATGGTCTGCACGTAGGCCGCAGGGTTCTCGGCGGTCGACACGTGGTGCCACCGGCTGAACACGCGGGCGAGCGTCTCCTGGACGAGGTCCTCGGCAGCCCACTGGTTGCCGCACAGCAGCCAGGCGGCCCGGTAGAGCTCGCGAGCCCGTGCCGAGGCGAACTCCTCGAAGTCGTGGTCGTCCACTGCACCTCCGTCGTCGAACCCGTCCTGCCGGTCACCCCGTACGACGCGTTGACCTCCACAAATGTGTCACGACGAGTCGCTGCCAGGGGATTCAACGGTCCCGTTCGGGTAGTGGGGACACATGAGCGAACAGACGCGTGTGGCTGCGCAGCGCCCAGAGATGCGCCCAGAAATGCGCGACGCCGAGCCGACGATCGGCGCCCTGGTGCACCAGCTGTCCGAGGAGATCCCGGAGCTGGTGAGGTCGGAGCTCCGGCTCGCGCAGGCCGAGGTGGCCGAGAAGGGCAAGCGGGTGGGCCTCGGCCTCGGCATGTTCAGCGCCGCCGGGCTCGTGGCGTTCTTCGGCCTGGCGACCCTCGTGGCGACGGCCGTCCTCGGGCTCGCCGAGGCGCTTCCCGCCTGGCTGTCGGCCCTGGTCGTCGCCGTGGTGCTGCTCGCCGTCGCCGGCGCGTTCGGCCTTCTCGGCAAGCGTAAGGTCAGCGACGGGCAGCCACTGAAGCCCGAGCGCGCGATCGCCGGCGTGCAGGCAGACGTCGCCACCCTCAAGGAGGTACGCCGATGAGCGACCCCTCCACCCTCGAGGCCGACATCGTCCGCCAGCGCGAGCAGCTCGCCCGGACCGTCGACGCGCTCAGCCACAAGCTCGACGTGAAGGAGCAGGCGGGCCACAAGGTCGCCGAGCTCAAGGACGCGGCGACCACCGAGGGCGGTCGTCCCCGGCCGGCGCTCGTGCTCGCCGCCGTCGCGGTCGCCGGCGGCCTGGCGCTGCTGGTCTGGTGGCGCCGTCAGCACTGACCCCGAGAACCTGCCGATCTCCCACCACCGCCCCAGGAGGAACCATGAAGAAGCTGATGTTGCTGACCGCCTTCGCGGCCGGCTACGTGCTCGGTGCGAAAGCCGGTCGCGAGCGCTACGAGCAGATCCGTCGAACGGCGCTCCGGATCAAGAACAACCCCACCGTCCAGGAGACCGCGCACAGCGCCGCCGACAAGGCACGTGAGCAGGCACCGGTCGTCGGCCACAAGCTCGCGGACGCCGCCGGGACCGTCGCCGACAAGGCCAAGCACGCGGCGCACATCGGCAGCCACAACGGCCACGCAAGTGACCCGGCGCGGCCGGGCGGCGCGGAGTTCGAGGACCGGGGGTTCCCGGGCACCACGAGCTAGCCCGTCAGTAGTCCCCGGTCACCTGGTTCTCCAGGGGAAGGCCGCGCGCGTAGCGCTCCAGCTGCTCCCGCACCACGCGGTACGCGCGCGGCCACATCGCGCTGCTCGCTCCACCGACGTGCGGTGAGACCAGAAGATTGGGTGCCTGCCAGAGCGGGTGACCGGCGGGCAGCGGCTCCGGGTCGGTGACGTCGAGCGCGGCTCGAACGTGTCCGGCCCGCAGCGCGGCGAGCAGGGCCTCGTGGTCGACGACGCTCCCCCGCGACACGTTCACCAGGAGCGCACCCTCCTTCATGCGGGCGAGGAACCCGGCGTCGACCAGGTGACGCGTCTCTGCCGTGCCGGGCACGATCAGCACGACGACGTCTGCGTCGGGCAGCAGCCCGGGCAGCTCGTCGATCCCGTGTACGCCGGCCCGCGACCGTCGCGCCACCCGGACCACCTCCGCCTCGAACGGCAGCACCCTCGCCTCGATCGCCGCGCCGATCTGCCCGTAGCCGACGATCAGCACGCGCTTGTCGGCGAGCGACTCCCGCCTGTCCGGGCGCCACTCACCGGCGTCCTGCGCGCGCACGAACTCCGGGATTCCGCGCAGGCTGGCGAGGATCAGGGTCAGGGCGAGCTCGGCCGTCGAGGTGTCGTGGATCCCGCGACCGTTGCAGAGCACCACGCCGCTCGGGAGCGCACCCCTGACGTGGTCGACCCCGGCCGTCAGCGTCTGGACGACGCGCAACCGCGGCAGCAGCGCGAACAGGTCCGGGGACAGGGCGCCGAGCTGGTAGGCCGGCACGTAGAACTCGACGTCCGCCGCGCTGTCGGGCAGCTCCTCGTCCGGCTCGGGCCGGACGACCTCGTAGCGGAGTCCGGCCGGCGGCTCCCCCAGGTGGTCGGGCGAGAACGGCAGCCACACCAGGGGTTCGCTCATCGGGCGCTCCGGCCGCTCAGTCGGGCGTGCCACGCCACGGCGCTGGCATCGGTCAGCGACGCGATCTGGTCGACGACGACCCGTGTGCGCGCGGCGTCGTCGCCGGCCCGGGCATGGTCGTCACGGAAGGTCGCATCCAGCTCGCGGCCGTCGGAGGAGGCCAGCGCCTCGAACAGCTCGGCGAGCAGCTCGCGCTGGAGCTCCATGATGTGCGACCGCTCCGGTGTGCGCATCACGTAGTGCGCGGCGATGCCCTTGAGGACCGTGATCTCGTGCAGGGTGGCCTCCGGCACGACGAGGTCCGCGGTGTGCCGGACAAGTGGCGCGTCGCCGTACCGCTCGCGGGTGGCGGTGTGCACGTGTCCGCAGAAGACGCCGATCAGGTCGCTGGTCAGGTTCTTCAGCGTCGCGAGGCCGCTCCGCGTGCCGTCGTACGCCGAACCGGGCCACGTGCCGACCGCCCGCAGCCGCTCGACCGCGGCGAGGAGGGCGTCGTCCTCGACGTCGGGCAGGTACCAGTCGCGCACGGTCTGGCACACCCCGGCCAGCTCATCCGGCCGGTCCAGGACCGCCAGGTCGATGTGGCCGCCCACGATGCCGTCCTCGAGGTCGTGCACGGAGTAGGCGACATCGTCGGCGAAGTCCATCACCTGCGCCTCCAGGCAGCGGCGCGATCCGGTCACGCCCTCACGCAGCCAGGTGAACGCCGTGAGGTCGTCGTCGTAGACACCGAACTTCGCCGACCCGCCCTCACCGCGCCGCCACGGGTACTTGGTGCACGCGTCGAGCGTTGCGCGGGTGAGGTTGAGGCCGATCGGGCGACCGTCGGCGTCGGCCGACTTCGCCTCGAGGCGGGTGAGGATGCGCAAGGTCTGCGCGTTGCCCTCGAAGCCGCCGCAGGACTCCGCCAGCCGGTCGAGCACCGCTTCACCGTTGTGGCCGAAGGGCGGGTGACCGAGGTCGTGCGCCAGCGCGGCGGTCTCGGCCAGATCGGGGTGGCAGCCGAGCGGGTGCGCGATGTCGCGGGCGACCTGAGCGACCTCCAGGCTGTGGGTCAGCCGGTTGCGGACGAAGTCGTCGACCTGTGGCCCGAGGACCTGTGTCTTCGCGGCGAGGCGTCGCAGCGACGCTGAGTGGACGACCCGCGCACGGTCGCGCTCGAACGGCGTGCGCACCGGCGCGGGCACGCGCTTGGCCGGCTCCTCGACGATCCGGGCGCGCGCGTGCTCGTCGTACACCTCGTCCCAGTCGACCACGCGCCGAGGCTACGCGACCGAGCGAGGCCGAGCCGAGCTTGCTCGCGGACCACGACAAAGCCGCCTGCGCGCATCCTCGATGAGGTCTAGCATCCGGGGAACGTCCACAATCGGTTCTCGCGGGGGTCGGAATTGCTGAAGGTCATCCGGCATCGCCCGGTCCAGGCCTGTGTGATCACGGCTCTCTCCGCACTCGTCACGGCGTGCGCGGTGTTCACCCCGCTGTACCAACGTGAGCTCGACCAGGCGTCGGTCCACGTCGAGCTCGACCACGCCGCTCCCGGCGCCAGCGCGCTGCAGCTGACCTCCGACGGAGTCCTGCCGAGCATCTACACCGGGCAGCGCGAACCGGTGCCGGCACTGTTGCCTG
>JAEKKP010000174.1 GCA_019510315.1 Propionibacteriales bacterium
CCGGCGTACGGCAGCGCGCGCAGCGGGCGGTCGAGCGGGCGGAAGAAGTCGTCCCAGTGGGTCAGCACTGCGCGGCGCGCTCCGACCGTGCGCACCGTCTGGTCCCAGTACGCCGTCAGGTACTCCTCGCTCTGCAGGCCGAGCTGCCCGACGCCGAGGTAGGCCACCTCGGCAGTGCGACCGGCCAGCGCGCCGTCGACGAACCCGGCGCTGCCCTGGATCAGGGCCGTCCGCCCGCCGGTGTGCTCGACCAGGATCGACCACGCCTCCCCGCACCGGTAGGCGCCGGCCCGTGCCGGTGTCAGGAGTGGTTCGTCGATGGTGCCCGGGTAGCGGTCGGGTGGGCAGTGGTGCGACTCGACCAGCGTGAGGGTGAAGGCGCCGAGTGCGATCGCCGCTCCCGGTATTGCGACCGCGATCCGGTCCTCCGGCAGTCCGTGGCCGCGTCCGATGTTGGCGGTCGACTCGCCGCCGAGGAGCACGGCGCCGGTGCGCTCGGCGACGACCGCGGAGTCCAGAGCGTGGTCGAAGTGGCTGTGCACCGGGACGACGGCCTCGAGGCGCTGGATGCCTGCGCGGCGCAGGCAGGTGTCGATCGCTGCCGCGTCCGGGGCGATGGGACGCAACGCGACGCGACCCAGCGACGGGCGACTGAAGAACCCGTCGGTGAGGATCGCCGACTGCCCGTCGTCGAGGAGGAGCGTGCTGACTCCGAGGAACGTGACCGAGAGAGCGCCGTCCTTCGCTGTCGGTACGTCGAACCGGTCGGCGTACCGGGACAGGTCCGGCCGTCCCAGCCTGAGCCTCACGACAGCCGCTCCGCGTGCCAGAGCTCCTGGGTCCCCTCGAACCCCTTGAGCTCGACCGTGCCGGCGTCGGTGAAGAGGAACTCCTCGGCACATGTCTGCGCGATCTCGCCGGTCACCAGCACTTCGCCGCCGGCGGCCTGCGCGGCCACCCGCGCGGCAAGGGCGACGTTCTGCCCGAGGTAGTCGCCGTCGCGCTCGATCGCAGTGCCGGTGTGCAGGCCGATCCGCACCTTCACCGGCGTACGCCGCAGCTCGCGGCTGTGGTTCCACTTCGCCCCGAACGCCCGCTGGATGTCGAGCGCCGCGTCGAGCGCGAGGCGCGGGGTGGTGAAGACGACCATGTGGCCGTCGCCCTGGGTCTTCACGATCAGGCCGCGGTACTTCTCGACGTAGGTCTCGACGAGCTCGTCGTGCGCGGCGAGCACCCGCACCCATCGGGTGTCGCCGAGGCCGGCGTTCAGCGCGGTCGAGCCTTCGATGTCGGTGAACATGATGGTGACGGTGCCGTCGTCGGCGGCCATGCGGCCGATCGCGGTGCGCTGCTCGGCGGCCCAGCGGCTGAAGTCCTCCAGCGACGCGACGAGCATGCGGCTGACGCCCTGCTCGCGGGCACGCGCCGCGGCCTCGACCATCTTCCCGACGACGCGGCCGGCCGCGTTCACCGCGCGGGGTGCGCGGGTCTCGACGAGCTGGCTCTCGACGGTCTGCTGGAGCCGCTCTGTCTCCTGGCGCGCGTCGCGCAGGAGCTTGACGGTGACGCCGAGCGCCACCAGCGACACCACCAGCGAGCAGCCCAGGATCCACGCCACTGCCACCACGCGCACACTGTGACACAGGCCGCTGCCGCACCCGGCACCGTCGTGAGATAGTGAGAACCTGTTCTAGTTCCGACCTCGCGGAAGGGTGCCATGACCGACACGTCGCCGGCCATCGACGGCTGGTTCACGACCGGGCCCGAGCCCGCTCTCGTCGGCTCGCGTTGCACCACGTGCGCGAGCACCTTCTTCCCGCCCACGGCCGGCTTCTGCCGCAACCCGGCGTGCGACGGCCAGGAGTTCGCGGCGACCGAGCTCTCCCGGCGCGGGCGCGTGTGGTCCTACACCGACGCGCAGTACCAGCCGCCGCCGCCGTACATCCCGCGCTCCGACCCCTACGAGCCGTTCGCCCTTGCCGCCGTCGAGCTGCCCGAGGGCATCGTGGTGCTCGGCCAGGTCGCCGACGGCTACGGCGTCGCCGATCTCGCGGTCGGTCGCGAGGTCGAGCTCGTCGTGGAGACGCTGTACGCCGACGAGGCGGGGGAGCGCACGATCTGGCGCTGGAAGCCTGTCGAAAACCCGGTGGTTGAGCCTGTCGAAACCGAGGAGGCCGACCAGTGACCGACGTCGCGATCGCCGGGGTCGGCATGCACCCCTGGGGCAAGTGGGGCCGCAACTTCGTCGAGTACGGCGTCCATGCCGCCCGCGCGGCACTCGCCGACGCGGGCGTCGCCTGGCCCGACGTCGACCTCGTCGTCGGCGGCGAGACGGTGCGCAACGGCTACGGCGGCTACGTCGCCGGCGCGACCTTCGCCCAGGCACTCGGCTGGAACGGCGCCCGGGTTGCGACGTCGTACGCCGCCTGCGCGACCGGAGCCCAGGCCCTCGACACCGCCCGTGCGCGCATCCTTGCCGGGCTCTCCGACGTCGCCCTCGTGGTCGGCGCCGACACCACGCCGAAGGGCTTCCTGGCGCCCAACGCCGGCGAGCGCTGGGACGACCCCGACTGGCTGCGGTTCCGGCTGCTCGGGATGACCAACCCGGCGTACTTCGCGCTCTACGCCCGCCGCCGGATGGACCTGTACGGCGCCACGCCGGCCGACTTCGCCGCGGTCAAGGTCAAGAACGCCCGGCACGGCCTGCACAACCCGAATGCGCGCTACCGCAAGGAGGTGGCCGCCGAGGACGTTCTCGCCTCTGCCGTGGTCGCCGACCCGCTGCACCTCCTCGACATCTGCGCCACCTCCGACGGTGCCGCTGCCGTCGTCCTGACGTCGCTCGAGTACGCGCGTGCGCACCGGCTGGCGGACCCCGTCCGGGTCCGGGCCATCTCGACGGTCACCCCGACCTTCCCCAATGCCGTCCTCGACATGCCCAACCTCTCCACCGATCCGGCGGGATCAGCACAGCCAGGGTGGTCGAGCCCAGTCGAGACCCGGACGTTCAAGGAGTCGATCGGCCACGCGGCGTACGAGGAGGCCGGGATCGGTCCCGAGGACGTCGACCTCGCCGAGGTCTACGACCTCTCGACGGCCCTCGAGCTGGACTGGATGGAGGACCTCGGGCTCTGCAAGCGCGGCGAGGCCGAAGCGCTCCTCCGCGCCGGGGACACCACGATCGGCGGCCGGATCCCGGTCAACCCCTCCGGCGGGCTGGCCTGCTTCGGTGAGGCCGTCCCGGCCCAGGCGCTCGCCCAGGTCTGCGAGCTCACCTGGCAGCTGCGCGGGCAGGCCGAGGGGCGCCAGGTCGAGGGTGCGCGCGTCGGGATCACGGCCAACCAGGGACTCTTCGGGCACGGGTCGTCGGTCATCCTGAGTCGGTGAGCGCCAGACCACAGCGCCGGCTGCGTGACGCTGCCGCGTTCGTGTCGTTGTGCCACATATGCGACGCGACCTCGGGAGGGTGGTGCTGATGCGCTGCCGCGCGCTCCTCGTGGGCGCCGCCATCGCCCTGGCGCTGGCGGCCGCCGGTGCCGCGCCGGCCGCGGCCGACGACCCGACTCCGGGCGCCGGGCCGACGCAGGCCCCGACACCATCGATCTCACCGCCGAGCCAGCAGCAGATCGACGACGCCAAGGCGGCCCTCGACCGCCTGCGCAACCAGGGCAAGAACCCCCCGTCCCGGCTGACCCGGGTCGCCGGACCGACGGCGCGCGACGACAGCGGCGGAGTCACCTCGCGGATCAGTGACCAGGCGTGGTGGACGATCGGCGCGGGAGCACTGGTGCTCCTCGTGGCCAGTGAGACGACCCGGCTGGGCGTCCGCCGCGCCAAGCACCGCAAGGGCGCGTGACGGGTCCGAGCCCCCGTCGTTGAAGGGGCATGCGACGCACTGCCGCCCTGCTGCTACCTGCCCTCCTCGTCCTCGCGACGCTCGTGCCTGCCGCGGCTGCGCCGGCTCCGGCCGACAGCTCCACCGGTCTGCGCGACGTGATGTTCGTCGGCAACAACTGGGCGGGCACGGCGACGATCGTCGACGCCCACTCGCTGAAGGTGCTCAAGACCGGAGTCAACCTGATCCCGGACAAGCGCCAGGAGCTCACCGACATCATGATCAACCCGGTGAAGCTGGCCTTCTACCTGCTGATCCAGCAGGGACCTGGCGAGGGTCACGACCAGTACGTCGACGACATGTTCACCACCCGCGACGGCCGGTTCCTCGCCGTGTCGCGGCCCAGCTTCGCCGACGTGGTCTGGATCGACATCGCGAAGGCCACAGCCGGCCGGACCGACAGCATCGTGCGCGAGCAGCAGATAGACGGCTACCGGACCGACCACATGGGCCTCTCGCCGGACGGCCGCCGGCTTCTCGTCAGCGACTCGACCCAGCGTCAGGTCATCGAGTTCTCGATGGTCGACGAGGTGGTCGACGGCAAACAGATCAAGATGGGCGACCGGATGCGCACCTTCGTATCCGGGGAGACGCCCCACGAGAGCAACTACTCGCCGGACGGCACGCGGATTTACCACGCCTCGATAGGCAAGGTCTACACGCCCGGTGACGCGACGTCGGTCGGTGGCGTCGACGTCACGCCGGTCCACGACGCCCTCAAGGGCGACCGCTGGTTCGAGATCGTCGACAATGCGACCTTCGGGATCACCCGCCGCTGGGACATGGGCAAGGAGCTGGCCGAGGCCGGCTACCCCGGCATGAGCGCCGCGGTCCGGCCGATGGCCGTGGCGCCCGACCAGCGCTACATCGACTTCCAGGTCTCCTACTTCCACGGGTACGTCGAGTTCGACACCCAGGCGCCCGACATCGACGGCGCAGTGACCTACACCGCCGGAGGCATCCCCGAACCGCGAGACGGGGCCGTGGTGCGCGTCGTACCGCTGCCCAACCGGGTGCCGGGCATGTGGCGAGAGCAGTACGTCAACGACTCGGCCCACCACGGGCTGTCGATGAACGAAGCCGGCACGACCCTGTGTGCCGCCGGCACGATGGACGACTACGCCGCGTTGGTCGACCGCGCGAGCGGGACGTACACGATCTTCGACAAGGCGGCCACGGGCCACGACTACCTGAAGCCCTACTGGACCACCGAGGGGCTCGACGACACCTGCTGGATCTCGCTGAGCGGTTCCGACGCGGTCTCGGTGCTCGACTTCGACACGAAGAAGGAGCTGGCCTTCCTGCCGGTCGGAGACCATCCGCAGCGCGTGCGCCACGGCTACGTCCCCGAGTCGCTCGTCGTGACGTGGACGCCGGCGCCGCCGCCGACGACCAGCCCGACCGGGCTGGCCGCGCTCGTGACGACGCTCTCCGGCGTGCTCTCATCGGTCCTGGGCGCACTGTCGCCGCTGGGCTGAGCGGGAGGGACGCAGGGATGTGGCCCGATCGGGCCATGTCCGCGGCGGCTGTGGCCCCCTACCCTCGGGCTACGCAACGACAGTGGGGGTCGCCGTGGGACGAGTACGTGCTTGGTGCGCCGCAATCGGCGCTGTTGCCTTGATGGCCACCGGGTCACCTGCCGGTGCGGCGCCGACCGGCGAGCCGACCCAGGTGTTTCCTCTCGTGATCGCGGGCGGGCCTCCTCTTGCAGCCGGACATGCTGACTGGGTCCGCGGATCGGTGTCGGCGTCGGGCCACCCCCTTGCCAGTGCCACGGTGCACCTGTTCGTCAAGACTTACGGATCGACGACGTTCTCTGACGTGGGCAATGCGATCTCCGGCCCCGATGGGTCCTTCACGCTGACGACGCCGCCGCTGTGGCAGAACGCGTCGCTGCGCCTCGACTACCTCGGCGACCCGAGCCATGACGCGAGCAGCTCTGGGGTCTGGGAGGTGCCGGTGATGGGGGGCTCCTCCATCGCCGTGTCCGACCACAGTCCCCGCGTCCACCAGCGCATCGTGGTCCGTGGTCGAACGCTCCCGAGCCGAGCCGGTCGACGGATCTCGGTGTGGTCCGGCCTCCGACCTTGCTGGTGCGATGCCTTCCCCGGGCCCGGCACCCCGGCGCCGAAACGGCTGGCGCACGCTGTGGTCCGCACGGACGGCAGCTACCGCCTCGTGGTGAGGTTTTCCACGCCGGGCCGGAAGAGGATCTATGCACTGGTGGGTCAAGGTGATGGCCTGATCGCCAGTGTCTCGCGCTATCGCCACCTGCGCGTCGGCTGATATCACTGGGCCCCATGGGTCTTCGTGACGCACTGAGCGCCGGTCTCGCTCGCCAGCTGAGCCGCCCCGAGGGCCTGCGCGGCCGGATGGTCGCCCGCGGTCTCAACAAGAGCAACGGCGTCGTGATCGCGGCGGCAGTCGAGGCCACCGGCCTGCGGTCCGGGCAGGTCGCTGCCGACGTCGGCTTCGGCGGCGGCATCGGGCTGCGGCTCCTGCTCGACCGGGTCGGCGCCGACGGCCGCGTGCACGGCGTGGAGCTGTCGGACACGATGCTCGCGGCTGCGCGGCAGCGCCACCGTCAGGAGCTCGCCGACGGCAGGATCGCCCTCGAAAAGGGGACGTTGGAACAGCTGCCCCTCCCTGACCGTCGGGTCGACGGGCTGATCACCGTCAACACGATCTACTTCGTCGACGACCTCGCCGCTGTCTTCGAAGAGATCGCGCGCGTCCTCACCGCCGCCGGGCGGGCCGTGATCGGCGTCGCCGACCCCGACTGGATGGCGAGGATGAAGGTGACGGAGCACGTCTTCCGGATCCGGCCGGTGGCGGACCTGGTGGCCGGCCTCAGCGTCGCGGGGCTCGACGTACGGGAGCAGAAGCTGGACGACCTGCGCGGTTTCCGGCTGCTGATCGCGAGCCGGAAACCGATTGAGGCGCCCGAGTAGCCTCGAGCTGTGAGCCAGACCCCGCCTCCCACCCCCACCACCCTCGGCCAGCTTCGTGCCTCCGGCCACGTCCAGAAGTCGTTGCGCGAGGAGCTGCGCGACAACCTGCTCGCCGCCCTGCGTGAGGGCCGCGATCCGTGGCCCGGCCTGCACGGGTTCGAGAGCACCGTCGTCCCCCAGCTCGAGCGCGCACTGCTCGCCGGGCACGACGTGGTCCTCCTCGGCGAACGCGGCCAGGGCAAGACCCGGCTGCTCCGCACCCTCGTCGGCCTGCTCGACGAGTGGACCCCGGTCATCGGCGGCTCCGAGCTCGGCGAGCATCCCTACGAGCCGATCACCCACGCCTCCCAGCGCCGCGTCGCCGAGCTGGGCGACGACCTCCCGGTCGCCTGGCGTCACCGCGCGGAGCGGTACGCCGAGAAGCTCGCCACCCCTGACACCAGCGTCGCCGACCTCATCGGCGACGTCGACCCGATGAAGGTCGCCGAGGGCCGCTCGCTCGGAGACCCGGAGACCATCCACTTCGGGCTGATCCCGCGCAGCCACCGCGGCATCGTCGCGATCAACGAGCTGCCGGACCTGGCCGAGCGGATCCAGGTCGCGATGCTCAACGTGATGGAGGAGCGCGACATCCAGATCCGGGGCTACGTGCTGCGGCTCCCGCTCGACGTGCTCGTGGTCGCGAGCGCCAACCCCGAGGACTACACCAACCGCGGTCGGATCATCACTCCCCTCAAGGACCGCTTCGGGGCCGAGATCCGCACGCACTACCCGGTGGAGATCGAGGACGAGATCGCGGTCATCCGCCAGGAGGCCCACCTCGTCGCCGACGTACCGGACCACCTCGTGGAGATCCTGGCCCGCTTCACCCGCGGCCTGCGGCAGAGCCAGTCGGTCGACCAGCGGTCGGGCGTGAGCGCCCGGTTCGCGATCGCCGGCGCGGAGACGATCGCCGCGGCCGCGCTGCACCGGGCCACCGCCCGCGGCGAGGACGAGGCCGTCGCGCGCGTCGTCGACCTGCAGACCGCCGTCGACGTGCTCGGCGGCAAGATCGAGTTCGAGACCGGCGAGGAGGGCCGCGAGGAGGAGATCCTCACGCACCTGCTGCGGCTGGCCACCGCCGAGGTCGTCCGGTCGCGGCTCGCAGGGCTCGACCTCGGCCTGCTGGTCGAGGCGCTCGAGTCCGGCGCGCTGGTGACCACCGGCGAGCAGGTCACGGCGCGTGACTTCCTGGCCGGCCTGCCGGTGCTCGGCGAGTCCGAGCTGTACGACGACATCTGCGACCGGCTCGACGCGACCAACGACGGTGAACGCGCCGGCGCGATCGAGCTCGCACTGGAGGGCCTCTACCTCGCCCGGAAGGTCGCGAAGGAGACCGACGGGGGAGAGGCCGTCTACGGTGGCTGACGATGGCGCCCGCCGGGGCCGCAGCCCCGATCGTCACCGGTCGACGTACCGGCGCTACTCCGGCGGTCCCGATCCGCTCGCGCCGCCGGTCGACCTCGCCGAGGCGCTCGAGCACATCGGCGAGGACGTCATGGCCGGGTACTCACCCGAGCGTGCGATGCAGGAGTTCCTGCGCCGCGGAGGCCAGGACCGGCAGGGGCTCGACGAGCTCGCCCGGCAGGTGGCCCGCAAGCGCCAGGACCTCCTCCAGCGGCACCGCCTCGACGGCACCCTCCAGGAGGTCCGGGAGCTGCTGGACCGTGCCGTCCTCGAGGAGCGCAAGCAGCTCGCCCGCGACGTCGACATGGACGACGCCGACCGGACGTTCCGCGAGGTGCAGCTCGAGAACCTGCCGGCCTCGACCGCGGCGGCCGTCAGCGAGCTCGCGACGTACGACTGGCAGAGCGCGGAGGCGCGCGCCGACTACGAGCGCATCAAGGACCTCCTGGGCCGCGAGCTGCTCGACCAGCGGTTCGCCGGCATGAAGCAGGCGCTGGAGGGCGCGACCGACGAGGACCGTGCGGCCATCAACGAGATGCTCGGAGACCTCAACACGCTGCTCGAGAAGCACCGGCTCGGCGAGGACACGAGTGCGGACTTCGACGAGTTCATGGACAAGCACGGGGACTTCTTCCCGGAGAACCCTCAGAACATCGACGAGCTGCTCGACGCCCTCGCCCAGCGCTCCGCGGCGGCCCAGCGGATGCTGAACTCGATGACGCCCGAGCAGCGTGAGGAGCTGATGGCGCTCTCGGCCCAGGCGTTCGGCAGCCCCGAGCTGATGGACTCGCTCGGCCGGCTCGACTCCAACCTGCAGGCGCTGCGCCCGGGCGAGGACTGGGGCAGCTCCGAGGAGTTCGGCGGCGAGCAGGGCGTCGGCCTCGGCGACGGCACCGGCGTCTTCCAGGACCTCGCCGAGCTCGACGCGCTCTCCGACCAGCTCTCGCAGTCCTACGACGGCGCCCGGATGGACGACGTCGACCTCGACGCGCTCGCTCGCCAGCTCGGCGACGACGCGGCGGTCAGCGCGCGGACGCTGCAGGAGCTCGAGCGGGCGCTGCGGGACTCCGGCTACCTCAGGCGCACCTCCGACGGGCAGCTGCGGCTCTCGCCCAAGGCGATGCGCCAGCTCGGCAAGGCGCTGCTGCGCGACGTGGCCAACCGGCTGTCCGGGCGACAGGGCCAGCGCGACCTCCGCACCGCGGGCGCTGCCGATGAGCGCTCCGGTGCGACGCGCGAGTGGGCCTTCGGCGACACCGAGCCCTGGGACGTTCCGCGC
>JAEKKP010000225.1 GCA_019510315.1 Propionibacteriales bacterium
ACGTCTTGCCCTCGCCACCACCGTGCGGGTGGTCGACGGGGTTCATGACGACACCGCGGACGGTCGGGCGCTTGCCCTTCCAGCGCATGCGGCCGGCCTTGCCCCAGTTGATGTTCGACTGCTCGGCGTTGCCGACCTCGCCGACCGTGGCGCGGCAGCGGACGTCGACGTAGCGCATCTCGCCGGACGGCATCCGCAGCTGTGCGCGGGAGCCCTCCTTCGCGACCAGCTGGGCGCTGTTGCCGGCGGAGCGGGCGATCTTGGCGCCACCGCCGGGCCGGAGCTCGATGCAGTGGATCGTCGTACCGACCGGGATGTTGCGCAGCGGCAGGTTGTTGCCCGGCTTGATGTCGGCCCCGACGCCCGACTCGATCGGAGTGCCCTGCTGGACGCCCACCGGCGCGACGATGTAGCGCTTCTCGCCGTCGGCGTAGTGCAGCAGCGCGATCCGCGCGGTGCGGTTGGGGTCGTACTCGATGTGCGCGACCTTCGCGGGGACGCCGTCCTTGTCGTAGCGACGGAAGTCGATCACCCGGTAGGCGCGCTTGTGGCCGCCACCCTGGTGACGCGTGGTGATCCGGCCCTGGTTGTTGCGACCGCCCTTCTTGGGCAGCGGGCGCACCAGGGACTTCTCCGGCGTCGTCCGGGTGATCTCGGCGAAGTCAGCGACCGACGAGCCACGACGGCCCGGGGTGGTCGGCTTGTACTTGCGGATAGCCATAGTCAGATTCCTCGTCCCTCAGCCCGGTCAGGAGACCGGACCTCCGAAGATGTCGATGCGGTGGCCCTCGGCCAGGCTGACGATCGCGCGCTTGGTGTCCTTGCGCTTGCCGACGCCGCGCGCCGTGCGGCGCGCCTTGCCCTGGCGGTTGAGCGTGTTGACGGAGGTGACCTTGACGTTGAACACCTTCTCGACCGCGATCTTGATCTCGGTCTTGTTCGCGTCCGGGTGGACGAGGAAGGTGTACTTGTTGTTGTCGAGCAGGCCGTAGCTCTTCTCGCTCACGACCGGCGCGATCAACACGTCACGGTGGTCCTTGTGCAGCGTGCTCATTCGCCATCCTCCTCGGCGTGCGACTGCTCGATCGACTCGGCAGAGCCGGCCTCGACGAACCCGGCAGCCTCGGCGTCCTCGGCCGTCTTGAACCAGAACTCGGCCTCGGTGGCGTCGTACCACTGGCCACCCGGGCGGTGGTACTTGCCGGAGTCGGCGTTGCCCTTGATCTCGTAGCCCTTCGGCGCGTTGCCGCTCTTCAGCGGGGCCTTGGCGCCCTTGGGCAGCTCCACCTTGTCGGCGACCTCGGCGGTCTCGGCAACGTCGGCGGTCGACTCGTCGGCCTCGGCCACGTCGGCGACCTTGGCGGCAGCCTTCTTCGTGGCCTTCTTGGCCGGCTTCTCCGCGGCGGCCTTGCCGGCCCGCGGCGTCACCTTCACCTCGACGGCCTCGGCACCCTCGGTGCCGCCCTCGACCAGGGCCTCGTAGGCGCCCTTGGTGAAGACGACGTCGTCGGAGAGCAGGACGTCGTAGGTGTTCAGCTGGTCGACGGCGAGCAGGTGCACGCTCGGCACGTTGCGCAGCGAGAGCCACGTCATCGCGTCGTCACGCTCGAGCACCACGAGCTGGCGGCGGCCCTGGCTGATCGCGTTGAGCGCCGAGACGGCGAGGCGCGTCGACGGCTTGTCGCCCTCGACCAACCCGTCGACCACGTGGATCCGACCTGCGCGGGCCCGGTCCGAGAGGGCACCGCGGAGCGCGGCGGCCTTCATCTTCTTGGGGGTGCGCTGGTCGTAGCTGCGCGGCTGCGGGCCGTGGACGACGCCACCACCGGCGAACTGCGGAGCGCGGGTCGAGCCCTGGCGGGCACGGCCGGTGCCCTTCTGCTTGTAGGGCTTGCGACCGCCACCGCGGACCTCGCCGCGGCTCTTGGTCGAGTGCGTGCCCTGGCGCGCGGCAGCCTGCTGGGCCACCACGACCTGGTGGATCAGCGGGACATTGGTCGCGGCGTCGAAGAGATCGGCCGGGAAGTCGACCTTCAGGGTCTTGGTCGTCATGCTCAGGCCTCCTGTCCGGACTTGACGGCGGAGCGGATCATGAGCACGCCGCCCTTGGGGCCGGGGACGGCGCCCTTGAGCAGGATGAGGCCCTTCTCGGCGTCCACCGCGTGCACGGTGATGTTCTGGGTGGTGACGGTGTCCGTGCCCATCCGGCCGGACATCCGGGTGCCCTTGAAGACGCGGCCGGGGGTGGCGCAGGCGCCGATCGAGCCGGGCTTGCGGTGGTTGCGGTGGGCACCGTGGGAGGCACCGACACCGGAGAACCCGTGGCGCTTCATCGTGCCGGCGAAACCCTTGCCCTTGCTGGTGCCGGTCACGTCGACGTCGTCGCCGGCGGCAAACAGCTCGGGGCTGAGCTCCTGGCCGACCTCGTACGACGAGGCGTCCGCGGTCCGGATCTCGGCGAGGTGGCGGCGCGGGGTCACGCCGGCCTTGCCGAAGTGGCCCGCCGACGGCTTGGTCACCTTGCGGCCCTCGATCTCCCCGAAGCCGACCTGGATGGCGTTGTAGCCGTCGGTCGCGGGGGTGCGGACCTGGGTGACCACGTTGGTGGCGGCTG
>JAEKKP010000251.1 GCA_019510315.1 Propionibacteriales bacterium
GTGATCCTCAACCTGCCGGCGATCGCCCCGCCGGACGCCGACGACATCTATCGAGGCCTCGCGCCGCTCTCTGCCGCGCTGGCGGTGCTCGGGATCGCCGCGACCGTCGGCCTGCTGCGCCGGGTCGACTGGGGTACGCCGATGATCCTGGCCGTGGCCGTGCTCAACGTGCTCCTCGGCGAGGTCGCGGTCGCCAGGGGGCTGGACCAGGGCCTCGTCGGGATCGCCCTCGGGCTGCTGACGCTGGCGCTGGCCACCCCTGCGCCCCGGCACGAGCCGCGACTCTGAGACTTGGTGACTGCGCCACAAGCTGGTCGAGCAGCGAGCGGACAGTCGAGACCAGGTGACCTCTCGCGCAGAGTCGGCCACGGCCTCATCGACCTCGGCCGTCGTGGTTGCGTCCCTGCCTACCTCACCAGGTCTCGACTGATCGCTCGCAAGCTCGCTGCTCGACCACCGGTGGTAGCCCACCCGTGGTTGCGAGCAAGCTCGCTGCTCGACCACCGGTGGTTGCGAACAAGCTCGCTGCTCGACCGCCAAGGGTTGCGGCTCAGGCCTGCGCCGGGGGCTCCTCGCTCGCTCCGGCCGGAGGCTCGACGGCCGGCGGCGGAGCGGTGGGCGGGAAGGCCGGGGCTGCGGGAGCGGCGGGGGCCGCCGGCGCGACAGGCGCGGCAGGAGCAGCCGCGGCCGGCGTACCGAAGTCCACCCTGGGGGCGACGTCGGAGCCGGCCGGCGCCTCGTAGAACTCCCGGGCCTTCACGCCGGCCATGCCGACGAACAGCATCCACGGGATCGTGCCGACCAGCTTGTTGAGCGTCGCGACCGCGTCGTTGTAGTACTGCCGGGCGAAGGAGATCTGGTTCTCGGTCTCGGCGAGCTGCTTCTGCAGGTCGAGGAAGTTCGTGTTGGCCTTCAGGTCGGGGTAGGCCTCCGCGACGGCGTTCACCCGCACCAGCGCCTGCTGCAGCGCAGCGTCGGCGGCGGCCTTGGCCGGCACGTCGTCACCCTTCGCCGCGGCCTGTACGCCGGCCCGCGCGGCGGTCACCTGCTCGAAGACGTCCTTCTCGTGCGCGGCGTACCCCTTCACCGTCTCGACCAGGTTGGGGATCAGGTCGGCCCGCCTCGTCAGCTGGACGTCGATCCCGCCGAGCGCTTCCTGGGCAGCGATGTCACTGCGGCGCAGCTTGTTGAAGCCGCTGACCACGAACGCGATCAGAGCGATCACGATCACTGCGATGACGATCAAGGCGATCACCATGTCGAACCTCTTTCCCTCGCGGACTTGTCATTCAACTGCATGGGTGGGCGGTCGGTCACCACGAGCCACCTCCGCCGCCGCCTCCGCCGCCACCGCCGCTGAAGCCACCGCCGCCGCTCGACGAGGAGTGCTGCGTGGCCTCGTAGGACGAGATCGCCGAGGACACCGCGGAGTCGAAGCTGTTGACCATCTGGTCGACGTAGTTGGAGGTGTGCGCCCCCGTGTAGCCCGCGAAGTACACCGGCACCGGCGGCTCCTCACCGGTCTCGACGCGGTACTTCTTCGCCCACTCGTCGGCACAGTCGAAGGCCACCGCCCAGGGCAGGTACGCCGTGTAGAGGTCCTTGCGTCCGGAGAAGTCGAACCGGTCGACCGCCGAGGGCGTCGAGAGGATCCGCCGGAACCCGCCGACCCGCGACCACAGGTCACGACCGGTCGGCGTGCGCTTGGTGCCGGCGCCCGTCATCCCGACGCCGAGGCCGAACACGCCGAAGGCGCCCGGGATCAGCGCGACCGCCGACATGTTCAGCGGGTTGAACGCACCCAGCCAGATCGTCAGACCCCAGGCGACGAGCAGCACGAAGCCGCCCATCCCGCCGAGGCCGGCGGGCGCCATGAAACCCGAGGTGCGCGCCCAGCCTTTGGTGTCGGTCTTGAACGAGCTCAGCGCCGACTTCAGCTTCTCCCCGGCGGTCACCGACTTCGGCGATGCGGTGAACGACTCGCCCGCGCCGATCACGCCGAGGGACTGGGCTGCCGTCTGCGTGACGTCGTCGACCTTGCTCCAGCCCGCCTCGTCGGCGCCGGTGATCGTCCACTTCTTGTCGTCCTGGCTGAGCTGGACGGCACCCTTGTCCGCGGCGTACATCATCGTGGCGACGAACGCCTTGTTGTCCACCTTCTCGGTCAGGATGTACGCCGCCTGGGCCGGCCCGATGCCGTCCGGCGGCGCATACATCAGCGGGTACGCCGGCTGCTTCTCGTGCGTCGAGCGGGTGAGCGTGAAGCCGCCGAGGGCCGCGAGGAACGCGAGGACGAGCACTCCGCCGAGCACGACCGGATGACGGCCGAAGACCGGGTCGAGCCGGCTGCTCCACGGCAGCGTGTGCGCCGACGGCGTCGGAATGTCGAGACCGACCCTGATGGTGACCGGTGTGTTCGGCGCCAGCGAGCCGGTCAGCACGGTCAACGTGTCGGTGCCCTCGCCCTCGGCGGTGCACCCGGAGGTCTGGCCGACGCCGACCGCGCACTTGAAGTCGTGTGCCTGCGCCGGCAGATGCACGGTGAGGTGGGACTGGTTGATCGGCATCTGCCAGCCCGCTGGGATGAGGTCCCAGTAGAACTGGGTGCGCG
>JAEKKP010000175.1 GCA_019510315.1 Propionibacteriales bacterium
TGGTGAGCGCTGCGACCTTGGCGTTGAGCGCCTGGAGGTTCTTGAGGGTGGTCTGCTCGGTGCTGAGGTTGGACTTGAGCTTGTCCTGGGGCACGGTCTCCAGCTGCATCAGCTGGTCGATGATCGACGCGGTGTCGAGGCCGCTGACCAGGCCGCTGATCGATGCCGTCATCTCGTGTCCCTTCCTGACGTGGGTGCGGACGGACTCCGGCGGAGGGCGAGGCTGGGCTCGTCCCCCGCCGGAGCTGTCACTGCGGTGTGCTGATCAGGTGCTCCCCGGTCAGCCGCGGAGCAGCTGCAGGACGCTCTGCGGAGCAGAGTTCGCCTGGGCGAGCATCGCCGTACCGGCCTGCGACAGGATGTTGGCGCGGGTGAAGTTCATCATCTCCGCCGCCATGTCGGTGTCGCGGATCCGGCTCTCCGAGGCGGAGAGGTTCTCCACCGCCACGTTGAGCGAGTTGATGGTGTGCTCGAACCGGTTCTGCACCGCACCGAGCGAGGCCCGCTGGGTGGAGACGGTGCCGATCGCGGTGTCGACGGCGGTGATCGACGCCAGGGCGTTGCCCGACGTGGCGAAGGTCAGCGCCTTGATGGTCGCGCCCATCGTGGAGATGTCCGCGCCGGAGAGGTCGACCACGACCTGCGACTCGGCGGCCACGTCGCTCGCGCCGACCTGGAAGGTCAGAGCGCTCGCCGAGCCGTCGAGCAGCTTGGTGCCGTTGAAGTTGGTCGAGTCGCCGATCCGGGTGAGCTCGTCAGCCAGGCTGTCGCTCTCGGTCTTGATGGCCGCGCGGGACGAGGCGTTGTTCGAGTCGTTGCCCGCCTGGACCGCGAGGTCACGCACACGCTGCAGGATCGAGTGCACCTCGGTGAGTGCGCCTTCTGCCGTCTGCACGACCGAGACACCGTCCTGGGCGTTGCGGACGGCGACCTTGAGGCCTCCGACCTGCGAGCGCAGGCCCTCGGAGATGGCGAGGCCGGCGGCGTCGTCGGCGGCCCGGTTGATCCGGAAGCCGCTGGAGAGCTTCTCCAGTGACTTGGACATCTGTCCCTGGGTGACCGACAGGTTGCGGTACGAGTTGAACGCGTCGGTGTTCTGGTTGATACGAAGACCCATGATGGTTCCCTCCTGGAATAGTGAGTCACAAGCTGGAGCCCGTCCGTGGGCTCCGTTGCGGTACTCATCGGCGTCGCCGTCGGCCGCCTGAGCTGTTTGCGTGCCGAGTTTCGCCCTGCGGTCAGGCGGTCTCGTCGAGTGCCGCGAGACCTACCGGGCGGCGTACCGACGCGGCGTGGCGGGCGGACACGGCGGCGAAGTAGGCCTCGCGGCGGCGTGCTGCGGCGCCGTGCGGGCGGGCGTGCTGCGCGACCTGTGTGGGCTCGAGCTCCCGGTTCAGCGCGTCCCGGAGGAGCACCAGCGCCTCGGCCCGCATCTGCGACACGCGCGACTCGGTGACGCCGAGCTCGGCGGCGATCTCGGCCATCGGGCGCTCCTCGAGGAAGTAGTCGGAGACGACGATCCGCAGCCGGTCGGGCAGCTCGGCGACGGCCTCGATCAGGTAGGTCAGGCGCTCGCGGTGCTCGACCAGCTGCTCGGGCGTCGGCCCACCGCTGGGGAGCAGGTCTTCCAGCGACGCGTCCTGGGCACCCTGCAACGAGAGCACCTGCGCGCGGACGATGTCGTCCTCGTTGCGGGAGATCTCGGCGGGTGTCATCCCGACCGCGTCGGCCACCTCCTGCTGCGTCGGCGGGCGGCCGAGCATGCCGGCGAGCTGGGCACGGGTGGCATCGAGGTCACGGGCCCGGCGGCGTACCGAGCGCGACGCCCAGTCAATGCCGCGCAGCTCGTCGAGAATCGCGCCGCGCACGCGGGTGGCGGCATAGCGCGCGAACGGAACGCCGCGGTCGTCGTCGAACGACCGGCTCGCCTGCACCAGCGCCGCGAGTCCGGCCGACGTCAGGTCGTCACGGCTCACGTGGCTCGGGACCCGGGCCATCGTCTCGCGGACGATGTGGGTGACAACGGGGATGTGGCTGGTGACCAGCGCGTCGGTCTCGGCGTCCCTCATGACCGCAACCTTTGCCGCAAATGTCCGTTTTATGAAGATATGCCGGAGGGTTTGACCGCTCGGCCGTCGAAGTGGGGACCAACGACCCACCGGCGCATGGTCCGTTGTGACCAGCCGGGGACCGAATCGGCGCCGAAAATCCCTCAACTGTGCACGCGGCTGCCGATGGACTCCTCGAGGACTCCGTTCCAGGAGTCGCCGACGAAGGGCCGCCATGGAGAAGCTGTCACAGATCCTCTGGCTCGAACGGGAGCTTCTCGACACGCTCCTGTTCAAGCTCGAGGAGGAGCAGATGGTGCTCGCCAGCGGCCGCACTCGGTGGCTGGTGCGGGCCGCCCGCGAGGTCGAGCACGTGCTCGGCACCATCCGGGAGACCGAGATCCTCCGGTCGGTCGCGGCGGACGAGGCGGCGGCCGCCATCGGCCTGGGCCACAACCCGAGCCTCCGCATGCTCGCCGAGTCGGTGGACGAGCCCTGGCACACCATCCTGCTCGATCACCACGAGGCGTTCGCGGCCGTGACCCACGAGGTGCTCGCGCTCGCCGACGCCAACCGTGAGCTGATCACCTCCGGCTACCGGTCGGCGCGCGAGACGCTGATGAGCCTCGGAGAGGGGCCCCAGGGCTACGGTGCCGACGGGTCCGCCGTGGCGGTCGAGGACTCTCGTCACCGCCTGGTCGACTGGAGCCTGTGACGTGTCCGGCTCGTTCACCTCGCTCAACACCGCGCTGAGCGCCCTGCGCTACAACCGGGTCGCGATGGACGTCGCCAGCGGCAACATCGCCAACGTCGGGACCGAGGGCTACGTGCGACGCCGGGTCAGCGCCGAGGCGGTGGGCGCTCCGGCCCAGCCGGCGATGTGGTCCCGGTACGACGGCGCCGGCGAAGGTGTCGCCGTCTCGGGCGTGGACCGGTTGGCCGATGCGCTGCTCGACGTACGGGCCCGTCGTGAGCACGGCAACCAGAGCTATCTCGACGTCCGCCAGTCCGTCCTCGAGCGGGTGGAGACGGGCATCGGCGAGCCCGGCGACAACGGCGTGGCAGCGGCGATCGCCGACTTCCGGTCCGCGTGGCACGACCTCGCCAACAACCCGGGCAGCGACGCAGCGCGTGCGCAGGTGCTGGGGCGGGCGTCGACCCTGGCCGACGCCCTGCGGATCCAGTCGCGCAACGTCGACGCCGAGTCCGGGGACCTCCGGATGCGGGCGCTCGGTGACGTCGCCGAGGTCAACACCGTGGCCTCCGACCTCGCGGCGACCAACAAGAGCATCGCGATCGCGCACCTCAACGGCACCGACGCCGGCGTGCTCCTCGACAAGCGGGACCAGCTGGCACTGCGCCTCTCCGAGCTCACCGGCTCGACCGCCACGCTGCGTGCCGACGGCGGCTTCGACGTCAGCGTCAACGGCGTCCCGCTCGTCACCGGCAAGGACGCCGGCACCCTCCAGATCACCTCCGGCATCACCCCGACGGGCGCCAGTGACGGTGCCCCGATCGGCTACGCGGTGACCGGCGGCAGCGGCACGACGGCGGTGCCGTCCGGGCTGACCGGCGAGCTCGGTGGCGTCACGGACCTGTTGACGACCACCCTCCCGGCGTACGCCGCCGGGCTGGACGCGGTGGCCAAGCAGCTCGCCGACGAGGTCAACGCCCAGCACCAGGCGGGGTACGACGCGGCGGGCAACCCGGGGCAGCCGTTGTTCGGCTACGACCCCGCCGACCCCGCGGGCAGCCTCGCTGTGGCTCTGACGGCGCCCGGCCAGGTCGCGGCGTCGTCGGTCCCGGGCGGCGGGCTGGACGCCGGCAACGCGACCGCTCTGGCCACCGCCACCGGCGTCGAGGACTCCTACCAGCGCCTCGTCAACGGCTTCGGCACCGAGGTCGCCTCGGTGAAGCGACTCGCGGCCAACCAGCAGGTGCTCACCAGCCAGGTCGACGGCTCCCGCGAGCAGCTCTCCGGCGTCAGCCTCGACGAGGAGATGGTCACGATGCTGTCCTCGCAGCGTGCGTACGAGGCCGCGGCCCGTGTCATGACGACGGTCGACTCGGTGCTCGACACCCTGATCAACAGGACAGGACTGGTGCGCTGATGGCCATCACCCGCGTGACCCAGAGCATGATGAGCCGGCAGTCCGTCGGTGCGATGCAGGCCAGCCTGTCGCGGCTCGCGAAGCTGCAGGAGCAGCTCTCGACCGGGCGGGTGCTCAACCGGCCGTCCGACTCGCCCGCGGACACCACGTCCGCGATGCGGATCCGTTCCAGCCTCGCCGACGTGAAGCAGTACGCGCGCAACGCCGCCGACGGAGACGCGTGGCTCGGCCAGATCGACTCTGCGCTGACCGCGGCGACCGACCAGGTACGCCGGGCCCGCGACCTCGCCCTCCAGGGGGCCAACCAGGGGGCGATGGGACCGGCGGCCCGAGAGGCGCTTGCGACCGAGGTCGACCAGATCCGCGAGGGTGTGATCACCACGGCGAACACCAGCTACCTGGGCCGGCCGGTCTTCGGCGGGGTGACGGCAGGTTCCGTGGCCTACGACGCCTCCGGCACCTATGTCGGCGTACCGGGAGCCGTCAACCGCACGGTCAGCGACGGCGTCCAGGTGCAGGTGAGTGTCGACGGCGCGTCCGCGTTCGGTGCCAGCGCCAGCACCGTCTTCGATCACCTGACCGCGCTCGCCACGGCGCTGCGTGCGGGCGACCAGGCCGGCATCACCGCGGGCATCGGCTCGCTCGCGGGCGACGTCGACCGGCTCACGACGACCCAGGCCGAGGTCGGCACCCGGCAGAAGCGGGTCGAGGCCGCCCAGCAGGCGGCGGGCGACAACGAGCTGAAGCTGACCGGGTCGTTGTCGGACATCGAGAACGCCGACCTGCCACGGACGCTCGTCGACCTTCAGATGCAGCAGGTCGCCTACCAGTCCGCGCTGGGCGCGACTGCGCGCGTGATGCAGCCGAGCCTGCTGGACTTCCTGCGATGACCGAAGCGTCTGCGAGGATGGTCGCCATGCCAGCGATTCCCGCGATCGAGCTCGTGCAACCGCTCCCGGGATTCCCGGACCGGCGCCAGTTCGCGCTCGTCCAGCTCGACGAGGACGGCGTGCTCTGCCAGCTGCAGTCCCTCGAGGACCCCGAGCTGAGGTTCCTCGTGATGTCGCCGGTGCCGTTCTTCCCCGACTACGCACCGGAGGTCGCCGACGACGTGGTCGAGGACCTTCGGATCACCTCACCGGACGACGTGGTGGTGCTGCTCGTCCTCAACGCCGGCGAGTCGCTCGCCACCACGACCGCCAACCTCATGGCACCGGTGGTCGTGAACACCTCGACGCTGCGTGCGCGCCAGGTCATCCTCGACGACCCGGCCCTCCCACTCGCCGCGCCGCTGGTCGCGTAGGTTGACGCCATGCTGGTCCTGAGCCGCCGTCCCGGTGAGAGCGTCGTCATCGGCGACGACGTCACCGTCACCGTCCTCGAGGTGCGCGGCGACGTGATCAGGATCGGGATCGACGCTCCGCGCTCCGTCGCCGTGCACCGTGCCGAGCTGCTCGAGCAGCTCGAGTCGAGCAACCGCGAGGCCGCGTCGCCCAGCGACGACGCCGTCGCGTCCCTCAGCCAGGCGCTGAGGACGCGACCCGAGGCGTAGGCGGGCCGGACCGGCGGCGTCGGGCTACGAGAGCAGCCGTGACGCCAGCAAGGCGGCCTGCGTGCGCCGTTGCACCCCGAGCTTGGCCAGGATGCGGGTCACATGGTTCTTGACGGTCTTCTCGGCCAGGTAGAGGCGCGCGCCGATCTCGCGGTTGGTCAGGCCCTCCGCGAGCAGCCTCAGGATCCGCAGCTGTTGCTCGGTCAGGCCGGCGAGCTCGTCGGGCGGCTCGGTCGACTGCCCCATCCAGTCGATCATCCGGCGCGCGAGGGACGGGTCGACCAGCGAGTGCCCGCGTGAGATGGTCCGCACGGCGCTGAGCAGCGTCGTGCCCTCGACCTGCTTGAGCAGGTAGCCGACCGCCCCCGCCTTCATCGCCGCCACGATCGTCTCCTCGGACTCGACCGAGGTCAGCACCAGCGCGTGCGTCACGGGCGAGAGCAGCTTGAGGTCCCGGCACAGGTCGAGCCCGGAGCCGTCGGGGAGCTCGACGTCGAGCACGAGGACGTCGGGCGCCAGGGTGGGCACGAGACGGCGCGCGTCGGACAGCGTGCTGGCCTCGCCCACGATCTCGATGTCGCCGGCGGACTCGAGCAGCGCCCGCACGCCCTTCCGGACGATGTCGTGATCGTCGAGGAGAAAGACGGTCAGGGTGCTCACGCAAGGATTATTGACGGCCGATCGGCCGCCACGGTCCGAAATGCGTGAACCTGGCCACGAATCGGGCAAACGGTATAGACCGGGCCGGGCAGACAGGGCAAATGCGGACGTAACCTGTCGGTACACCCCTCGTTGTTGATGGCAGGACAGCCATCGGAGGGATGGCCGGTCAGGGGAGGTCAGACATGGAGCTCATCGACATCGAACTCTCGGAGTTCACCCGACGCAGTCGGTCGGTGGTGCTGACGCACAGCGCCGCGGGTCTCGCTCGCGGGCTCGAGTACGGCGAGCGCGTCCTCCTGCACACCGGTTCCGAGTACCGCGCCGCGGTGGTTGCCGACATCGACTTCGACCTCGAGGACACGCACTACCGGCTGGTGCTCGGCGGTGTCGTCCCGGCCGAGCTGGCCATCGAGCGCGCCGGATCGCCGGTCGCCTCGACCTCCGGGCGCGTGTCGGTCCACGACGTCGCCGACATGCTCGCGCGCTCGGGTGCCGGCCACCGCATCCCGATGCAGCGCCGCTCGGCGCAGCGCTTGCTCTTCGACCGCTGAGGCAGGCCCCGAGGACGGTTCGACTGACCGCTCAGCCGACCGGGGGCCGCCTGACACAATGGTGCGGTGAGTGACCTCATCGACACCACCGAGATGTACCTCCGGACGATCTACGAGCTCGTCGAGGAGGGCATCGTCCCGCTGCGTGCCCGGATCGCCGAGCGGCTGCACCAGAGCGGGCCGACCGTCAGCCAGACCGTCGCGCGGATGGAGCGCGACGGCCTGCTCACGGTCGAGGGTGACCGTCACCTCGAGCTCACCGAGCAGGGCCTGCACCTCGCGACGCGGGTGATGCGCAAGCACCGGCTCGCCGAGCGGTTGCTCGTCGACGTGATCGGCCTGGACTGGGAGCTCGTCCACGCCGAGGCCTGCCGCTGGGAGCACGTGATGAGCGAGAGCGTCGAGAGGCGGCTGCTGGAGCTGCTGGACCATCCGACGGAGTCGCCGTACGGCAACCCGATCCCGGGCCTGACCGAGCTCGGTCAGCCGGACGGCGCCGAGGAGTTCATGACGGGTGTGTCGCCGCTGAGCCAGGTCGCGGGGCCTGACACCAAGCGCGTGCGGGTCCGCCGGATCTCCGAGGAGATGCAGAAGGACGAGGACCTCATGGGTGTGCTGCGCCGGATCGGCGCGCAGCCGGGCGAGTCGGTCGCCGTGGTCGCCACCGACCAGGGCGGCGTCCTGCTGGGCAGCGCCGGCGAGACCGCCGAGATCCTGCCCGAGGCGGCCGACCACATCTTCGTGACCGCCTCCGACCGCTGAGCAGATAGTCCGGGCGGCCGCGGTCGAGGTGTGAGCCTGACCGCATGGTCCAGCAGCCCCGGGACATGCCGTTCGGCTCACAGCTCGATGTGCGGTGGCTGGTTGTCACCGGGTGGCTGCCAGTCACTGCATGAGCAGCGCCGCACCCGACACGCGAGCCGGACCCACCGCGAACCCGCTCGTCGCCGCCAGATGCCCAGCCACGCACAGAGGCGACCTACAGGCGAGCCCCCTCAGGCGCTCGCGTAGCGCTGCTCGGCGCGGGCGCGCGCCTTCGCGGCCTCGACCTCGCGGTTCTTCGGGGGTGCGGTGCTGGTGAGGTGGTCCAGCAGCTTCTCGGTCGCCGCAGCGACCTCGGCGATCGCCAGGTCGAACGCGTCGCGGTTGGCCTGGGACGGCTTGGTCGTCCCGCTCACCTTGCGGACGTACTGCAGTGCGGCGGCCTGCACCTCGTCGCGCGTGGCCGGGGGCTCGAAGTTGTGGAGGGTCCTGATGTTGCGGCACATGCCGTCGAGGGTACGACGCGCGCCACGTCGCCGTCCTCGGCAAATCCTCAGCCGACGTCGATCACCCGCAGGCTCTGGTCGTCGACCAGGGCGACCCGGCCGTCCTCGAGCGGCAGCGTGCGCACGTTCCAGCCGAGGTCGGTGACGAGGTCGGTCGCGGTGAGCGCGCCGGCCTCGTCGACGTGCAGCGCGACGAGACGGCTCTTGTCGTTCGTCCAGGTCGACACCGTCGTCAGCCCGGTCCTCTGGTCCGGCAGCCACGTGAACGCTCGGGGGTCGTCGATCGCCGGCAGTGACGATGACGCGCCGAAGCCCTGGCGGGACACTCGCTGCGGATCGGCGAGGTCGCCGATGTCGAACACCGCCGCCTGCGCGCCGAGGTTGTGACCCTCGTCGGTGGCGTCCACGCCGAGGCCGAGCAGCTTTCCGTCGCCGATCGGGTGGAGGTAGCCGGAGTAGCCGGGGATCTTGAGGCTGCCGATCTCCCGCGGGTGGTCCTGGTCGGTGAGGTCGACCGTGTACAGCGGGTCCATCTGCCGGAAGGTCACCAGCACGGCGAAGTCGTCGAACCAGCGCACCGACTGGATGTTCTCGTCGATCCCGAGCTGGTCGATCGTGCCGGTCGGCACCAGCGCGCCGTCGCGCTCGGTGAGGACCGTGATGCCGTTCTGGGAGTGCTGCCGCGTCTCACCGTTGCTGTCGGTGATCGTGCCGGACCGGTCGCGGGTCCAGGCGACCCGCAGCTTGCCGTCGTGCTCGTCCATCGACCAGCGGTCCCGGACCGTGCCGGTCACGTGGCCGGAGCCGACGTACGTCGTGTCGGTGCCCTTGAGCGCGAAGGCGTGCAGCTGCGTCGTCGTGTTCTGCGGCCGGACCGGCATGACCATGCGGCCCTGCATCGCGTCGCTGCCGGGCAGCGAGCGCTGGAAGTCCATGCGCGTCGACCCGACGTAGAGCCGGTCGGCGGAGGAGTACACGACCTGGCCGTCGGCCGTGACGCCCACCGACTGGCGGTGGTCCGGGTCGGCGACGTCGTACGTCGTGACGGCGGTCGTCTGGCCGCCGGACCACTCGTCCGGGTGGTAGACGTCGGTGCAGTCCAGGAGTCGGGAGTGTGCCCCGGGGGACCGGTTGTCGACCACGGCGGGCAGCCAGTCCTCGATGGTGGTGGCGCGGACGAGCTCGCGGTTGCGGCGGGTCGCCGCGGCGTCGGAGAGGGACTGCTTTCCCTGCTCGTGCGGCATCACGAACGCCAGCTGCGGCCGGTCGGTGGAGGTGACGACGCGCACCGTGTCGCCGTACAGGCGCATCGAGACGCCACCCATCCCGTTTCCACCGCCTGCCTGGGAGATCAGCACGTGGTCGCCCGCGAGCAGCAGCTCACCGCCGTACACGTCGATCGGCAGCGGCATCCGGCCGAGCTCGCGTGGCTCCGCCCCGGTCACGTCGGTGATGACCAGCGTCCGCTCGTCGACCAGGCGCACGACCCGGCGGCCATCGGTCTTGGCCAGGTCGGGCTCGTCGACGTCGGCCTCCTGGGTGTTGGTGCCGGTGGAGCTGCTCGCGCGGGCGTCGGCGCTCTTGGCGGAGTCGACGGAGCCGGCCGACGCCTCCGGCGCGAACCCGGGGGCGGAGTCCATGGGCCCCATCGGCATGTCCATCGCGTAGATCGCCGGACCGCCCCACCCGTACGGCCCGACCTCGTCGACGCTGTGGTCGACGTACCAGTGGAGGAGCGACGCGCAGCTGTCGAACCGGCTCAGCGAGTCGGCGTTGGCCCGCGGTGCGAGCGGGTCGGTGACCACGAGCGTCGCGGTCGTGGCGAGGAGGCCGGCGGCGACGAGGCCGCCGACCGTGGCGAGGGAGACGAATCCGCCGCCGAGGGCGACTTTGGACAGGGGACGCATGAGGATCGGACGTGGCTAGGCTGCGAACGGTTCCCTTCCCACCCCCAGGAGTACGCCGTGCCCGCAGATCGAGACTTCGACATCGTGCTGTTCGGCGCCACCGGGTTCACCGGTGAGCTGACCGCCGCCTACCTCGCCGAGCACGCGCCCGCCGACTGCCGGTGGGCGCTGGCCGGGCGCAACGCCGGCAAGCTCGAGGAGGTCCGGAGCCGGCTGGCCGCCCTGAACCCGGACTGCGCCGACCTGCCGCTGCTGCCCGCCGACGCGACGGACCCGCAGTCGCTGCGTGCCGTCGCCGAGTCGGCCAGGGTCGTGATCACCACGGTCGGCCCGTACCTGCTCCACGGCGAGGCGCTCGTCGCCGCCTGCGCGGCGGCCGGCACCGACTACGTCGACCTGACCGGCGAGCCGCAGTTCGTCGACCAGGTGTATCTCGACCACAACGAGCGTGCGGTCGCGAGCGGGGCCCGGATCGTGCACTCCTGCGGCTTCGACTCGATCCCGCACGACCTCGGTGCCTACTTCACCGTGCAGCAGCTGCCCGCCGGCCAGCCGATCAGGCTGCGTGGCGTGGTGCGGTCGAACGCGACCTTCTCCGGTGGCACCTTCCACTCGGCGATGACGCAGATGTCGCAACAGGGCAAGGCGAAGCAGACCTTCGCCGAGCGGCGCAAGCGCGAGCCGCGGCCGGAGGGGCGCAAGGCCCGTCAGGTCACCGGCAAGCCGACCCGGGACCCGCTGCTCGGCTACTACCTCTTGCCGCTTCCGACCATCGACCCGGTGGTCGTGGCCCGGTCGGCAGCCGCACTGCCGGCGTACGGGCCGGACTTCAGATACTCGCACTACGCCGGGGTCAAGACCCTGCGGTACGCCGTCGGCGGTGCCGTCGGAGTCTCGTCGATGGTGCTGGCCGCGCAGGTCCCGCCGCTCCGCAAGGCGCTGATGAAGCGGATCAAGCCGGGTGACGGTCCGTCGGAGTCGCGACGCGCCAAGTCGAGGTTCAGCGTCGACTTCGTCGGCGAGGCGGGCGGGACGACCGTGCACACCCGGGTCTCCGGCGGCGACCCCGGCTACACCGAGACCTCGAAGATGCTCGCCGAGTCGGCGCTCTGCCTGGCCTTCGACGACAACCCGCTGATCGCCGGCCAGGTCACCACGGCGCAGGCGATGGGCGACAACCTGCTCGCCCGCCTGCAGAAGGCCGGGCTCACGTTCGAGACCCTCCCGACCGGTGGTTGAGCCTGTCGAAACCCGTCAGGCGAACAGCCCCTGGCCGACGTACTCGCCCTCCCGGACGCCGGGTGGCACCGCCCACAGCCCCGAGCCGGTGTGCTGGAGGTACTCCATCAGCCCGTCCTTCGACGACAGCTGCAGCTGCATCGGGATGTAGTGCTTGTCGGGGTCGCGCACGAAGGCGATGAAGAACAGGCCGGCGTCGAGCCGGCCGAGGCTGTCGCTGCCGTCGGTGAAGTTGTAGCCCCGGCGCAGCATCCGGGTGCCGTTGTTCTGCGTCGGGTGCGCCAGCCGGACGTGTGAGTTCAGCGGGATCAGCGGGCCGTCGCTGCCCTGCAGCTCCAGGTCGGGCTCGGTGAACTCCGACCCGCCGGAGAGTGGCGCGCCGTGGGCCCGCTCGCGGCCGATCAGCCCCTCCTGCTCGCGCAGGCTGGTGCGGTCCCAGGTCTCGATGTGCATGTTGATCCGTCGGGCCACGAGGTACGAACCGCCGGCGAGCCAGCCGGCCGTCGGGTCGTCGCCGTCCCGGACCCAGACGAAGTCTTCGATCTCGCGCGAGTCCTCGGCCTTGAGGTTGGCGGTGCCGTCCTTGAACCCGAGCAGGTTGCGCGGCGTCTGCTGTGCGCGGGTGGTCGACGACGTGCGCCCGAAGCCCAGCTGCGCCCACCGCATCGCGACGGTGCCGAAGCCGATCCGGGCGAGGTTGCGGATCGCGTGGACCGCGACCTGCGGGTCGTTCGCGCACGCCTGCACGCACAGGTCGCCGTCACTGCGTGCCGGGTCGAGGTTGTCGGCCGGGAAGTGCGGCAGCCGGCGCAGTGCCGCGGGTCGGCGTGCCTGCAGGCCGAAGCGGTCGCGGCCGTCCTTCTCGAAGAGCGTGGGCCCGAACCCGAACGTCAGCGTGAGCCCCGCGGGCGGCAGGCCGAGCGCCTCGCCGGTGTCGGTCGGTGGCGAGTCGTAGCCGGTCGACGCGCCACTGCCGACGGCGCGGCCCGCGGTCATCGCGGCGGCCGCCTCGGTCCAGGACCGCAGCAGCGCGACGAGCTCGTCGCGTGACTCGGTGGTGACGTCGAACGAGGCGAAGTGCAGCCGGTCCTGGGCGGGCGTGACGACGCCGGCCTGGTGCTCCCCGCGGAAGGGGTAGGCGAGGTCGGCCGGGTCCGTGTCGTCGGACCCGTCGCCGGCATCGGCGATCTGGACCGCGCCCACCCCGGCGGCGCCGGCGACGACGCCGGCACCGGCGACGCCGAGCAGGCGTCGTCGCGAGAAAGCGCCGGACCTCACTTGGTGATGGCTCCGGTCATCTTCGACAGCGGCTCGGACAGCGCGTTCACAGCGTCGGAGAGCTCCTTGCGCTGCGGCTCGGTCACGGTGTCGTAGGAGACGAAGCCGTCACCCTTCTTGTACTTGTCGAGCAGCGCCTCGAGGTCGTCGAACCGCGCGTCGATCTGCTCCTCGAGCTCCTTGTCCTTCGACTCCAGGATCGGCTCGAGCAGCTCGAAGGCCTGCTTCGCGCCGTCGACGTTGGCCTGGAAGTCGTAGAGGTCGGTGTGCGACCAGGTCTCCTCCTCGCCGGTGATCTTGCCGGTGGCGACCTCGTCGAGGAGCTCCTTGGCGCCGTTGCCGAGCTGCGTGACGGCGTACGTCGTGGTCTGGACGCGGGTGTGCAGTGTCTTGGTGTTGGCGAGCAGGTCGTCGGCGTACGTCGCCCGCTCGGCCTTCGTCAGCGACGTGTATCCCTTGGCCGGCGGCCACAGGTCCTTCTCCAGCCGGTGCCAGCCGGTCCACTGCTGGCCCTCCTCGAGGTCGGCCTCGCGCAGGTCCATCTTCGGGTCGAGGTCACCGAACGACTCGGCCACCGGCTCGATCCTCTCCCAGTGCACGCGCGCCGTCGGGTAGAGGGAGCGGGCCTGGGCGTCGTCGCCGGCCTTGTACGCCGCGACGAACTGGGTCGTCTCGTCGAGCAGCTCCTGCGCCTCCTGCTTGACGTAGTCGGCATAGGACGCGGTCGCTCGGTCCAGGTTGGCCTGCTCCGCCTCGGAGGCCGAGCTCGCCTTGCCCGAGTCGGTGACGGTGAACTTGGCGCGGATGCCGTCGCCCTCCATGCCCGGCTTGCAGGCGGTGACGTAGGTGCCGGGCGATGCCGTCGTGACGAGCTCGCGGGTCAGGCCCGGGCCGATGTTCTCGACCTCGCCGACGATGCGCTGGCCGTCCGCGGCGTACAGGTAGAACTCGGTGACCTTGCTGCCGGTGTTCTTGACCTTGAAGGTGACCGTGCCCGAGCCGGTCTCCGTGGTCGAGAGCTTGCAGGCGTCGGCGGAGGACTCCACGGTGATCGTGCCCGTGCCCGTCGCGTCCTTCTTGTTGGACTCGGTGAGGCTGCAGGCGGCCAGCACGGAGCTGAGCGGGAGGGCCATCAGGGCGCAGAGGGCCACGGTCGGTCGGATCGACACGGGGGAAGGACCTTTCAGGTCGGCCAGGAAAGTGGCGGCGGATCAGCGGGAGGTGGCCGGCGTCGCGGGCGCGGCCGGCGTCGGCGCAGGGGTGCGGACGCGACGCAGGAAGATGAAGAGGGTCGGTACCAGGTAGAGCACCCAGGCGATCGCCTCGAGCCAGGTCGTGGCCGGCGAGAAGTTGAAGATGCCTTTGAGGAAGGTGCCGAGCCAGGACGTCGGCTTGATGGTGTCGCTGACGTCGAAGGCGAGGTTGTGCAGGCCCGGCAGGATGCCGGCCTCCTGGAGGTCGTGGAACCCGTAGGCCAGGACGCCGGCCGCCACGACGATGAGGATCGCGCCGGTCCAGGTGAAGAACTTCGAGAGGTTGATCTTCAGCACGCCCTTGTAGAAGGCGTAGCCCATCGCCACCGCGGTGAGGATCCCGAGCAGCGCGCCGAGCAGCGGCGTGGTCGAGGAGCTGTCGTTGCTGGTCGCCGCCTGGGTCGCGGCCCAGAGGAACAGCGCGGTCTCGAGGCCCTCGCGGCCCACGGCGAGCGCGGCGACCAGCGCCAGGCTCGCCCGCCCGGCCTCCGCAGCGACGTCGATCTTGCCGCGCAGCTCGCCCGACAGCCCTCGCGCGTGCCGCGCCATCCAGAAGACCATCCAGGTGACGAACGCGACCGCGATGATCGACAAGCTGCCGCCGATCGCCTCCTGGGCCTCGAAGGTGAGGCTGCGCGGGCCCCAGGTGAGCAGCGCTCCGAACGCGAGCGAGACGCCGACCGCGAGGGCGATCCCGGTCCAGATCCGGGGGAGCAGGTGGCGCCGGTCGCTCTTGACCAGGTAGGCGATCAGGATCACCACGACGAGGGACGCTTCGAGTCCCTCCCGCAGTCCGATCAGGTAGTTGCCGAGCACGGTCCACTCCGTCGCAAGAGGTAAGGCTTACCTAAATCAGTAAACACCGCACGCCGAACGGACGGCAAGTCGGGTGGCCTGTGCGATGAGCCACAGGACCGGTCGAGTAGTCACCAACGGCCTGACCAGTGGTCAGAGATGGCCGTTGAGATCGGGTATGCGCGGCTCGGGCGCCGTTGCTGCCCACTCGAACGGCCGTTACTGACGACTCGTCGGGCCGTTCCTGGCCACTCGACGACGTTGAGGAGGGTGCCCCAGGCCAGAGTCGAAGACCTTTCGCCATCGGACGCAGTGCTGCTCTGTCCGCGGCAGGGGGTCGAGTGACCGGCGAGGTGTGCCCCAGGCCAGAGTCGAAGACCTTTCGCCAT
>JAEKKP010000252.1 GCA_019510315.1 Propionibacteriales bacterium
TGCCCTGGCTGACGCCCTGGAAGCCGGCGACGATCGCGATCGCCCCGGTGTCGAGCGCCTGCTCGATCCGGCCCGGCGTCACGTCGATGATCTTGGCCTTGCCGTGGGCGCCGTCGGTGATCACGCCCGCCTGGCTGCCGGTGAACGAGCGCGCGTCGTGCCCGAGGTTGCCGATCGCCATCGCGAGCAGTGCCATCGAGATCCGCTCGCCGGCGGTCAGCAGCATGTCCAGCTCACGACCGGCCGGGGTCGGGGACACCTGGTTGGCGAGGTCGATCAGCTCGTCGGTGGTGTCACCCATGGCGGAGACCACGACGACGACATGGTTGCCGGCCTTCTTGGTCTCGACGATCCGGCGGGCGACCCGCTTGATGCTCTCGGCGTCGGCAACCGAGGAGCCGCCGTACTTCTGCACGACAATGCCCACGGCTGCTCTCCTCGCTTCTCGCGCCCGCATCGTCCCGCGGTCGGGACGTGCAGTACCAGCGAGATTCTACCGAGTCCTACAGGCCGTCCCCGGCGACGTCCAGCACGGCCTCGGCCTCCTCGACCAGCTCCTCCTCGCCCTCGATGTCGAGGTCGAGCCGCGCGTGGGCGACGATCGAGTGCAGCGCCGTCAGCACGCCACAGGCGTTGTTGCCCCACGACGCGAGGTAGGAGAACTGCCACCACCACAACGCCTCCTCGACGTTGCCGGCGCGGAAGTGCCGCAGGCCGTTGGCGATGTCGGTGGCGATCAGCGTGAGGTCGTCGGAGATCTGGGCCGGCACCGTGTCGGGGTCGTAGGGCTCGATGTTGTGGGCATAGGTGTCCAGCTCGCCCAGCTTGTCGGCCAGCCGGAGCCGCATCGCGTCGAGGTCGGGATCGGGCCCGACGTCGGGCTGGTACTGGCTCTCGGGCTGGAAGTCGCGTTGCGCGCCGAGGCGCGCGCCGGCCAGCAGCAGCTGGCTCACCTCGAGCAGCAGCAGCGGGACAGCGGACCCGCCGTCGTCCTCGCTCGAGATCGCCCGCAGGCCGAGGAGGAACGCCTCGCTCGCGTCGGCGATCTGCTGCCCGAAGTCCTCGAGCTCGCTGTCGGTCATCGGACCCTCACTCTCCCTGCCCCGTCATTCACCGGCACTGCGCCGTCCGGCGAAGGCTCGCCCCAGAGTGACCTCGTCGGCGTACTCGAGGTCGCCTCCCACCGGTAGTCCACTCGCCAAACGCGTGACCTGCAAGCCCATTGGCCGCAACATGCGCGTGAGGTACGCCGCAGTGGCGTCGCCCTCGATGTTGGGATCGGTCGCCAGGATGATCTCGGTGACGGTGCCGTCCTCGAGTCGCGCGATCAGCTCGCGGATGCGCAGCTGCTCCGGGCCGATCCCTTCCAGCGGCGAGATCGCACCGCCCAGGACGTGGTAGCGGCCGCGGAACTCACGCGTGCGCTCGATCGCGACGACGTCCTTGGACTCCTCCACGACACAGATCTGCGCGGGGTCGCGGCGCGGGTCGCGGCAGATCCGGCACTGCTCCTCCTCGGCGACGTTGCCGCACACCGAGCAGAACCGCGCCTTGGCCTTGACCTCGAGGAGCACCTCCGCGAGCCGGCGTACGTCGACCGGGTCGGCCGCGAGCAGGTGGAACGCGATGCGCTGGGCGCCCTTGGGTCCGACACCGGGCAGCCGGCCGAGCTCGTCGATCAGGTCCTGGACGACACCCTCATACACCGGGTGAGCCGCCCGTCAGGCCGCCGAGATCGCCCAGGCCGCCGGCCAGCGGGCCGAGCGCCGCCGACGCGAGCTGGTCGGCCCGCGCCTTGGCGTCGCGGAAGGCCGCCACGACGAGGTCACCGAGGTCGGAGAGCGACTCCTCCTCGTTGCCGTCGAACGTGCCCGGCGGCACGTGCACGCCGACCAGCTCACCGGTGCCGGACAGAGTCACCCGGATGCCGCCGGCGCTGCCCTCGACGGTCTGCCCGGCCAGCTCGGCCTGGGCGTTCATCAGCTGCGCCTGCATCTGCTGGGCCTGCTCGAGCATCGCGCCGAGGTCGAATCCGCCCATCGGGTTGTCCTGCGTCATCGGAGTGCTCCTACTCGTGGGGGATCTCGTCGATCACGGTGGCACCGAGCTCGCGCTGCAGGAGCTCTGCGCCGTCGATGCCGGAGTCGTCGGCGTCGGGGTCGTCGGGGTCGGCATCGGCGTCGCGCTCGTCGGCCGCCTTCGCAGGGCGCTCGCCGGTGCGGGTCGGCGCGATGCTGCTGCGCACCGACGCGATCGCGTCGGGCTGGGCGGCCGGTCGTGACGGTGGCGCCTCGACCGGGGGAACCGGCTCCGCGGCGCTCGGTGGCGGCGGTTCGACGGCGGGCTTGGTCACCCGCGGCGCCGTGCCGGCTCCGGGGTCCGCCGAGGGATCGACGATCGCCTCGACCTGCCAGTCGGCGCCGATCACGTCGATCGCCGCCTGCCGCAGGATCTCCTCGCTGCCGCCGCCGACGAACGAGTCGCGCGCTCCGGCGTTCTTGAACCCCACTGTCAGGACGCCGTCGTGGAGCCCGACCACCTGGGCGTTCTGGCTGAGCAGGATCCAGGTGTAGCGGCGCATCTCGCGCACCTTCTCCAGCAGGTCG
>JAEKKP010000176.1 GCA_019510315.1 Propionibacteriales bacterium
CCGACCAGCCCAGGAAGCTGCGCGCCCAGTACCTCTGCTGCGCCGCGTGGCCCGAGCGGAACCTGGCGATCGTCATCGGCGTCCGCGTCGGTGCTCCCGGCCCGCGGTAGTCCGGGATCCCGGAGTCGGTGGAGACGCCAGCGCCGGTGAGCACCAGCCAGCGCCGGTCGCCGAGCAGCTCGCTCAGCCGCTCGGGGACGATCTCCTGGATGCTCACCCGCCCAGTATTTCCGGCAGGCCCTGACGTGTGCACCTTCCCAGGAGGCTGCTCTCCGATTACGGTGGCTCCGCCGCTCCCTTGGCGGCAATTCTTCTTCCAGGAGAGGTCCCCGAGATGAAGTCTTCCGGACGTGTGCGGATTTCGGTGGCGTTGGGGGCGGTGGCGGCACTTGTCGCCGCCGGCCTTGCGGTGGCGCACGGCGGCGGTGGCGACGGTGACCGTGAATCCGGTCCGCGCTACGTCGGCTACCTCGAACGGACCGGCGGCAAGGAGGCGAAGGAGGAGCGCGAGCGCGAGGGTGCCGAGCACGGCGTTCCCGGGGTCGTCGGTGGCCCCGACTCGGAGTCCTCGGAGATCCTCGCGTCGATGACCGCCGCCGCAGACGCGCGCCTCGCGCCGTACGGCTCGGTCGCGGCCGGCCAGCTCTCGAGCAGCCTGGGCAACTTCCGCAACCTGGCCTCCAACGGCAGCAGCTGGTCCGAGGTGACCAACCTCCCGTACGACGCCGACGACCCGAACTACCGCGACCCCGACAACTCGAACTCCTCGGGCGGCGCCGGCTACGTCGCCGGCCGGATCACGGGCCTTGCCGCCGGCGGTGGCTACCTGTTCGCCGGTGGTGCCAACGGCGGCGTCTTCCGCAAGAGCCTCGGCACCAAGCTCGGTGACCCAAGCGATGACGGTGACTGGCAGCCGATCTCCGACGGCATCCTGTCGCTCTCGACCGGCGACCTCGAGTTCCACGACAACGCGCTCTGGTACGCGACGGGTGAGGCGAACACCGGCGCCACGTCGTACGTCGGCGCGGGCGTCTTCCGCGACCCGAGGGCGACCGACCCCGACCTCGCCACCGCACAGTTCAAGGACAGCGACCGCGTCGGCGGCATCGAGCTGGAGAGCCGCGGCATCAACAAGGTGCGGTTCGACGACGTGCACGGGTTCGCGTACGCCGCGACGACGCGCGGCCTCTGGCGCTACCCGCTGAGCGGGGCAGCGGCGTGGACCAAGGTGTTCATGCCCAACGAGGGCGCGGACAGCGACATCACCACGCCGTACAAGAACATCGTCAACGACGTCGCGATCGACGACAGCGGCGCCGTCCTGGTCAACGCCGCCTGGCGCAGCGGCGACGCGAGCTACAACGGCTTCTACTCCAGCCCGACCGGCAACGCGGGCACGTTCAACCAGGTGAACCCGCAGGGCGGCCTCGGCTACCAGCAGGTCGGCAACACCGAGTTCGCCTGGGGAACCGACGCCGCCGGGCACAAGAAGGTCCTCTACGCCGTGGTCGAGTCGCCGACGAAGCTGGCGCACTCCCCGCAGACGGTGCTGTACGGCGTCTACAAGTCGCCGAGCGGTTCGCTCGCCGGCCCGTGGAACCGGATTGCCGACAGCGGCAAGCTCTCCGACTCCGGCTCGGCCCTGCACGGCAAGGGCGGGCTCGACTACCGGCCCGGCGTGCAGGCTTGGTACAACAACTTCATCGCGACCGAGCCGGGCAACCCCGACCACGTGTGGGTCGGTCTCGAGGAGGTCTACGAGTCGACGAACGGCGGGTCGGGCTGGACGACGCCTGGTCCGTACTGGAACTTCGGCTTCGCCTGCTGGAACATCCTGGCGTCGAAGAACACCTGTCCCGAGACGACGCACTCCGACCAGCACTCGATCGTCACGTACGGCGACCGCGTCTACGTCGGCAACGACGGCGGCGTGAAGTCGCGACCCATCAACAACGGCGCCACCACCAAGGACGGGCACGCTACCGACTGGGTGAGCCACTCGCAGGGGCTCGCCACGCTGCAGTACTACTCGGTTGGCGTCGGTAAGGACCCGGACCGGCCCGGGTACGCCGTGGCCGGTGGGCTGCAGGACAACGGCGGCTCGCTCTTGCGCGGTGACCGGAAGGACAACCAGGGTCACGTCGAGATGGTCTCGCCGTTCGGCGGCGACGGTGGCGACATCATCGTCAACCCGAACAACGGCTGCCAGATCCTCGACGAGTACGTCTACCTGACGCTCTGGTTCACGACGAACTGCGGCGTGACGGACGGCTCCCACAAGGCGTCGTACGACATCAGCGTGCCGGACGCCAACCCGCGGTTCACCGCTCCGTTCCGGGTCGTCCGCGGCTCGGAGAACACCGGCGACCACACCTCGGAGCGCTGGGTGGCGGGCGGCAACTCGGTCTGGACGCACGACCTGGGCTTCTCCACGACCCCGGCCCAGGCCGCCTCCCTGCCGAACCACGGCTGGACCAAGCGGGCCACGCTCGGCACCGCCACCCGGATGGTGGTCGGCCTCGACGCCGTCGCCGACCCGGCCGCCAAGCAGGACGCGACGAAGGACGTCGTGGTGGCAGCGTGGTGCGGTGAGGCCAACTGCAACAGCACCGGCTTCTCCCGCGGTGTGATGACCAACCTCGGCGGCACCTGGCACGAGCTGGACATGACCGGACTGCCCAACCGCTACCCGAGCGGTGTCTACATCGACAGCGTCTCGGGCGGGACGGCCACGGTCTACCTCGTCTTCAACGGCTACAACCGGACCTTCATCGAGGGCCCGGGTGCCGGCCAGGACCACGTCTGGAAGGGCGTCCTGACCTCATCGGGCGGGGTGACCTGGACCAACGAGTCCGCGGGCACCCCGGACGTGCCGGCGACCGACGTGCTCCGCGTGGGCAACAAGCTCGTGGTCGGCACCGACTACGGCGTGATGGTCGGGGACATCGACGGCAGCGGCAACGTCTCGGGCTGGACTCGCGTCGGGGCCAGGTCGGGAATGCCGAACGCCCTGCCGCTGACGACGGTCTACGACCTCAGCGTCGGCCCGGACGGCTTCCTGTACGCCGCCACGCACGGCCGCGGGATCTGGCGGACGTCGCTCAGCGGGCTGTAGCCGGCGACGAGGCGAGTCTGCCGGCAGGTACCGGCAGGCTCGCCTCGCCCGCGGTGGTTGAGGACGTTGCGCAGCAACGTCGAACTGCGGTGGTGGAGGAGATTGCGCAGCAACGTCGAACTGCGGTGGTTGAGGAGGTTGCGCAGCAACCGTCTCGAAACCCCGTGACATCGGCACAGACCCCACCTCGGCTCGCCAGGTTTCGAGACGGGCCTTGACGGCCCTCCTCAACCACCCAGAACCGCGTAGAGGACCCTGCCGCCCGGTGGTTGAGGAGGTTGCGCAGCAACCGTCTCGAAACCCGATGAGCGATCCAGGGTCCCCACCCGAGCCCGAACTCAGAGATCGAGCTTGTAGCCCAGGCCTCGCACGGTGGTCAGCAGCGTCGGCTCGGCGGGGTTCGGCTCGATCTTGGCGCGCAGCCGCTTCACGTGCACGTCGAGGGTCTTGGTGTCGCCGACGTAGTCGGAGCCCCACACGCGGTCGATCAGCTGACCGCGCGTGAGCACCCGGCCGGCGTTGCGCAGGAACATTTCGAGCAGCTCGAACTCCTTGAGCGGCAACCGCACCTCGTCACCGGCGATGGTGACGACGTGCCGTTCGACGTCCATCCGCACCGGTCCGGCCTCGAGGGTCGGTGGCGCGAGGTCGGGGTCGGCACCGCGACGCAGGACCGCGCGGATGCGGGCGACCAGCTCGCGCGGGGAGTAGGGCTTGGTGACGTAGTCGTCGGCGCCGAGCTCGAGCCCGACCACCTTGTCGACCTCGTCGTCCTTCGCGCTGACCATGATCACCGGCACGTTGGAGGTCTGCCGGATCTGCCGGCACACCTCGGTGCCCGGCATGCCCGGCAGCATCAGGTCCAGGAGCACGATGTCGGCGCCGGAGCGGTCGAAGTCGGCGAGCGCGTCGGGTCCGGTCGCGGCGACCGCCACCTCGAAGCCCTCCTTGCGCAGCAGGTACGAAAGGGCGTCGCTGTAGCTCTCCTCGTCCTCGACGACGAGCACGCGGGTCATGAGGGTGACTTCATTTCGGGGGACTCCATGGTGGGTACCTTCCTCGGCAGGGTCAGCGTGAACGTCGAGCCCTGCCCCTCGACGGACCAGACACGTACGTCGCCGCCGTGCGACGCCGCCACGTGCTTGACGATGGACAGACCGAGGCCGGTGCCGCCGGTGGACCGGTGCCGGGCGGGGTCGACGCGGTAGAACCGCTCGAAGATCCGGTCGATCTCGTCGGCCGGGATGCCGATGCCCTGGTCGGTGACGCTCAGGTCGACGGTGCTCTCGCCCGCCCGAGCGGAGACGACGACGCTCGAGCCTTCGGGGGAGTAGGCGACGGCGTTGGCCACGAGGTTGCCGACCGCGACGGCGACCTGCTCGCGGCTGCCCAGCAGCACGAGCCCTTCCTCGCCGTCACGGACGAGCGAGATGCCGCTCGAGCTCGCGTCCGTCGAGTTCTCGTCGAGGATCCGCGCAAGGAGGTCGTCGACGTCGACGGCCACCGGCTCGTCCAGCGGGTCGTCGCCCTGCAGCCGCGACAGCTCGATGATCTGCTGCACCAGCCGGGTGAGGCGTTCGCTCTCGGTGTGCATCCGGCCGGCGAAGCGCTGCACCGCCTCGGGGTCGTCTGCTGCGTCGATCACCGCGTCGGAGAGCAGCCGGATCGCCCCGACGGGCGTCTTCAGCTCGTGACTGACGTTGGCCACGAAGTCACGGCGGATCGACTCGACGCGGTGCTCGCGAGTGCGGTCCTCGACGAGGGCCAGCACCAGCTGCGAGCTCAGCGGCGCGACCCGGGCCGAGACGTGCCGGGGCGGCGTACCGGGAGCGCGCTGCATGACGATCTCGGTCTCACGGATCTGCCCGTCACGGCGTACCTGGCGGACGAGGTCGGCCAGCTCGCGTACGGCGATCCGCCGGTCTCGCACCAGACCCATCGCGATCGCGGGGGCCGACGCCTTCAGCACCTGCTCGCCGCTGTCGACCACGAGCGCGCTGCTGCGCAGGACCGACAGCACGGCCGCGATGCCGGGTGGCAGGGTCGAGCTGAGCGTCAGCTCAGGTCGCGTCTGCGACTCGCTGATCCGCCAGGCGAGCACGACGCCGGCTCCGAGGGCCGCCCCGAGCAGGGCGAACAGCAGCGCTTGCGTCGTCGAGCTCACGTCAGCGATCGTACGCAGGGTTTCACCTGCTGTTCCGCCGCAGGAGGTGGCCTTCAAGGACTGTTCGCCACCCGTTCACGCGGCGTCCCCGTCCGTTCACCTGCCGCGCTTAGTCTTTCCGACATGCGCGACGCCTACAGCGACCAGCTCGACTCGATCCGCGACGACCTGCTCGAGATGACCAGGCTCGTCGGCGAAGCCGTCTCCCAGGCGACGCGTGCGCTGCTCGACGGTGACGCCCAGCTGGCCGAGAAGGTGATCTCCGAGGACGTGGCGGTCGACGACCTCCGCGCCCGGATCGAGGACCGCAGCTTCGACCTGCTCGCGCTCCAGAACCCCGTCGCCGGCGACCTGCGCATGCTGGTCGCGTCGCTGCGGATGGTCGGCGAGTTCGAGCGCATGGGCGACCTGTCGGTCCACATCGCGAAGATCGCGCGGCTCCGGATCCCCGACGTCGCCGTACCGGCCGAGCTGGTCCCCACGATCGCCCGGATGTCCACCGTGGCCGAGGTCATGGTCGCCAAGGTCGGCCGGATCATCGCCGACTCCGACATCGCCGCCGCCGAGGAGCTCGAGCAGGTCGACGAGGAGATGGACCGCCTGCGCCGGTCGTCGTTCCGCGAGCTGCTCGGCTCCGACTGGAAGCACGGCGTCGAGCCCGCCGTCGACATCGCCCTGCTCGGCCGCTACTACGAGCGGATCGCCGACCACGCCGTCTCCATCGCCCGCCGGGTGGTGTTCCTCGTCACCGGCGAGCAGCCGGCGTACCTGCCCTGATCGAGCGTCACCGGGTTTCGACAGGCTCAACCACCGGTGGTTGGGCCTGTCGAAACCTGGTGACCTTGGGCAGCGTCTGGATCAGCGGCCCTGGTTCGCCACGGCCGCAGCAGCAGCCGCCGCCGCCTCGGGGTCGAGGTAGCGACCGCCGGCAACCGTGGGGACGTGCTGCTCGTCGAGCTCGTAGACCAGGGGCATGCCGGTGGGGATGTTCAGGCCGGCGATGTCGTCGTCGGAGACCTGGTCGAGGTGCTTGACGATGGCGCGGAGGCTGTTGCCGTGGGCGGCGATCAGGACCGTCTGGCCGGCGGCGAGGTCGGGGACGATCGCGGCGTCCCAGTAGGGCAGCATCCGGGCGACGACGTCCTTGAGGCACTCGCTGCGCGGCATCTCGTCGCCGAGCGAGGCGTAGCGGGGGTCGCCGGCCTGGGAGTACGGGTCGTCGTCGTCGATCGGCGGCGGCGGGACGTCGTACGAGCGACGCCAGAGCATGAACTGCTCCTCGCCGTACTGGTCGCGGACCTGCTTCTTGTCCTTGCCCTGCAGCGCGCCGTAGTGGCGCTCGTTGAGCCGCCACGAGCGGCGGACCGGGATCCAGTGCCGGTCGGCCTCGTCGAGGGCGAGGTGCGCCGTGGTGATCGCGCGGCGCTGCAGCGACGTGTGCACCACGTCGGGCAGCAGTCCGGCCTCGACCAGCTGGGCGCCGCCACGGGTGGCCTCGGCGCGGCCCTTGTCGGTGAGGGCCACGTCGACCCAGCCGGTGAACAGGTTCTTCGCGTTCCAGTCGCTCTCGCCGTGGCGGAGCAGGATCAGCGTCGCCATGCGCCCGTCACTCGGCCGAGGAGGGGCTCGACGACGGCGTCGACGAGCTCGGGAGCTGTACGTGGGCGTAGTCGCCGCCGGCCTCGACGACCGGCACCTTGACCGTCGTCGACTGGCCGCTGCTGAACGCGAACGTCAGCGTGACCCAGTGGCCCGGCACGATGCTCGTGCCCTTGAGCGTGATCGCTCCCGTCTCGGCGAGGTTGGCCGCTCCGGCGGCGGGGACGTCGACGCTCTTGCGGGCCGCGGTCAGGCCGGTGCCGGTCACGCCCTCGAGCGTGTCGCCCTGGGTCTGGTCCTTGTTCACCAGCGTGCCGGCGAACGTGCCGGAGCCATCGGTGCCGCTCACGATCAGAGCGTTGAGGATGTCGATGGTGCCCGAGCGGTCGTTGACGCCGACAGCGGGCTGGTAGACCTTGTCGGTCTGCTCGTTGAAGCCACACGCGGTCAGGGCGGGCGCCAGCAACAAGGCGGCGATCGCGACGCGGCGCAGGGTCGGGGACTTCACGGACCTCGGGTCCTCTCGGTACGACGGACGGGCAGCGCCGGGTCGCGGGCGGCGTACCGCACCGGTTCGGCGCGGCTGCAGCCTACCGCCTCACTGACGCAGCCCGATCGTCAGCGTGGCCATCGCGAGACCGGCGACCGCAGCCGCCGTCAGCAGGATCGTGAGCACCAGCACGCGCGGGGCGCCGACGCGCAGCGCGATCCGCAGCGGCAGGTTGCGGGCGCCCGACTTGTTGTCGTCGACGAGGTCGCCCAGCGTCGTGACGAAGTGCAGGCAGAACCCGACGGCCGCGGCCGCCCCGGTCACCGCGAGGGTCGGCGGGTCACCGTGCTTGCCGCCCGCCCAGCCGCCGTACGCGAGGAACGCCGGGAGCAGCCCGAAGGTCAGCGTCCAGCCCAGCCAGGAGAAGGCGGTGCGGTGCAGCCACCGGTTGTGCACCCACCCGATCGGAAGCGTGGCCAGGAGGGCTGCCCCGGCCACGGCACCGTTCTGCACCGCCAGCGGCACGGCGAGGAGGACGAACACCATCATCCAGTAGCTCGCCCGGCTGGCCGGCAGCACGCCGCTGGCGATCGGCTTGCCCACCGTCTGCGCGCGGTAGTCGTGGTGCTGGTCGCACAGGTCGTTCGACAGCCCGAGCGAGAGCTGGACGGCGAGCACGGCCGCTGCGGTCGAGAGGTACTCGCGCTCGGCCCTCCCGTCGATCGCGGCGAGCACACCGAGCACGGCGGCGAGGAACACCGCCTGCTTGGGGTGGGCGCTGCGAACGAGGTCCCTGACCCGGCCCGAACGCGAGACAGCAAGCGCATCGCTCATGGGCGAAAACTATCGGCATCGCCCCGGTGGAGGTGGACAGAACCGGCACACGGACGGTCGGTGCGAGGCCACCACCACGGCGTACGACGCACATCGAACGCCCAGTTGTCAAGCCTCGATAACGGCTCTGACCTGCGCAAACGTGAAATCGGCGGCTCGCCCCGCGTGTTAGACTGGTCACCTCGAAAGGGGTTCACAAGCACATGACTTTCACCGTCGGCGAAACGGTCGTTTATCCAAATCACGGGGCTGCCATCATCGAGGACATCGAGATGCGCACGATCAAGGGCGAAGCCAAGGAGTACCTCGTGCTCCGCATCGTGGCCCAGCAGGACCTGGTGGTCCGGGTGCCAGCGTGCAACCTGGACCTTGTCGGAGTCCGCGACGTGGTCGACAAGGAGGGCCTCGACCGGGTGTTCGACGTGCTGCGCGCGATCGTCCCCGACGAGCCCACCAACTGGTCGCGCCGCTACAAGGCCAACCTGGAGAAGCTGCACTCCGGTGACGTGATGAAGGTGGCCGAGGTCGTCCGCGACCTCTGGCGCCGGGAGCGCGACCGTGGCCTCTCCGCCGGCGAGAAGCGGATGCTGGCCAAGGCGCGCCAGATCCTCGTCTCCGAGCTGGCCCTGGCCGAGCACACCAACGAGGACAAGGCCGAGGCCATCCTCGACGAGGTGCTCGCCTCCTGAGCTCAGCGACGACGCCCCCGACCTACGCGGTCGGGGGCGTTGTTGTTTCTCACGCCTAATGTGGCCGCATGGATGAGGACGGCCCGCTCGGGTGGGTCCCGGTCGAGGGCCGCGGCTCGCTGCCGTTCGCGCTCGTCCACGGCGAGTCGCTCGTGGCGGCCGCGTCGTGGGCCCTCGGCGAGGCCGGGGCCGTGCTCTTCGACGCGACCGTCCCGTTCGACGAGGTACGCCGGTCCGGCCGCGCGCTCGTCCTCCACGACCCGCTCTGCCCGCTGACGCCGGTCGACTTCCTGCGCGCGGCCGTCGAGCGGTCGGAGGTGACCGACGCGGTCGTCGTCGGGTTCCGCCCCGTGACCGACACCGTGAAGCGGATCGACGGCGACCGGCTCGGGGAGACCGTCGACCGCGCCGACCTGCGCGAGGTGACGTCACCCGTGGTGATCCCGGCCGCGGTGCTGGCGGGCCTGGACGGCCCCGACGGCGCGGACGTCCTGCACGCAGGTGACCTGGCCGCGGTGGTGGCGGCTCTGGCGGAGGTCGCGGAGATCTCCTGGATCGAGGCGCCTGCGCTGGGCAGGCGGGTCCGCGACGAGGCCGACCTGCCGGACCTCGAGGC
>JAEKKP010000253.1 GCA_019510315.1 Propionibacteriales bacterium
CGGCCCCGTCCTGACCGTCACGATCGACCGACCCGAGGCGCGCAACGCCGTGGACCGCACCACGGCCGAGGCGCTGGCCGACGCTTTCCGGGCCTTCGACGCCGACGACTCGGCGAGCGTCGCGGTGCTGACCGGCGCGGACGGCACCTTCTGCGCCGGCGCCGACCTCAAGGCACTGAGCCGTGGGGAGTCGGTCAACCGCCTGGAGCCGGACGGCGACGGTCCCATGGGGCCGAGCCGGATGCACCTGAGCAAGCCGGTGATCGCCGCCGTCGAGGGCCACGCCGTCGCCGGCGGGCTCGAGCTCGCGCTCTGGTGCGACCTGCGTGTGGCTGCCGAGGACGCGGTGCTCGGCGTCTTCTGCCGCCGCTGGGGGGTCCCGCTGATCGACGGCGGCACGGTCCGGCTGCCGCGGCTGATCGGGCACTCCCGGGCGATGGACCTGATCCTGACCGGACGGCCGGTCCTGGCGGACGAGGCGCTCGCCATCGGGCTGGTCAACCGGATCGCTCCCCCCGGACAAGCGCTCGCCCGGGCACAGGCCCTGGCCACAGAGATCGCGGCCTTTCCTCAGGTCTGCGTGCGCAGCGATCGCGCCAGCGCACTCGAGCAGTGGGGGCTGAGCGAGGACGACGGCCTCGCGGCGGAGTTCCGCCACGGGCTGCGCGCGGTGGAGGCGGAGTCCGTGGACGGGGCCACGAGGTTCGCCGAGGGCGCGGGACGGCACGGCTCGTTCTGAGACCGCGGCGTACCGGAGAACACAACAGGGCCCGACGCCATCGGCGTCGAGCCCTGGGACGTGTGGTGCGTGCGGGTCAGTCCGCGGCGCCGCGCTGCGGCGGGATCACGCCACCGAGCAGCTCCTTGACCTCGGCCTCGCGGTAGCGGCGGTGGCCCCCGAGCGTGCGGATCGCGCTCAGCTTGCCGGCCTTCGCCCAACGGGTCACGGTCTTCGGGTCCACGCGGAACATCGCTGCCACCTCGGCGGGTGTCAGCAGGGTCTCGGTCTCGGTGGTGTGCTGCATGGTGGTGCCCCTCGTTCGGTGGTTCGTTCGTCTTGAGGACATATCGAGCATGACACTCACGGCAAGTCGTGTAAAGCAGACCAAACGGACACGCCGTCAGCGGTCTAGACAGATTCACAAATCGGGCAGACCGCCCGTAACCCGAGTAGGGTTTGTCTCGTTCCGGCGCCACCCCAGCCGGGCATCGCATCGCCGACCAAGGCACCGCCACCCCTGGTGCCGTGACCGTGAGGCAGAGCTGTGAAACGAGTCCAGGACAGTGTGGCAAACGGCGTCTTCGCCGAGCTCGACGGCCACGAACAGGTCGTCTTCTGCGCCGACGAGGCCAGCGGCCTCCGCGCGATCATCGCGATCCACTCCACCACCCTGGGCCCGGCCCTGGGCGGCACCCGCTTCTACCCGTACGCCGACGAGGCCGCCGCCCTGACCGACGTGCTCAACCTCGCCCGCGGGATGTCCTACAAGGCCGCGCTCGCCGGCCTCGACCTCGGCGGCGGCAAGGCCGTGATCATCGGGGACCCCGCGACCGCGAAGTCCGAGGCCCTCCTGCGCGCCTACGGGCGGTTCGTGCAGTCGCTGCACGGGCGCTACATCACGGCCTGCGACGTCGGCACCTACAGCGAGGACATGGACGTCGTGGCCCGCGAGTGCGACTTCGTCACCGGACGCTCGACGGCGAACGGTGGCGCCGGCGACTCCTCCGTGCTCACGGCGTACGGCGTGTTCCAGGGCATGCGCGCCGCGGCCGAGATCGCCTGGGGCGTGCCCTCGCTCGCCGGCCGGACGGTCGGGGTCGCGGGCGTCGGCAAGGTCGGACGCCACCTCGTCGAGCGCCTCCTCGAGGACGACGCCCGCGTCGTGGTCTCCGACGTGTCACCGGAGGCGGTCCTGCGCGTGCTCGAGACGCACCCGGAGGTCCGGGCCGCGGGCAGCACCGACGAGCTCGTCCAGGATGCTCTCGACGTCTATGCCCCGTGTGCGCTCGGCGGCGCGCTCACCGACGACGTGGTCGCCGGGCTCAAGGCCCGCGTGGTCTGCGGCGCCGCGAACAACCAGCTGGCGCACCCCGGCGTCGAGAAGCTGCTGGCCGACGCCGGCATCCTCTACGCGCCGGACTACTGCGTGAACTCCGGCGGCCTGATCCAGGTCGCCGACGAGCTGGTCGGCTTCGACTTCGAGCGTGCCCGGCAGCGGTCGGAGCGCATCTTCGACACGACCCGCGAGGTGTTCCGGATCGCCGACGACGAGGACGTGCCGCCGTCGGTCGCCGCAGACCGGATCGCCGAGCGCCGGATGGCTGCCATCGGCCGTCGGGAGCTGTGGCTACGGCGCTGAGCCTCCCGAGCGTGGGCCCGGCCGCAGGTCAGTCGCGGGAGGACGAGGGCGAATAGTCCGCCCACTCGTCGGGTTCTGCGTCGGGCTCGGCCTCCGCGGACGGATCCTCGTCCCCGTGGAGCTCCTTGGCCAGCTGACTGAAGTCCGTCTCGTGAGTGCGGTACTTCAGATCGCGGGCAACCTTGGTCTGTTTCGCCTTCGCACGGCCGCGCCCCATCGGGTCGACCCCCTCGCACACTTGGC
>JAEKKP010000254.1 GCA_019510315.1 Propionibacteriales bacterium
GACCGACGTGGTCCCCGACGGCGCGACCGGGTGGCACTCGGTGTCGTTCAACGCACACTGACCGCGTCGCGGCCCTACGCTGCGCGGATGGACCAGGACTTCGCGGACCGCGCCGGCGCGGCGCTCGTGATCGGCGGCAGCGGCGGGATCGGCCGGGCGATCGTGCGGATGCTCGGCGAGCGAGGCAGTGCCGTCGTCGCGACGTACCGCTCGTCGCCCGAGAAGGCGCTCGCAGCGGTGGCGGAGGCGACGGCGTACGGCGTGCGCGGCGAAGCCCTGCAGCTCGACCTCCAGGACGACGACGCGTGTGCGGCCGCGGTCGCACAGGTGGTCGAGACGTACGGCGCGCTGCACACGCTGATCTACGCGGCCGGTCCGCACGTGCCGATGCGACACCTGAGCAAGGTGGCGCCGGCAGACCTCGCCGAGCAGCTCGACTCGGACGCGGCCGCGTTCTTCCGGGTCGTCGCCCCGGCGCTCCCGGCGCTGCGGGCGGCCGGCGGCAACGTCGTGGCGGTGACGACGGCCGCGACCTCGCGGTTCCCGGTGCGCGACGGGCTGTCGTCGGTGCCGAAGGCTGCTGTCGAGGCGCTGGTCCGTGGACTTGCGGCCGAGGAGGGTCGGTTCGGCGTGCGGGTCAACTGTGTCGGCCCGGGCATGCTGACCGACGGCATGGCCAGCCGCCTGATCGGCTCCGGCGAGCTCGACGACCGCGCCCTCGAGGCCGCCCGCGGCAACATCCCGTTGCGGAGGTTCGGCCAGGCCGTCGACGTCGCCGAGGCCGTCTGCTTCCTCGCCTCGGATCGCGCCGGGTTCGTCAGTGGGCAGAAGCTGGACGTGGATGGCGGCTACGGGGTTTAGGGGTCACGTCTCCTTGTCAGGTCACCGGGTTTCGACACGCTCGGTTTCGGCTTCGTTCCTCAGCCGAACTCGCTGCTCAACCACCGACGATCGAGTCCGCTGACGCGTCCTCGATCACCACGCCCGTACGCCGGCCGGCCTCGCCGGCAGCGGGTGCGCCGCGTCGCGCAGCACGTAGGCCATCCCACCCGAGCCCTCGAGCCAGGCGCGCTCGAATTGGGCGCGGTCGTAGGTGTGCGGCACCGTCGCGTCGCTTGCAGCCGCGGGGTCCATCACGATCGGATTGCCCTCGGCGGTGAGGCCGGCGAGGACGACGAGGTGCCCGGCGGTGGAGGAGATCGGCGCTCCGGTCAGTCCGCCGCGCGAGAACCGGATCGACACCACGAGAGGAATGCCCGCGCGCAGGAACCGCTCGGCCGCCGCCAGGTCGGGGAGCCGCGTCACGAAGGCATCGGTCAGCCTGCGCGCGCCGACGGCGGCATTGAACGCCCAGTTGCCGGTGCCGTCGTACCGGTAGTCGAAGGTCTGCCGGGCGACGCCGTTGACCCAGCGGTCGGCGTACCGGCGGTTGACCCACGCATACGACGCTGGCCCGGGCAGCCGGCCGTAGTAGCCGAGGACCATCGCGAGCGAGGTCGGTGAGCACCACGCCTCGCCGCCGCCGCCGAACTCAGGGTCCTGCCCGCGGTGGATCATCTGCGAGTAGCCCGGCACCGCGAGCGAGACAGCCGTCGCGGACAGCGGCTTCGACGTTGCCGGAGCCGAGGTCGGCGGCAGCGACGTGACCGCCGAGAGAGAGCTCACGGCCGGACCGGCGTGGCCCGGCAGCCGCATCAGCTGGAGCCGCACCTGGTAGCCGGCAAGGGTGACGCCGGGCTGGGCCTTCAGGGTGTCGGTCGCGACCCGCGCGACCGCGTCGGACTGGGCACCCGCGCTGTGCCGCTTGAACGAGCGGTCGCGGCTCGCCCACCGGCCGAGGTCCTTGTACGCCGACACGCGACCCTGGCTGTCCCGCACCCGCACTCGCACCTGGAGCCACGAGTGCCCCGGCGTTCGCGCCGACCACGACGGCACCAGCTCGGTGAACGACTGCCCGGGCGACACCCACGCCGAGGTCCAGCGGGAGAACGCGAAGCGCACACCACCGACGGTCCGCAGGCCGAGCGTGCCCGGCGCCCGGAGCGCTCCGTCGGCGTACGCCGTGCCCCGGCCGCGGCCGCTCGCGAAGTCCGCGGCGCTCAGGTAGCGGGTCAGCACCCCGGCCGCTGAGGGGTCGGCCACCATGCGCACCCGGGCGTCCCTCGGCTCGGTCCGGCCATGGCTCAGGACGCCGAGTGGGACGACGAGCGCAACCAGGACCAGCAGCGAGACGACGACGCGCGGGTTGCTCAGGACGCGCCGGACAGTGGGGGAAGGCACCGATCCACGCTAACCCCACCAGCACCACAAATGTCTGATTTTCACATCGTCCGTGCGTCAGTAGACTCGCCCGGTGACTCTGAGGCTCTACGACACGGCCGCCGGCGACGTGCGCGAATTCGTGCCGTTGCAGGAGGGCAGGGCCGGCATCTACGTGTGCGGCCTCACCGTCCAGAGCGAGCCGCACGTCGGTCACGTGCGGTCGGCGGTGAACTTCGACGTGCTGCGCCGCTGGCTGCTCGCGCGCGACTACGACGTCACCTTCATCCGCAACATCACCGACATCGACGACAAGATCCTGGCGAAGGCGGCCGAGCAGGGGCCTACCTACGAGCCCGCTGCGACTGGTCACGTGCCGGAGATGCTCGAGCTGATCGGCATCCTCATCGAGCGCGGGCACGCCTACGCCGCGGAGGACGGGTCGGGCGACGTCTACTTCGACGTGCGGTCGTGGCCCGACTACGGCGAGCTCACCCACCAGTCGATCGACGACATGGAAGCCGCCGAGGACGCCGACCCTCGCGGCAAGCGCGACCCACGCGACTTCGCCCTGTGGAAGGGCCACAAGCCGTCGGAGCCCGAGACCGCGTCGTGGCCGTCTCCCTGGGGGCGGGGTCGCCCCGGGTGGCACATCGAGTGCTCGGCGATGGCCGGCAAGTACCTGGGCGACGCCTTCGACATCCACGGCGGCGGCGTCGACCTGCGCTTCCCGCACCACGAGAACGAGCAGGCCCAGTCGCGGGCGGCCGGTCACGGGTTCGCGTCGTACTGGCTGCACAACGCGTGGATCACCACCTCCGGCGAGAAGATGAGCAAGTCCCTCGGCAACTCGCTCCTCGTGCCCGAGGTGCTCAAGCAGGTGCGCGGCATCGAGCTGCGCTACTACATGGTCGCCGCGCACTACCGCTCGCACGTCGAGTTCTCCTTCGAGGCGCTGCAGGACGCGGCGTCGGCGTTCCGTCGGATCGAGACGTTCCTCGACCGCGCGCGATCGGCCCTGCCCTCTGAGTTCCATGTCGGCACCAGCTCCGGCGACGAGCCATGGCGCGCGTTTGCAGGGGCGATGGACGACG
>JAEKKP010000091.1 GCA_019510315.1 Propionibacteriales bacterium
CGGGATCGAGAACGTGAAGGTGAGGTCGAGGTGGCGGAGCCCGAAGTTGATCGCGTCGAGCAGAGTCCGGCTCGAGACCAGCGCGTAGCCGGCGACGCCGAAGGTGCTCAACCGGTAGCGCCGGCCCAGGACTGCGCCCGACCGTGCGGACGCACCACCGTGCCGGAGCAGGTTTCGGATCACCCTCAGCTCCTGGGCGGCGGTGACCTCGCGGTCGGGATCCCCGAGAACGGACGCCCGCAGGCCGGTGCCGGCGAGCAGGATGTCGGCTTCCAGACCGGAGGTACGAGCATGCTCGAGGAGGACGACGATCCCGGCCACCGGACGCGGGAAGTCCCAGTCGCGGACCTCCGGCTCGACCAGGCGCACCCGGCCAGCCTAGGCCGGAATTGTCAATTGCCGGCGCCATCCGGGTCTGGGACCGAGTGCCCGCCAGTCCCTAGTGTTCGTGCATGGCCACACCGCGCATCGTGATCATCGGCGCCGGCTTCGGCGGGCTCGGCACCGCGATCGAGCTGCAGCGCCACGGGTTCACCGACATCGTCGTGCTCGAGAAGGCCGACCGGATCGGCGGCGTCTGGCGCGACAACACCTACCCGAACGCCGCCTGCGACGTGCCGTCCAACCTCTACTCGTGGTCGTTCGCCCGGAACCCCACGTGGGGGCACCGGTACTCCCGGCAGGACGAGATCCTCGACTACATGGAGCGCGTCGTCACCGAGCGCGGTGTGAGCGAGCTCGTCCGGACCGGCGTCGAGGTCACCGGGGCGGCGTACGACGAGGACACCCGGACCTGGCGGGTCGAGACCGACACCGGCGAGACGCTGACCGCCGACTTCCTGGTGACCGCGGTCGGCCAGCTCTCGCGGCCCGCGATCCCGGACCTGCCCGGTCGCGAGTCGTTCGCCGGCCCGGCGTTCCACTCCGCACAGTGGGACCACGGTGTCGACCTCACCGGCAAGCGGGTCGCCGTGATCGGCACCGGTGCGAGCGCGATCCAGTTCGTCCCGGGCATCCAGCCGGCCGTCGGCCACCTGACGGTCTTCCAGCGGTCGGCGCCGTACGTCGTCCCGAAGCCCGACATCGAGTACAGCAACACCCGCCGTCGGCTCTACGCGCGGATGCCCTGGACGCAGGCTTTCGGCCGCAACCTGACCTGGGTGCTGTCGGAGCAGCTGAACAAGTCCCTGACCGGGACGGCTCCGATGAAGAAGCTGATGGAGGCCGGGTGGCACCTGCTGCTGCGCACGCAGGTCCGCGACGCGCAGCTGCGCGCCAAGCTGAAGCCCGACTACCCGATCGGCTGCAAGCGGCTGCTGTTCTCCAACGACTGGTACCCGACGCTCGTGCAGCCCAACGTCGAGGTGGTCACGCACGGCATCGTGGAGGTGCTGCCGCACGGCGTGCGGGCCGACGACGGCACCGTGCACGAGGTCGACGTGATCATCTACGGCACCGGCTTCGCAGCGACCGAGTTCCTCGCGCCGATGAAGATCCAGGGTGCCGGTGGGCTCTCACTCGACGAGGCCTGGGCGGAGGGTGCGCGTGCCTACCTCGGCATCTGCGTGCCCGGCTTCCCGAACCTCGGTCTGGTCTACGGCCCGAACACCAACCTCGGCGGCAGCTCGATCATCAACATGATGGAGTCGCAGGCGTCGTACATCCGGCAGCTGGCCGAGCTGGTGCGCGACGGTGGCACCGTCGCGGTGCGACCCGAGGTCGAGGAGCGCTTCGACGACGAGGTGCAGCGCCGGCTCGCGCAGAGCGTGTGGGGTGGCTGTGCCAGCTGGTACCGCGACGCCAACGGTCGGGTGACGACGAACTGGCCCGGCATGGTCGCGGAGTACAAGCGCCGCACCGAGCAGGTCGATCCGGCGGAGTACGAGATCAGCTCGGCGCGCTGACGCCCCGCTGGCCGGCCAGGTGCCGGGTGCGGCCGATGAGGAACAGCGGGAACGCGACACTCACGGCGACGAGGAAGACGAGCACGACGTAGACCCACCACCACGGCAGCCGGATCCGGCGGCCCTCGACGACCATGAAGACCGCCGCGACCAGGGCGACGACGCCCAGGTCGATGCTGACGAACCCGACGACGTCGTTCGCCGTGAGGCGATCGGTCATCGCTGCCAGGTCGTTGTCCGGCGAGCGCAGGAAGTCCACCAGTGCCCACTGCGTGCCCACGAGGGCGACCGCTGCGAAGGCTGCGTAGAGCGTGCAGAGCATCTTGTCCGTGCGCGTCATGGCCCGAGAGTAGGGGACTACGCAGGCTGTGGCAGGTGCACGAGGAAGCGGCACCCCGGGACGTGGTTGACCACGCTCACCGTGCCGTCATGTGCCTCCACGATGCCCTTGACGATCGCCAGGCCGAGGCCGGCACCGCTGCCGAAGACACCGGCGACGTCCGGCGTACGGGCCGCGCTGCCCTGCCAGGCCACGTCGAAGGCGCGCTCCATGTCCTCGCTCGACAGACCGCCGCAGCCGTCGGTGACCGACAGCTCGACACCCTCCGGAGCCGAGCGGCCGACGATCTCGACCACGCCGTCGGCGGGGGTGTGCCGGATCGCGTTCATCAGCAGGTTGCCCACCACGCGGGAGAGCTCGGCGGGATCGCCGACCACCTCGAGCCCGTCGTCCACGCCACCACCGAGCCGTACGCCGCGCGCGCGGGCGACCGGGTCGGCGCTGGCGATGGCTTCGCTGACGAGGTCACCGAGAGCGACCGGCTCGAGCGCGAGGCGCAGGTTGCCGGCGTGGATGCGGGAGAGCTCGAAGAGGTCGTCGACCATCCGGACCATCCGGTCGACCTCGGCACGGATCTGACGGTGGTACCGCGACGGGTCGTCGGCCATGCCGTCCTCGAGGGCCTCCGTCATCGCCCGCAACCCGGCCAGCGGCGTCCGGAGATCGTGGGAGACCCAGGCGACAAGCTCGCGCCGGGAGTCCTCGAGCCGAGCCTCCCGTTCGCGGGACTCCTGGAGCTTGAGGCTGGTGCGGGCCAGCTCGTCCGACAGCCCCTGCAGCTCGCGGGGGCCTCCGACGCGCGAGACGAACTCGCCGCTCTCGCCGAACCGGCGGGCTTCGTCCTGGAGGGCCTGCGACCACGACGACATCGCGGCGCCGACAGCCGCGCCGATCGCCATCGCCACTCCACCGGCGACGAGCGAGACGAGCAGCACCACGTCGAAGTCGTGCCCGGAGAGGAACATCGCGTTCGCCGTGCCGACCACACCGGCCAGCACCGCAACCACCGCGACCACGGCGACGGCGCCGGTGAGCCAGCGGACGGACCGTCGGCGGAACAGCCAGACCACGCCGAGCCCGAGGATCCCGGCCCCTCCGGCCCAGCCGGCCGCGATGAAGACGATCTCGACCTGGTCCCTACTCATGCGCGTCCTCGCTCCGCTGCGGGCGCGCACGAGGCACAAGGGGGCGGTGTCGAATTGTTCGCTCGCTTCGCTCGTTCACGCGACCGCCTCCCACCGGTAGCCGACGCCCCACACCGTGACCAGGCGGGTCGGTCTCTTCGGGTCGCGCTCGACCTTCTCGCGCAGCCGACGCACGTGCACCGTGACCGTGGAGTGGTCGCCGAACGACCAGCCCCAGACCTGCTGGAGCAGCTCCTCGCGCGAGTACGCCGTGCCGGGGTTCGTCACGAGGAAGAGGAGCAGGTCGAACTCCCGTGAGGTCAGCGCCACGACACGTCCGGAGAGGGTGACCTCGTGGCGGCCGGAGTCGACGACGAGATCGCCGTCGGCGACCGTGCCGGTCGCGGGCTTCGCCTTCTCCCCCACGCGTCGCAGGAGCGCGTCGACGCGCAGCACCAGCTCGCGCGGGCTGAACGGCTTGGTCACGTAGTCGTCGGCCCCGGACTCGAGCCCGACCACTCGATCCACCTCGGCGCCGAGGGCCGTGAGCATGATGATCGGCACGTCACTGGTCGTGCGCAGCCGCCGACAGACCTCGAGCCCGTCGATGCCGGGCATCATCAGGTCGAGCACGACGAGGTCGGCAGGATCGGATCGCATCGAGCGCAGGGCCTCGTCGCCGTCGGCAGCCTCGCTGACGTCGTGCCCTCCGGCCTTGAGGTAGGACACCACGACCTCACGCACCGTCACGTCGTCATCGACGACCAGGACCCGGGCCACGGTCACCTCCTCTCCCACGTCGGGACGCCGCCACGACGGCAGCCGTCACGACCACCGTCAGTGTGGCAAGCATGGCCCAGCCGAGGACATAGTTCCGGTCGAGCAGCGTGGGGTTGTCCGCTCGGGCTCCGAACCTGCCCAGCACCGGGACCGCGATCACCGTGACCGTGCCCAGGACGACCGCACCGACGACCACGGCGCCCGGCAGGCGCCGACCGGTCACCCGCGAGACGACGAACCAGAGGGCGATGGTCAGTGGTGCGACGACCGCGTCGTGCACCAGCACTCCCCCGGCGAGCCAGGTGACGGTCGCGACCAGGTTGTCCAGGCCGAGGTCGAGGAGTTGGAGTGCTCCGTAGGCCGCAGCGGCCAGTCCGAGCAGGCCCAGCGCGATCCGGGTGCCGGTCACGTGATCACCTCGAGTCGGCCGACCCACTTGGTCTGCAGCACACCTGGCCGGTCGGGGGCGATCAGCCGGCACGGGTAGCCGTGGTCGATCGCCAGCGGCTCGCCGCCGAGCCGGAGCGCGAGCAGTGTGAGTGGGTCGTCCGCGAAGTGCCCCGGCAAGGTCGTCGCCCGGAAGGGTCCGCGTGGCTGCAGCGACTCCACTCGCAGGTCCCGGCCGGCGGGAGCTCCGACGAGGTCGAGCAGGTCACGCACCCGTACGCCGGTCCAGTGCCCGCTCGCGCTCCAGCCCTCGACGCACGCGATGGGCAGCTCGACGGTGTGCTGCTCGAGACGCTCCAGATCGGCCCGGCTCAACGACATCTCGTGCGCGTCGTACGCGATGACGAGGCGGTAGTCGGGGCTCAGCGCGGTGGCGACCACGTCGGCGGCCTTCGCCGACTTGTTGATCGGGATGCCGGCCGGGCCGCCGCCCGACCGCACACCGAGCACCGAGACCTTCCGGAGCGCCGGCACCGTGCTGCCGGCCGTCGCGAGGACAGCGACGCCGGAGGCGAGCAGCGCGCTGCGGACGAGCGCCCGCCTGGTCAGTGGTCCGGCGATCGTGGCGGTCGGCCGGTCCTGGGCGGAGTCCTCGATGTCGCCCCCGAGGGCCGCACGGATCACGGGCAGCTTGACGGCGATGTGGAGCACCAGTGCACCGATGGCGACCCAGGCGACGGCGTAGTGCGTCGCCCGGAAGTGGAATCCCCAGGGGTACCACTGCGTCGTGTTCAGCAGTCCGGTCGTCAGCTGGAAGACGGCCGCCGCGACCAGCACGGCGATCGACGCTCGCTCGAGCCCGTCGACGGCGAGCTGTCGCAGCCGCTGCGGCGGTCGGGCGAACAGCTTGGGGAACACCGTCCAGAGCTTGACCAGCAGCAACGGGATGGCCGCGGTGCCCGAGAGCACGTGCAGACCCTGCGTCACGCGGTAGCCCCAGGTCGGCCGAGCCGGGAACGGGATCACCGGGTGCACGACGTACGCCTCGTGACTGATCAGCCCGGTCACGAACGCGAGGCCGAAGCAGATGCCGAGCCAGACACCCACCCGCGCGGCGACTGCGGGGCTGCGCAGTGTCGAGGTGAAGTCGCGGTCGCTCGGGATCCTCATCGGCTCTTCTCCAGCACCGCGAACCAGCGGGTGCCGTGCGCGGTCACCCGGGCGACGGAGAGGCCGGACCCGATCGCCACCGCGCCGATGGCGTCCGCACCGACCACGGCCCACGGGAACGACCGCGACCACAGGGCCGGCGTCTGCAGCCTGATCCGGCGGGCCGCCACACCCGACCCTGGAGCCGCGAGCTCGACCACCGCGCAACCACCGGGTGCGAGCAGGTCTCGCACCCTGACCAGCAGCGCGCGCGGATCGCCGCCGATGCCGACGTTGCCGTCGGCGAGCAGCACGCTGGTCCAGCGGCCCTCTCCGGGGACGTCGTCGAAGACGTCGCGCACCAGTGCTGCTCCCCCTCGCCGCCGGGTCATCCGCACCGCCTCGGGCACCACGTCGATGCCGAGCGCGGCGTGACCGCGCTCGGCCAGCGCACTGGTCATCCGGCCCGGACCACAGCCGACGTCGAGCGTCTCGCCGCGACACTCGGCGAGCAACGCCAGATCCGTGGCATCGACGGGACGGATCCAGTCCGCGACCGGCAGCGTGTGCGGCCCGCCACCCAGACCGATCACCTCACAGTGCTCGCCGCGCAGTGCGGCGGCGAACACGGTCGCATAGCTGCTGGGCAGGGTGGTCACCGACATCAGGCCACCGCCGCGAGTCGCGACCAGGCCGCGGCGAAGCGCGTGTGCGGCGCCTCCGCGGCGACACGCGCGGCGTCCTCGAGCGTGTCGACGTCGCGGACGGTGGGCGCGTACTCGATCTCGAGTCCGTGGGCCACCAGAGCGCGATGGGTCTCGCGGCCGGTCTCCGCACTCGACATCGGTACGCCGACCAGCACGTCGGCCGCCGCCGGGTCGTCGAGCCCGAGGAGCCACCAGCCGCCGTCGACCGCCGGGCCGAGCAGCGCGCGACCGGGGCGGACGCGCGAGGCCGCCCGCCGCAGGAGCTCCGGCGACACCTGGGGCGTGTCCATGCCCACCTGGACCACGGGCCCCGGTGCGTCGCCGGCGACGGCGCGATGGGCGTGCGCGAGACGCGCGGCGAACGTGTCACCCGTCTGGGTGAAGACCCGCCAACCCTGCAGCCGCTGGCGGATCTCGTCGGCCCGGCAGGCATCGGCGAGGTCGCCGGTCAGCGCGAGGTGGCACTCGGTGCCGAACGCGACCTGGCAGGCCGCCAGCGTGTCGAGGAGCGCCGCGGCGGCGAGGTCGGCCGCAGCCTCGGGACCGACGTGCCGGGCGAGCCGGGTCTTCGCCTGGCCGGGCACCGGCGCCTTCGCAACGACGAGGGCTCGGGCGGCCGGTCGCGGGACCGTCGGCGTACTCATGCCAGGACCCGCCAGAAGTCGCGGGCCGTCCGGACGGTGCCGCGCACCGAGCCGGACACCTTGGAACGGGTGCCGCGTGCGCGGGCTCCGTAGGCGACCGGCCGTTCGGTGATCCGCCAGCCCGCTCGGGCGGCCTGCTGCAAGAGCTCGACCGGGTAGCCGAAGCGTCGGTCCCGCAGCTCCAGCGACAGCAGGTCGTCGCGCCGGCAGACCCTGATCGGCGCGATGTCGCGCACGACGAAGCCGTTCGGAGACTCCTGTGCAAGGCGGCGGCGCATCCAGCCGAGCACGAGACGGTTGCCCAGCCGGGCATGCCACGGCCACACTCCGCGCGCGACCGGCCGTCGCCGGCCGACCGCCATCGTCGCCCGTCCACTCACCACGTCGTCGAGCAGCGGCACGAGGTCCGCCGGGTCCAGCGACCCGTCACCGTCCATCACCGCGACGTGCTCGGTGGCCGCGGCCAGCACACCGGCGTGGACGGCGGCGCCGTACCCGGGCACGGGCTCGTGCACGACGGTCGCCCCGAGACGTGCGGCCACGTCAGCGGTGCCGTCCGACGAGCCGTTGTCGACGACGATCACCTCGAACTCGACGGGCACGCGTGGCAGCAGGTCGACCAGCGCCGCCGCCTCGTCGCGGCACGGAAGGATCAGCGTGCAGGTCATGCTGTTCACGGTAGGAACGGCAGGGGTGCAACGGGCCCGCCAACCCTTACGGATGGGTGACGGCGGGGCTTGCGTCGTCATCCGGCAACGACGGACTCCTAGTGTGGTCGGGTGCCCGCGACCGAGCTCAGAGCCGCCCGAGCAGCGTGGTTGGGTCTCGCACTCGCCGTCGGACTCGTCGCACTCGCGATGGCTGTACCGGCAGTGACCGGGTGGGACGTGCACGTGCGGTCGTTCCCCCCGCTGCATGCGGAGTGGGATCCGCGGCTCGGTCCGGGCACGGTGCCCGCGGTCGTCCTGGCGGCGCTGTCGAGCTGGCACGCCGTCACCCTGAGTGAGCGGTTGTCGTGGCGCCGGCTCCTCGTCGCGGCATACGTCGTCGGGCTGGCGTGGATGTTGTCGCTCGCGTTCGTCGACGGGCCGGACGGCGTCGGCCGCATCCTGGGGACGAGCTACGAGTACCTGCGCACCGCCCGGGCCACCACCGACCTGCCTCACACCCTGTCGATCTACGTCAGCCGGATCCCGTACGACGCATCCGGCAGCCACTGGCCCCCTCACGTCGCCGGCCATCCACCGGGAGCTCTCGCGTTCTTCGTCCTGCTCGTCCGGCTCGGACTGGGCAGCGGCTTCGCGGCCGGCATGGTCGTCACCCTGATCGCCGCCAGCACCGCGGTGGCGGTGATGCTCACCCTGAAGGTCCTCGGTGCTGAGGCGATGGCACGGCGGGCGGCGCCGTTGCTGGTCCTGGGCCCGGCCGCGATCTGGCAGTGCGTGTCGGCCGACGCGATGTTCGCGGCGGTCGCGGCCTGGGGCATGGTCGCGCTGGCGCTCGCGGCGACCCGCAGGAGTCCCGCCTGGTCGGTGCTCGCGGGGCTCCTGCTCGGCTACTGCGTGATGCTGTCCTACGGGCTGCCGGTCCTGGCGCTCCTGGCGGTCGCAGTCCTCGTGGTGGCCCGGTCCTGGCGGCCGCTCCTGCCCACCGCGGCTGCAGCGGCAGCGGTGGTGCTGGCCTTCGCCGCGTACGGCTTCCGCTGGTGGGATGCGCTCCCGGTGCTCCACGACCGTTACTGGATCGGCGTCGCGCGCAACCGGCCGGCGGCGTACTGGACGTGGGGTGACCTCGCCGCCCTGGTGGTCAGCGCAGGCCCCCTGGTGGGCGCCGGCCTCGCGCAGCTCGCGACCCGCACCCGATCGCGCGCCGACGCCGAGGTCCGCGCGGTCAGGTGGCTGTCGGGCGCTGCCGTGGCGATGGTCCTCGCCGCGGACGCCTCGCAGATGAGCAAGGCCGAGGTGGAGCGGATCTGGCTGCCGTTCGTGCCATGGCTCCTCGTCAGCTGCGCCCTCCTGCCCGAGCAGTGGCGTCGCCGAGGTCTCGTCCTCCAGCTGGTCGCCGCGCTGGTCGTCCAGCACCTGCTCGCGACCGGCTGGTGACTCAGGCCCGCAGCGGGGCGGTGGCGAACTCGCGCAGGCCGTTCTCCGGCATGATCTCGGCAACGAAGCCGAGCTCCTCTGCCGCTCGTCGTGGTGACGCGACGACGTGCCGGACGTCGCCGGCGCGGTAGCCACCCGTGACCTCCGGCGCCTGCGGTCGCTCGGCTCCGTCCGCCACGAACGCCGCGACGTCGCCGATCGCGACGGGGTGTCCGGAGCAGACGTTGTACGCCGTGAAGCCGGTCCGTCCGACGACTGCTCGCAGCGCCAGCACGTTCGCGCGGGCCACGTCGTCGACGTGCACGAAGTCGCGCATCTGCCGTCCGTCCTCGAAGACCTGCGGTGCCGCACCGCGCTCGAGCGACGAGCGGAACATCGCGGCCACGCCGGAGTACGGCGTGTCCCGCGGCATCCCCGGCCCGTAGACGTTGTGGTAGCGCAGTGCGATCGCCGTCCCGCGGGCCTGGCTGACCCACGCCGTGGCGTAGTGCTCCTGCGCCACCTTGCTCGCGGCATAGCTGCTCCGCGGGTCGAGCCGCGCGCGTTCGTCCACCAGCGCCCATCCGAGAGGCTCGTCGCAGACCCGGCACGCATGGTCGAAGCGACCGGCGTCGAGATCCTCGATCCGGCGCGCGCCCGGCACCTGGTCGCCGTGCTCGGCGCACGTGTACCGGCCCTCGCCGTAGACCACCATCGACGACGCGAGCACCAGCCGATCGACGTCGGCCGCGTGCATCGCCGAGAGCAGGGCCGCCGTGCCGACGTCGTTGTGCGCGGCGTACAGCGGGAGGTCCGCGACCCTGACTCCGGCGCCCACCAACGCCGCCTGGTGGCAGACGGCGTCGACGCCGTCGAGGAGGCCGGTCCACGACTCGGCGTCCCGTACGTCGACCCGGTGGGTGCCGTCCGGCGCAGCAGTCGCGCCGTGAGCCTGCGGCAGCATGACGTCGACCCGGACGACCTCGTCGCCCTCGTCCTCGAGCCGGCGGCAGATCGCGGAGCCGATGAAGCCGGCCGAGCCGGTGACCAGGACCTTCACGGAGCGAGGTAGGTCAGCTCGAGGCCATCGGCCCAGGTGGCGCACGAGCAGCCCTCGGGATCGGGCAGCTCCTTGATGACCGAGCCCAGCAGGCCTTTGAGCCGGTCGATGTTGCTCGCGAACATCGCGAACACCTCTTCCTGGCCGACTCCCTCGCCGCTCGCGACCCCGGCATCCATGTCGGTCACGAGCGCGACGGCTGAGTAGCACATCTGCAGCTCGCGGGCGAGGACAGCCTCCGGGTGTCCAGTCATGTTGACCAGCGACCAGCCCTGCGCTGCGTAGTGCTGGGACTCCGCGCGAGTGGAGAAGCGCGGGCCCTCGACCACGACCATCGTGCCGCCGGCCTTGACCCCTGGTTGCCGACCGAGCACCTCGGCAAGCCGGTCGCAATACGGGTCGGCGAAGGGCACGTGCACCGCCCCAGACGCCACGAACGTCTGCTCGCGACCGCTGGTGCGGTCCACGAGCTGGTCGGGCACGACCAAGTCACCCGGCGCGACGTCGGGGCGCAGGCCACCGACGGCACACGGGGCCAGCACCTGGCGCACCCCGAGCGAGTGCAGCGCCCAGAGGTTGGCGCGGTAGTTGATGAGGTGCGGCGGGTGGCGATGGCCCTCGCCGTGGCGCGGGAGGAACGCGACCGTCCGGCCACCGACCTCACCGACGCTCACCGGTGCCGACGGGTCGCCGTACGGCGTCGTCACCGTCACCGGCTCCGGGTCGTCGAGGAACGAGTAGAAGCCGCTGCCGCCGATGACGGCCACCTCCGCAGTGGTCACGTCCCCACTGTGTCAGGAGCGCCTCCGGCACCACACCTCCCGGCCCGTCTCGTCAGCGAACCGTAAGAGAGCTCAGGAGACGGTGATCGGCGCGATCACGTCCTCGGCGAAGAGCCGGATGCCGTCGAGCTTCTGCTCGAGGGTCGCATCGAGACCGTGGTAGTACGCCCACGGCATCGTCCAGACGTCGGTCACGCCGGCGGCCTCGGCCGCGGCGAACTGCTCCGGGAGGAAGGCATCGGTCAGGGCGGTGATCACCCGGAAGTCGCCCGTGGCACCGAGCTGGTCGCGGATCTCCGCGAGCCGGCGAGCGTGCCGCCCCGCCTCCTCGACCGAGTAGAGGTCGCCGATCCAGCCGTCGTGACGGGCGGCCCGCGCGAACGCGACCTCCGACAGACCGCCGACGTACACCGGGATCGGGGCCGTCGGCGTCGGCTCCATGACCAGCTTCGGCGTCGGGTAGTGCGGGCCGTCGGTGGCCGTCCACCCCGGCTGCCACAGCTCCTGCAGCAGGTCGAGGGCCTCGTCGGTACGCCGGCCCCGGCTGCCGAACTCCTGCCCCATCAGCTCGAACTCCTCGCGACACCATCCGACCCCGACGCCGAGCGCGACCCGGCCGGGTGCGAGCACGGCCGCCGTGCCGACCGCCTTCGCGACCAGGTAGGGGCTGCGCAGCGCCGGCACGTAGACGGAGGTGAAGAACCGGATCCGCTCCGTCACCTGCGCCAGCGCGCCAATGAGCACCCAGGGGTCCGGCCAGTCGGCGGAGTGGTCCCACCGTCGCGCCCCGTCGGCGGTGTAGGGGTACGGCGTCGCCAGCTCCTCGAGCTCGACGACGTGATCGGGGATCGCCAGCGCGTCGTACCCGCAGGCGTCGGCCTCGCGGGCGAGCGCGACCAGCTGGTCGACGGGCTGGAAGGCAAGGCTGATCGCGAAGCGCATGGGCTCAGGGTAGAACGAATTCTAGATCAGGACCGGCGGCTCAGCCGCGGCCGAGGTACTCCGCGACCAAGGTCGCCGCCGACGACTGCGGAGGCCCCGTCAGCCGGCTGGCGATATCTCGCTGGAACTCCTGGAACGCAGCCAGCTGCGGGATCGGGTTCGACCCGTCCTCGGTCTCGTGGCTCGACACGTGCACGAAGGAGACCCCGTCGTCGCGGCACAGCACCTGGTAGTCGACGGTCGACGGAGCCTCGGCGTCCAGCTGCGCGAAGACACCCTCGATGAGACGGACGTGCTCGTCCCTGGTCTCGGGCCGGATCGAGTAGGTCACCACCACACGACTGATCATCGAGCGAGTCTCGCCGCCGTTCGCGGCAAAGTCGAGGTTGAGCGGATCGCAGCCCGGCGGTCTTCGCCCTAGAGTGAGCAACGGGAGGCGCGCGCCACGAGGCGCCCGGAGGGCGGGAGGCACCATGGCCGCGCGCGGCAGATGAACGGACTACTGGCGCCCTACGTGCCACGACTCGTCGTGGACTGGCTGCGCCACCACGAGAGCGAGACGCACCGCCGGATCAACGGCACGCTGGCGTTCGTCGACATCTCGGGATTCACGGCGTTGACCGAACGGCTGGCCCGCAAGGGGAACGTCGGCGCCGAGGAGATGAGCGACGCGCTCAACGCGACCTTCGCCCACCTCTTGCAGGTCGCCGACGGTTACGGCGCCGACCTGGTCAAGTGGGGCGGAGACGCGGTCCTCCTGCTGTTCGCCGGACCCGAGCACGCGGCGCGGGCGTGCGCGGCTGCGCTCGGGATGCGCGGCCGGCTGCGCGAGGTCGGCCGGCTGAAGACAACCGCCGGCAACATCAACCTGCGGATGTCGATCGGCGTCCACAGCGGTGACTTCGACTTCTTCCTGGTCGGCGACCCTGCCCTGCACCGCGAGCTGCTGGTCACCGGACCGGCCGCGAGCGAGACCGCCCGTCTCGAGGGCGTCGCCAACGCCGGACAGGTCGTGGTGAGCGACACCACCGCCGCGCTGGTCGACCGAGCAGCCGTGGGCGACCGGGCCGACGCGCACGGCTGGCTCCTGCGCCACTCGCCCGCCACGGCCGACGTCGCCTCGGCGGAGGGGCTCCCGGACGGTGACGGGTCGATCGACGTCGGGCAGGTGCTCCCGCTCGCGATCCGCGAGCACCTGCTCGCCGGTCCCGTCGCCCCCGAGCACCGTGCCATCGCGGTGGCGTTCGTGCAGTTCGCGGGCACCGACGCGCTGCTCACCGGCGAGGGCGCGGCAGCGACCGCGGAGGCGCTGGACGACTGCATCCGCAACGTCTCCCACGCCGCGGCAGCCCACGGTGTCACCTTCTTCGAGACCGACATCAACGCCGACGGCGGGAAGATCATGCTGATCGCCGGAGCCCCGCGGACGGCCGGCCACGACGCCGACCGGCTGCTGCGGACGGCTCGCCGGATCCTCGACCACGAGGGCCGGTTGGCGCTGCGCATCGGGGTCAACACCGGCCACGTGTTCTCCGGCGACTTCGGTCCGCCGTTCCGGCGTACGTACTCGGTGAAGGGCGACGCGATCAACCTCGCCGCGCGGATCATGGGCAAGGCGGCCCCCGGCGAGCTGCTGTGCACCCTTCCGGCGTTCCAGCACGCGGAGGCACGCTTCGAGACGACCGACGTGGGGCCGTTCACCCTCAAGGGCAAGGCCCGCGCGGTGCCTGCGGTCTCGGTCGGCCGGATCGTCGGAGGTCGCGAGCACAAGACCGGTCGTGACAACGCGCTGGTCGGCCGCGAGCAGGAGATGGCGCAGCTCCACGACGCGCTGCAGGCGGCACGCGACGGGCGCGGCGGCGTGGTCCAGCTCCTCGGAGAGCCAGGGATCGGGAAGTCCCGGCTGATGCACGAGCTGGCGGACGCGGCCGTGGACGCTCAGGCGCACGCGATCGTCTGCGACGAATACCAGTCGGCCACGCCGTACGCCGCCTTCCGCGACCTGCTCCGCGACCTCTTCGGGATCACCGAAGGCACCCCGGCGGCGCGGGCGGCGACGATGCTCGCGGCGCGGGTCAGCAGCGTCGCTCCCGACCTGGTGGCGTGGCTCCCGCTGCTGGGCGACGTGCTCGACGTCGACCTCCCCGAGACCCCCCAGACGGTCGACCTCGACGACGAGTTCCGCAAGGCGCGGCTCGAGTCGACGGTGGTAGGCGTGCTGGGTGGGCTGCTGACGTCCACGACGTTGCTCACCGTCGACGACGCCCAGCACATGGACCCGGCCTCGGCCGGCGTGCTCAGCCGGCTGGCGAACGAGACCCGGCACCGTCCCTGGCTCCTCGTCGTGAGCCGGCGTGACCAGCCGGTCGGCTGGATCCCGCCCGACGACCTCGAGTCCGTAGAGATACGAGTCAGCGCACTGACCGCCGAGGACGCCATGCGACTGGCGCTCTCCGCGGCGGGCGTGCAGTCGCTCCCTCGGCCGGCTCTCGCCGCGCTGGCGGAGAAGGCGGGAGGCAACCCGTTGTTCCTGGAGTCCCTGGTCAGCCAGGCCGGGCCCGCCGGTGCACTGGAGACCTTGCCGGAGTCGATCGAGGAGGTCGTCGCCGCCCAGATCGACCAGCTGTCGCCGACCCAGCGCAGCGTGCTGCGCCACGCCGCCGTGCTGGGCAGCCAGTTCTCGACCGGCGAGCTCGCGGAGCTGCTGCCGGACCTGGCGACCTCGCTCGAGGCGGAGCTGCGCGACGCCCTGTCGGACTTCCTGGTGCCGGCCGGCGCGGGAAGCGAGCTCCGGTTCCGGCACGGGCTGATCCGCGAGGTTGCCTACCAGGGCCTGGCCTACCGAGCACGTCGACAAATGCACGACCAGGTCGGCCTCGCCATGGAACGGACCCAGGCCGCGACGCACCCAGAGCTCCTCTCGTTCCACTTCCTGCACGCCGGCCGCTACGACCGAGCCTTCGACTACGCGCGCATCGCCGGCGACCAGGCCCGCAAGATGTACGCGAACACCGAGGCCACCGAGCTCTTCGGCCGGGCGATCGAGGCGTCCCGCCGGCTCCCCGCCGGCACGGTGCCCCGCCGGGAGGTGGGGCTCGTCCTCGAGTCGCTGGGCGACTGCTGGTTCGTGATCGGTCTGACCGACGCGGCCGGCGACGCCTACCGCCAGGCCCTCCGCAACGTCCGCGACGACGTCTTCGAGTCCGCCCGCATCGTGACCAAGGTCGCGACCGTCGACCAGCGACAGCGCAAGTTCCCGCAGGCGATGCGCCTGCTGCGCCGCGAGCTCGGCGCCTTCGACGGCCTCAGCGGCGTCCGGGCGCACGCCGCGCGGTCGTCGCTGCAGCGGCGCTACGCGATCAGCAAGATCAACCAGGGACGCATCGAGGACGCCATCGCCTGGGGCACCGCGGCGGTCGACGAGGCCAGGCTCTCCGGTGACCCGGCCGCACTCGCCCCGGCGTACACGACCCTCCACGGCATCTACCTCGCCTCGGGGCGCGACAGCTACCGCACGCTGGGCACGCTCGCGTTGCAGGCCTACGTCGAGATCGACGATCTGCCGGGTCAGGCGCAGTGCACCAACAACCTCGCGGTCGAGGCGCTGGAGGACAACCACTGGGTCGAGGCCGCGACGATGTTCCGCCGCGCGGCCGAGCTCTACCGCCGTCTCGGCGACACCGACAACGAGGGAGTCGCGCTGTGCAACCACGCCGAGGTGCTGGTCAACCAGGGCCGGTACGACGAGGCGGGGCCGTTGATCGACGAGGCGCTGGGCATCGCCCGCTCGGTGTCCGACGACGAGCTGATCGCGCTCGTCCTGCGACAGCAAGGGCGGATCCAGGCCCGGACGGGACTGTGGGCCGGCGGACTGTCGCTGCTGAAGGAGGCGCGGCTGCTGTTCGAGAAGATCGACGCTCCTGACGAGGCGGCCCTCACCGATCTCTCGGTGGCGGAGACACTGGTGCTGAGCGACGACGTGGACGCCGCGCTGCGCTGCACCGACGAGCTGCTCGCGGCGGGGTCGGTGAGCCAGCTCGAGGCCGACCTCCGCGCGATTCGCGGCTTCGCGTTCCTGCGACGCGAGCAACCCGCCGAGGCGCTCGAGGAGTTCGGTCGCGGAGTGCCCGCCGGCCGGAGCTCCGACAGCACCTATGCCTACGCGCTCTGCTGCCTCGGCCTCAGCCGTGCCGGAGCCGAGGACGCGGCCGCGTGGGAGGATCGCGGTCGCACGGTCCTGCGCCAGCTCGGTGTCGTGGCAACGCCGTTGCTGGACGCAGAACCGGAGTGACCGTTACCAGATGATCTTCGCGTCGGCCGCGAAGAGGACGACCAGCAGGACGTCACCAGCACCGTCGCGCTTGCTCTGCACGTAGTCGGTGCAGAACTCCTTGCCCGCGTCGACGACTCCCTTGGCGGCACAGGGCTGCGACACCGCCGGCGCAAGGGCGAGGTTGGTCTGGACCTTGACGCTGTAGGACGAAACGCCCTTGCCAGCGCACAGCGACTTGTCGCACTTGGCAATGAACGTGACCGGGTGCGTGTTGTCCACCCCGGGCAAGGTCGCCAGCCACTGGAGCACCGATCCGCCGTTGAACCGGCAGTCGGCCGTGCACAGGCCCTGGGTGAGCAGCTGGGCGGGCACCGTGATGCCCGCAGGGATGACGAGGTCGCCGCAGGTCTGGTCGCCTGGCGTCGAGGTCGGGGCACAGGGCACACCGACGCCGCCGCCGGCACCGATGCCGGTCAGCCCACCGGTGCTCGTCACGAACTTGCTGACGACATCCACCTTGGTCGTCCCGGGCGTCGTGCCCTTGGCCGACACCTTCAGCGAGACGTTGTTCGCAGCGGTCGGCACCCCGGTCGCGGCGTCGATGTCGCCGGACAGGCCATTCTTCGGCATGTCGTACGTGCCGAGCACGAGCCCCTTGTCGGGCCCACTGTCGACCGTGAGGGCGAATGTCGTCTTCGACGACAATGCGGCGCTGATGGCGAAGTGGACCGAGAAGTCGACGCCCTTGATCACGAACGGCGCGTACTTGTCGGGCGTGGCCGGCACCGCGACCGATGACGTCACCGGCCCGGCCGTGATCACCACGGCCACGGGCGGTGCGGCCGAGGCGAGCTGCGGCGCGACCACGAGCCCCGTGGCAGCAGCGGCGAGCACGGCGAGGCTCGCGACGGCCCGCCTCCGATGACGACGTACCGGCTCGAGCAGATCGTGCGACATGTGATTTCCTCCCGCACGCCTCACGGCGCGCTGCCATCCCCAACGTCAAGAGTCTCGTCCCTGCCCAACCGGCGAACAATGAGCAGAAAGGACTGTCCGTTCTCGGCTGGTTCGGGGCGTTTTCAACCGAGATCGACCCCCGTCCTCACGACCTGCGCACCGTTCGAAGGCAACCGCCGGTGCGGATCACACCGCGATCCGGCGCGTCACGATGGCCTCCGCGGCCACCCGTGCTTCGGACTGCCCCGTCACGGCGTTCAGGAAGTCGTCGCGCTCCAGCACCTGCAGGACGGTGTCGGTCTCCGCGACGATCGTCGCCGTGCGCGGTACGTCGCGCAGCAGCCCGATCTCGCCGAAGAAGTCGCCCGGTCCCTCGTGGCGGATGAGCACGTCGCCGTGCGAGACCGCGACCTGCCCGGACTCGATCACGAAGAAGCGGTCCGACTCCTGCCCCTCGCGGACGATCACCGATCCGGCCGGCACCTCGAACCGGGTCAGCTTGCGGGCCAACCCCTCGACGGTCGCCGGGGTCAGCGGCGCGAACATCGCGACCGCCTGCAGCAGGGGAACGCCCGGCGGGACCGCCAGGGTGCGGTCGAGGCGAAGGGCACGCGGAACCCAGGGCAGCACCAGGACAGACACCGCGACGCCGAGCAGCCCGAGGCCGCGGCCGAGGCCGAAGCCGTCGATCAGGAACGGCATGATGAGCGCGCCCAGCGCCATGGTGGCGATGCAGGCGCCCTCGAGGGTGCCGAACACCCGGCCCATCACCTCGTCGGGAGTGATGCGTTGCAGGATCGTCGCGAAGTTCACGTCGACGAGCGGGTTTCCGAAGCCCATCAGGATGATGACCGCGAAGACCATCACCGGCGTGGGCGACGCCCACAGCGCGACAAGAGGGATCGACCAGAGGACCACACCGAAGGACATGTCCGTCGCGAGCTTGCGCTTGCGGGCGCGGCCGATCGCCACGAAGCCGCCGATGATCGCGCCGACGCCGAAGGCCGAGTCGATGTAGCCGACGTCCTTCGCCCCGCCGTGCAGGATCTCCACGGCCATGACGACGGTGAACACGGCGGTGGCTCCAGCGATGACCGTCTGGGCGCAGAGCAGGCTGCCGACCATCAGGATGTTGCGATCGTCCCTGACCGCGCGGAAACCTGCCGTCGTCTCCCGGAGGATGCCGGCTGGTGGTTTCGCCTCGTCGTCTGTGGCGCCGGACCCCGCCTCGGCGGCTGCCTGCTCCGCCAACGCCCCCGGCCGTGGACGGATGGTCGCGACGAGGGCGGCTGACCACAGGAACGTCACTGCGTTCAGCACGAACACGGTCGGCACGTCGGTCAGGGTGACCAGGAAGGCGCCGAGGGCGGGGCCGAAGAAGAAGGACACGCTCTCCAGCGTGCTCGACGCGCCGTTCGCTGCCGTGAGCTCCTCAGGTGAGTCGGCGAGCGACGGCATCAGGGCGTTCTGCGCCGGCCGGAAGGCCGACCCGGCCAGCGAGGCGAGGCCCGCGAGCACGAAGACCGGCCAGGACGGCGTACCGGCCCACAGGCAGAGGGCGGCCGCGATCACGAGGACGAACCGCGCCACGTCGCAGCCGATCATCACCGACTTGCGCGGCAGCCGGTCGGCCAGGGTGGCCAGGAACGGGGCGACGACGGCCATGAGCGCGAGCCGCACGGTGAAGTAGAACCCGACCGCCTTGGCGCCGCCCACGCCGTAGGCGAAGACGGCGACCGCGGTGGAGTACGCCCAGTCACCGATCAGCGAGCCGAGCAGAGCGAGCTGGATCTTGCGCAGCGCCGCGTTGCGGAAGACCGAGGTGAGCGGCCGCCAGGTCTCGGCGATGGCAGAGCGGGCGCCGCCGAGCGCGCCGGTGGAAGCTTCAGTCGTCTGCGTCATCGGCGCGCTCCCCATCCATGAGGAGCCCACGAGGCGCCCTCCCTCGTCGAGGCTGCTCCCTTTCACCAGCCGCGCGGAATAGTCATTTCAGGCCCTTGTGGTTTCCGCGAACGGGGCGACCATCACGCGGGGAGGCAGGCCCGTGGCTCGGAAATGGTCGGCCAGCGGAACATCCTGCTGGCTCGGCACCAGGTTGCCACCGGTCGCCTCGAGGAGCGCGCGCGCAGCCATCCGGCCCGCCTCCACCATCCGATCGAGCTGGTGGAACTCCAGCATGCCGACTCCGAGCGACGGCGGGGTGATCACGAAGGCGCCCTGCTCGCGGGCGCGTTGGGCCGTTCCCTGACCGCCGATGGTCATCACCCTGAGAAGCGTGTCGCCCAGGGCCGGCATCCGAGGCGGCTGGCCCGGGTGGTGGCGCCGCTCCCCGGCACCGATGTTGACGGCGACGATCGGGCCCTCGTCACGCTCGAGCAGGGTGCCGACAGGAAGGTTGTCGAGCACGCAGCCGTCGACGTGGAGCTGGTCCTCGATCCGCAGTGGCGGCGCCAGGATGGGCAGGCGGGCGGAGGCCGCCACCGCCTGCCAGAGCTCGCCCTCGCGGTGCACCACCGTCGCGCGTGCTGCCAGGTCCGTCGAGACGCAGCGGAAGAGCCTGGGCAGTGACTCGATCCTGGTGTGCTCACCGAGGAAGTGCCTCAGCATCTCCGGCGTACGCCGACCCTTCGTGAGCGCTCTCGACGGGAACGTGTAGTCCCCGAACGGGTTTGCGGCGACGAAGGCCTGGTGGTGCAGCTCGTGCACCTGCTCGCCGTCCAGCCCGAGAGCATGGGCAGCTGCGACGATCGCACCCAGGCTGGTGCCGGCCACCCGGTGCACGACGATGCCGGCCTCCTCGAGCTCGCGGATCACCCCGATGTGCGCGAGCGCGCGGGCACCACCGCCGGCGAGCACGAGTCCGATCGACCGCCCGGCCAGCGCTGCGACCAGCCCGGTGAGCTCGTCGGTCGGCCGCGCGATGGTGACGATCTGCCAGGGCCGCATCGCCTCGCCCCACTGCTTCAGCCGGGCGTTGTCCGGTGCCGGACCGACGAGCACCACGTCCGCCTGAGCGGGACCGTCCCAGTGCGACGGAGGCGGGCTGGCGCTGTCGGCGACGACCACGACGCGGTCGCTCTGCCGCAGGCACGACTGTCGCCACCCGGAGCGGTCGCCCTCGTCGGCATCCGCGACGAGCAGGACGCGGTCGTGATGTGCCTCGGCACCGGCAAGCTCGGCAGCGGTCAGCCCGTTCGACAGGAACACCTCGCAGTGTCGTGCCAACCCCCTGGCCAAGGTGCGCGCGACGAGCGCGGCGGGGTCCCCTCTGCGCAGCGCCACGACCGCGACCACGTCGGCCGGCCCGCCGGAGGTCGCGTCCGGCGGCCGGGCCGTCACCAGCGCTTCAGCCAGAGCCGTGGCCACGGCGACAGCGGTGCTCGACGAGGTCTGCAGGGTGTTCGTGAACACCGACCGCGACAGCGCCAGCAACGCGGAGTCGCGGCGCGCTCGCACCGATGCCGAGCGTCGGCCGCCGGTCAGCAGGGCGAGCTCACCGAGCTGTGCGCCCGGCCCGAGCTCACGGACCGCGACCTCGTCGACCACCACGTCGAGCCGCCCCGACAGCACGACGTACATCGCGTCCGCACTGTCACCCTGGCGGAACACCCAGTCCCCCGCGGCGACCTCGACTCGCGTGCCGGCGGCGATCAGGCGGAGCCGGACGTCGTCCGGGAGCCGATCGAAGAACGTGCGCGCAGAGTCCTCCTTCGCGGGCAGGAGCATCTCGCCGTCGGCCTCGTCCTCGGCGGTGACCGGCAGGTGCACGTCCAGCCCGCGCGTGTCGTGCTGTCCCGACTCGTCGGCGGTCGCACCTCCGCGCAGGAACAACGCGCCCGCCGCCGTGACGGCGAAGCAGGCTGCGCAGAAGATCCACCCGTCCCGCAGGACGTCGACGGTGGTCGCCGCGGTCGGCGTCCCGATGATCACCACGAGGGTGGCGATCCCGAGAGCGCCGCCGAGCTGGCGGGCACTGGAGACGACCGCCGAAGCGGTGGCGAAGCGGCCGCCCGGCACGGCGGCGAGCGCCGCGCTGCCGAGGATCGGGAGCGTCGCTCCCACCCCGATCCCGCTGAGCACCTGGCCGGGGAGCCACTGGGTGAGGAACGCCGGATCGGGTCCCACGACCAGGGCGTACCACAGGTACGCCGCACACCAGACGATCGCGCCGGGGATCACGACCAAGCGGTAGCCGTGCTTCTGGGCGACCTCGCCGAGCGCCGCCGCCACGACCGCCGCGACGAGGGCGCCGGGGACGAGCGCCAGCCCGGCCTTGAAGATCGGGTAGCCCCATACGTAGTTCAGCCACAGGATGTTGGTGAGCAGGTAGGCGTAGAAGCCCATGCCGGCGACGATCGTCAGCACGCTGCCCACGGTGAACGACCGGATCCGCACCAGCGCGGGATCGAGCAACGGCTGCGGGTGGGCGCGCGAGCTGGCGACGAAGCCGGCGGAGAGCGCGACGGCGGCCGCGAACCCGGCGAGGACGCGGGCACTTCCCCAGCCCCAGTCGTTGCCCTGCACGACCGCCAGCGTCAGGGCGGTCAGGCCCAGCGCGAGCAGCGCCGCCCCGCGGATGTCGGGCAGACTTCGGCGGCCGGGAGCCCTGCTCTCCACGAGCGTGCGGCGGATGCTGACCAGCGCCGCGATCCCGATCGGAAGGTTCACCAGGAAGGCGAGCCGCCATCCGCCGAGCTCGACCAGCGCACCCCCGATCGGTGGCCCGAGCCCGGCGGCGAGGGCAGCCGACGCCCCCCAGAGACCGACGGCGTGGCTGCGGCGGTCCTCCGGGAACGCTTCGACCACGACGGCCAGAGACGCCGGCACGAGGAGCGCCGCGCCGAGCGCCTGCACCACGCGGAACGCCACCAGGATCTCCAAGGAGCCGGCTGCGGCGCACGCGATCGAGGCGAGCGTGAACAGCACGGTGCCCAGGGCGAACATCCGCCGCCGGCCGAGCAGGTCGGTCAGGCGGCCGCACACGATGAGGAAGGAGGCGAAGACGATGTTGTAGGCGTTCAGGACCCACGACAGGTCGCTGACGCTGCTGCGCGCGAAGGACGCCCGGATGTCCGGGAACGCGACGTTGACCACGGTCGCGTCCAGGAACGCCAGGAACGCTCCGAACGCGGCGACGAGCAACACCTTTGCCGGCGGCGTGCGCCCGCTCGAGGCGTACGGCGCTCCGGCGTCAGGCACGCAGCATCACGGTTCCCTCCCGGGACCACTGTTACCGAGACTCGGCCGATCCGCATGACCCATGTGGGCTACCGAACGTCCCGGGTCTGTGCGCAGGAAACACGAAAGCCGGCCTGAGGACGGCCATCCGTGGAGGCTCACCGGCGTCAGGCGAACATCCCGGGCAACATGGTCATCCCGGCCCGATCCGCTTTTCGTATTACGATTTACGCATGGAGACGATCAAGGGCATTCCGGTCACGGACGAGGACATCCAGGGCTGGGCCGATGAGGCCGAACGCGGCTATGACGTCGCTCGGCTCCGGAAGCGAGGTCGCAAGCCCATGGGCGACGGCCCGGCGAAGGTCGTCCCTGTCCGCCTCGATGACGACCTCTTGAGGACGCTGGACGAGCGTGCTCACCACAATCACGTCAGCCGGTCCGAGGCCATTCGAGAGGCGATCCGCGCCTACGTCTCGTGAAGGTCAACGCATCGGCGCTCAGGCACGGGGTTGAGCCGCACGACGCGATCCGCGCAGCCAGTGATCCGGTCTTCGTCAGTGAACTCGACGAGGACAGTCCAGGCCCCAGTTCCGCCTGGGCTTCGACGGTGCGGGACGCCTGCTGGAGCTCGTTGTTCTGCGCTTCGACAGCGGCAACGAGTTGATCATCCACGCCATGAAGGCGCGCCGTAGGTACCTCGACCTGCTCGATTGAAACCGCGCCAATCGCGGCAATGCGTGCGGTGCGCGCTCCGCGGATGACAGTGCGGTGGATTCGAGTCACCTGGTGGCACGGAATCACCGCACTAGGTGTACTAGGCCGGCCACGCAATGGCCGTGCATCCGCGCTCAACTCGGCTGATGAGTGCGCTTCCCAGTCGACGGCGCGCTTGGGCCGAGGGCCCGGGGACGGGCAGGCCGTCCTTCCTGTCCTCCCGCCAACGCGATCTCTTGGGAGGTCTCGACTGATCGCTCGCAAGCTCGCTAGTCCCCGCGAAACACCAAAGCCGCCCCTGAGGGCGGCCGTCGGTGGAGCTGAGGGGATTCGAACCCCTGACCCCTTGCATGCCATGCAAGTGCGCTACCAGCTGCGCCACAGCCCCGCTGCCACACCGGTCTCCCGCCGGGCAACTCGCCGAATATTAGCCAACCGGGGCGTCCGATGCGAAATCGGGGCCGTGCACCGAGGGGTGGACGGTCTCGTTGTACGACGCCAGCCGGACGCCCCGCCCGGCGGGGTCGTCCTCCAGCACGGCCCAGCCGCAGTTGTCGAGCCCGCGGAGCGTGCCGAGCAGGGTCTCGGGCCAGCCGAGGAAGGCCAGCAACGACACCTTGAGGCACGCACCGTGCGCGACGACGACGGTCGTCTCCCCCGCGGCGGTGGCCGACCAGATCTCGCGGAGGGCGGGCACCATGCGGGCGACGACCTCGGCGGTCGTCTCCGCACCGGGCACGTGGCCGGTGATGTGGCCATCGCGCCAGGAGTCGTAGGCGTCGGGGAACTGCTCGGCGAACTCCGCGAGGGTCAGCCCCGCCCTGTCACCGGCGTCGAACTCGCGCAGCCGGGCGTCGAGCCGCAACTCGAGGCCGGTCACGGCGGCGACCTGCTCGGCCGTCTGGACCGCGCGAGTGAGGTCGCTGCTCCACAGGGCGCTCGGGGCCATCTCGGCGATGGAGGGCGCCAGGGCGACCGCCTGCGCACGACCTGTGTCGTCGAGCCCGACGTCCGTGTGGCCCTGTGCCCTGCCCTCGAGGTTCCAGGCCGTCTGGCCGTGTCGGACCAGGACGAGCCTCGTCACTGGTCGCGACGGGGCTCGGCCACCGTGGGCCCGTGCGGGGACAGCTGCAGGTCGATCGCCGGGCAGTCCCGCCAGAGCCGCTCGAGGGCGTAGAACGCGCGCTCCTCGCTGTGCTGCACGTGGACGACGATGTCGGCGTAGTCGAGCAGCACCCAGCGGCCGTCCCGCTCGCCCTCCCGGCGTACCGGCTTGGCGCCGAGCGCACGGAGCCGGTCCTCGATCTCGTCGACGACCGACTTCACCTGACGGTCGTTGGCCGCGGAGCACAGCAGGAACGCGTCCGTGATGACGAGCTGCTCGGAGACGTCGAAGGCGAGGATGTCGGTGGCGAGCTTGTCGGACGCCGCCTCGGCGGCCTCCCGGACCAGCTCGAGTGCGCGCGGCGTGGCCGTCATGAGTCCCCCTGCGATGAGTGCCGGTCTCCGTAGAGCCGGTGCTTGGCGATGTACTGCACGACGCCGTCGGGCACGAGGTACCACACGGGCTCACCCGCCGCGGTGCGGTTGCGGCAGTCGGTGGACGAGATCGTCAGGGCTGGGATCTCCAGGATCGTGAGCCGGTCCGGCGGGATGCCGTCCAGCGTGCTGCCGTCCATCTCGTAGCCGGGACGGGTGCAGCCGACGAAGTGCGCGAGCGACCACAGCTCCGCCGCATCGCGCCACGTGAAGATCTCGGCGAGCGCGTCGGCGCCGGTGATGAAGAACAGGTCGGTGTCCAGCATCGATGCGGTGAGGTCGCGCAGCGTGTCGATCGTGTACGTCGGTCCGCCGCGGTCGATGTCGACGCGCGAGACCGTGAACCGCGGGTTGGATGCCGTGGCGATCACGGTCATCAGGTAGCGGTGCTCCCCGGAGGTGACCTCACGCGAGGACTTCTGCCACGGCTCGCCGGTCGGGACGAACACCACCTCGTCGAGGCCGAACCACGACTGCACCTCGCTGGCCGCCACGAGGTGGCCATGGTGGATCGGGTCGAAGGTGCCACCCATCACGCCGACGCGGCGACGGGACGACTCGTGGGAGCCCACCGGTCCGGGTGTGCTCAGGAGTGCTCGCGTCCCCGGCCGAAGGCGAGCAGCGCACTGATCAGCACCACGAAGAGGATCAGGATGCCGCCACCGATGAAGTAGGGCGCCCAGAACGTGCCGGAATCGGCGACGTCGGTGCCTCCGGAGTGCAGCGAGGCGAGCAGGATCGTCATGGCCGGTACCTTACCGGCCGCGATCGCCCGTCCGGCCACCGGTCAGTGGCCGAACAGCATGCTCACCCCGGCCAGGACCAGCCAGAACCGGATCGTCCGGCCGACGAACACCGTGACCATGAAGATCGTGAAGTTCATCCGCAGGGTGCCGGCCAGCACGGCGATCACCGCGAGCGGCGGGAACCCGGTCACCGCGGAGCCGAACGAGATCGCGCCGGCGAAGAGTGGACGACCCACGATCCGCTCGTGCCACTTCTCGTAGGAGATCTGCCACTTCTCCGTGTCCATCTTCTGGCGGATCCACCGGATCTTCAGCGAGTGGATCCCGGCGAAGTACCAGAGGATCTTGCCGACGCTCTGGCCGCCGCCACCGACGGCGGCGAGCTGCCAGTCGGACAGGTTGTGGGCCTTGAGCGCGACGGCCGCGAGGTAGGCCTCGACGTTGAGGATCGGCAGGAGCGCGGAGGCGACCGAGAACAGGAAGGTCCCGATGACCAGCTTCACGCGGTCGTGCCCTGCGCCCTGGGCTGCTCCACGGGACCGGTCGCCGCCGGCAGCGGGAGCCCGATGCGGGCGACTCGGATCAGCGACGCGATCTTGAAGACGAGCAGCGCGCTCGCGACCACCGCGCCGACCCACGCGAGGTGAGTGACCAGGAGGAAGACCGCGAACAGCGCCGAGTTGGTGGCCTTGGCCGGGTGCGTCCAGTTCATCCGGTAGACGGTGCGGTCGACCACGTAGAAGTAGTTGGGGCTGCGGATCCGCCACGCGAGGAACGCGATCGACAGGAAGCAGTCGATCACCATGAACTCGGCAAGGTAGATCAGCACCGGCACGGTGAACTCCGGGTGCAGCCAGGCCAGCCCGAGGTAGAACGTCGCGGCGCAGAACCGGTCGCTCATGATGTCGAGGACTGCACCGATCCGGGTCTCGTGGTGCATCCGGCGGGCGACCTGCCCGTCGAGCGAGTCGCCGGCCCAGTAGACCACGAGCCCGACGACGAGGAGCTTGAGCGCCGGGCTCCAGAAGCCGCCGGTGCGGTCGGCGTGCATCGCGAAGCCCATGATCGTGACCGCGGCGATGGTGCGGATGAACGTGATGATCGTCGCCGGCGTGGCGAAACGCTCCGTGGCGGGGTCCGCCCAGATGTCGAGCGTGGCCGGGTCGACTCCCTCGGCGTCGCGATAGCTCACCGCACGTGCCCGTCACCGGTCACGACGTACTTGCTCGACGTCATCTCCGGCAGACCGAGCGGGCCGCGGGCGTGCAGCTTCTGCGTCGAGATGCCGATCTCGGCCCCGAACCCGAACTCCCCGCCGTCGGTGAACCGCGTGGACGCGTTGACCATCACGGCCGCGGAGTCGACAGCGGCGGTGAACCGGCGGGCCGCAGCCTGGGAGCCCGTCACGATCGCCTCTGTGTGCCCGGAGGAGTGTCGGCGGATGTGGGCGATGGCCGCGTCGAGGTCCGGTACGACGCCCGCGGAGATCTCGAGCCCGAGGTACTCGGCGTCCCAGTCCGCCTCCGTGGCCGGCACGACACCGTCGTGGGCTCCGAAGGCCGCGTCGCCGTGGATCGTGACGCCGGCGTCCTGGAGCGCGCGGACGACCCTGGGCACGAAGTCAGCCGCGACCGCCTCGTGCACGAGCAGCGACTCGGCTGCGTTGCAGACCGACGTCCGCTGCGTCTTGGAGTTCATGACGATCGCGAGGGCCATGTCGAGGTCGGCCGCCTCGTCGACGTACACGTGGCAGTTCCCGACGCCCGTCTCGATGACGGGCACCGTCGACTCCTCGACCACCGAGCGGATCAGCCCGGCGCCACCGCGGGGGATCAGGACGTCGACCAGGCCGCGTGCGCGCATCAGCGCCTTGACCGGGTCGTGGCCCTCCCCCGGCACGAGCGCGACGCAGTCCGCGGGCAGGCCCGCTGCCTCGAGCGCGTCGCGGAGGATCCCGACAACGGCGGTGTTGGAACGGACGGCGCTAGAGGAGCCGCGCAGGAGCACTGCGTTGCCGCTCTTGAGACAGAGACCGGCCGCATCGGCGGTGACGTTGGGACGGGCCTCGTAGATCACGCCGACGACGCCGAAGGGCACACGCACCTGGCGCAGCTCGAGGCCGTTGGGCAGGGTCGAACCGCGCAGCACCTCCCCGACCGGATCGGGCAGGCGAGCGACGTCGCGCAGGCCCTGGGCCATCGCGGCCACGCGGCCACCGTCGAGGCGGAGTCGGTCGATCAGGTGCGGCGGAGTCCCGGCCGTCTCGGCAGCGGCGACGTCCTCCGCGTTGGCAGCGAGGATCGTGTCGGTGCCGTCGAGCAGCGCCGCCGCCATCGCCTCGAGGGCGGCGTCCTTGGTCGCCCGGGTGGCGAGTGCGAGCACGGTGGCCGCCTCGCGGGCACGGGTCGCCACCTCGACGATCTGCTCGGACATGGGCTGAGCCTATCCGTCCGTCAGAGCCGGAATTGCACCGACGTCGGGGAGTGGAACCCCAGCGGTCGGCCGCCTCCGCGCCGGTCGCGGAGCGACTTCTCGACGACCTCGAGGCCGACCACCTCCCACGAGGGCAGCCCGGCCGACTCGCGGTGCTCGGTCCAGAGCCGGAGGGCGAGCGAGGCGACGTCGAGCATCGAGTCACCCTCGTCCCAGAACTGCAGCTCGGCACTGTCGCCGGTGAAGGCGACCGAGTCGATGAACGGCCTCTGCTCGGAGAGCCGCGAGAGCGCGGAGCGCACCAGAAGCGGCTCGACGACGTTGCCCGCGACGGTCACCGTCACGTGCCACAGGCGCCCAGCAGCGTCCACCACCACACGCCTCCTCGACCGTCGACCCCCGACAGGGGACAGTCTGCTGGACGGCACCGGGTCAGTGGTGCCAATTCGGGCAAGTTGCGCTCAGAGCAGGGTGAGGTCGTCGCGGTGCACGACCTCTCGCTCGTACGACGAGCCCAGCTCACGGGCCAGCTCGCGGGTCGAGCGCCCGAGCAGCGTCGGCAGCTCGGCGGCGTCGTAGTTGACCAGTCCCCGGGCGATCGGGCGGCCGTCGGGGTCCAGGAGGTCGACCGGGTCACCGGCGACGAACGAGCCGGTGACCCCGACGATGCCGGCGGGCAACAGGGAGGCGCGGCGCTCCGTGAGCGCGCGGACGGCACCGGCGTCGAGCCGGATCGTGCCCTTCCCCTCCGTGGCGTGGGCGAGCCAGAGCAGGCGGGTCGGGCGGCGCCGCCCGGTCGCGTGGAACAGCGTGCCCACCTCGTCGGCCGCGAGCGCAGGCCCGATCTGGCCGGCGCCGGTGAGGATCACGGGGATGCCGGCGGCGGTCGCGATGCGGGCGGCCTCGAGCTTGGTCAGCATGCCCCCGGTGCCGACGCCCGCGCCGCCGGCCTTCCCGACCGTGACGCCGTCCAGGTCGGACTCGTGGCGGACGTCGGTGAGCAGGCGACTGCCCTCGGCGGTGCTCCCGTCCTTCGGGGGCGGACCGTCGTACAGGCCGTCGACGTCGGAGAGCAGGACCAGGAGGTCGGCGTGGACGAGATGGGCCACGAGGGCGGCCAGGCGGTCGTTGTCACCGAAGCGGATCTCGCTGGTCGCGACGGTGTCGTTCTCGTTGACGATCGGCACGACGCCCATGCCGAGGAGAGTCACGAACGTGCGCTGGGCGTTGCGGTAGTGCCCGCGCCGGGTGACGTCGTCGAGGGTCAGCAGCACCTGACCGGTGACCTGACCGTGGCGCGCGAACTCCTCGGTGTAGCGGTGGACCAGGATGCCCTGGCCGACCGAGGCGGCGGCCTGCTGGCGGGCCAGATCACGAGGCCGGCGGCGCAGGCCGAGCGGCGAGAGCCCCGCGGCGATCGCACCGGAGGACACGAGCACGATCTCGGTGCCGGCCTCGTGGGCGACGGCGAGCGCGTCGACCAGGGCGCGCACCCGCTCGGGGTCGATGCCCCCGGCCGCGGTCGTCAGCGACGACGAGCCGACCTTGACGACCACGCGCTTCGCCTCGGCGACCGGCCGGCGGCTCACTCCTCGTCCTCCGCGGTCTCCTGCGCCTGGTCGAGGCGACGTGCGACGTCGGCACGGGTCTCGGTCTCGGCCCGCTCGGGCATCGCCTCGTCGATCGCGCGCCGACGGCCGGCGGCAGGACGGGACTCGGTGAACCGCTGGTCCTCGCCACGACGGCCGAGCATCTCCGCGCCCGCGTCGAGGCCCGGCTTGAAGTCGAAGACGACAGCGTTGTCCGGGTTGCCGATGAGGACCGGGTCTCCCTCGACCGCCCCCAGCTGCAGGAGTCTGTGCTCGACGCCGAGCCGGTTGAGCCGGTCGGCGAGGAACCCGACGGCCTCGTCGTTGCTGAAGTCGGTCTGCCGGATCCAGCGCTCGGGCTTGTCGCCGCGCACGCGCCAGCCCTCGCCCGTCTCGGTGATCGTGAACTCCTCACCGCTCTGCCGCGACCGGGGCCGCAGCACGATGCGCTCGGCTGTCTCGACGACGCGGTCCCGACGCGCAGCGGCGACCACCTCGGCCATCGCGAAGGACAGCTCGCGCAGTCCTTCGTGGGTCACGGCGCTGACCGCGAGCACCGGCCAGCCGCGGCCGCCGATCTCCTCGGCGACCATCTCGGCCATCTCGCGGCCGTCAGGCAGGTCGACCTTGTTGAGCGCGACCAGGCGGGGCCGGTCCTCGAGGCCGCCGTACCTCGCGAGCTCGCGCTCGATCACGTCCAGGTCCTCGGCCGGGTTGCGGCCCGGCTCCATGGTGGCCAGGTCGACCACGTGCACGAGGGCAGCGCACCGCTCGATGTGGCGCAGGAAGTCGTGACCCAGGCCACGGCCCTCGCTGGCGCCCTCGATCAGACCTGGTACGTCGGCGACGGTGAAGGTCACGTCGCCGGCCCGGACGACACCGAGGTTCGGCACGAGGGTGGTGAACGGGTAGTCGGCGATCTTCGGCCGCGCCCGGCTCAGCGCCGCGATCAGGCTGGACTTGCCGGCGCTCGGGAAGCCGACGAGGCCGACGTCGGCGACGACCTTGAGCTCGAGGCGGATCGTGCGGTCCTCGCCCGGTTCGCCGAGCAGCGCGAAGCCCGGAGCCTTGCGCTTGGCGGACGCGAGGGCTGCGTTGCCGAGGCCTCCGCGGCCGCCCTCGGCGATGACCAGCTCGGTGCCGGCGCCGACGAGGTCGGCGATCACGTCACCGTTCTCCTCGGTGACGACCGTCCCGTCGGGGACGGGCAGCACGAGGTCCTCGCCGTGCGCGCCGTTGCGGTGGGAGCCGGCGCCGTGGCCGCCGTGGGTGGCCTTGCGGGTGGCGTTGTGGTGGTAGTCGATCAGCGTGGTGACGTCGGGGTCGACGCGCAGGATGACCGAGCCACCCGGCCCGCCGTTGCCGCCGTCAGGGCCACCGAGGGGCTTGAACTTCTCCCGGTGCACCGACGCGACGCCGTTGCCGCCGCGTCCGGCCATGACGTGGAGCACCACGCGGTCGACGAAGGTCGGTACTGCCATCGGGTGCTCCTTTCTCGAACAAGACGAAGGGCGCCCCTGGCAGATCAGGGACGCCCAACGAAGGAATCAGGTGTGGTGGTTGCGTCCGGTCACTCCGCCGGGGAGGGGACGATGTTCACCACGCGGCGACCGCGTCGGCTGCCGAACTCGACGTTGCCCGCGACCAGCGCGAACAGCGTGTCGTCGCCGCCACGACCGACGCCGGTGCCCGGGTGGAAGTGGGTGCCGCGCTGGCGCACGATGATCTCACCGGCGTTGACCAGCTGGCCGCCGTACCGCTTCACGCCGAGGCGCTGCGAGTTGGAGTCGCGCCCGTTCTTGGTGGACGCCGCGCCCTTCTTGTGTGCCATGTTCGTATTCCTTCGACCAGGGTGGTTTCGACAGGCTCAACCACCGGGGAGATCAGAGCTTGATGTCGGTGACCTTGACCTGGGTGTACTTCTGACGGTGACCCTGGCGCTTCTTGTAGCCGGTCTTGTTCTTGTACTTCTGGATGATGATCTTGGGGCCCTTGGTGGCGCCGAGGACCTCGACGGTCACCGC
>JAEKKP010000177.1 GCA_019510315.1 Propionibacteriales bacterium
TGCGGAAGACGTGGTCGACGTCGCCCAGGACGTACGCCGTGTAGCGCGACCGCATCAGCTCCTCCGCAGTGTCCGCCGGCCGCTCGTTGCGCACGACCGGCCCGCAGCAGGCGTCGTAGGACTCGGCGGATCCACAGGGGCAGGGCGCGGCCGGGATCACGACTCGATCCTGTTGCCGTCCTCGTCCCAGTGCTCGGCGACCTTCTTCGAGGGCTGCACCCGGGGCGGCTCCCCCGGCATCTTGGGGTAGTCCGGCGGGTAGTTCAGCTCGACGGCGCCCTGCTCCTCGAAGAGCGCCAGCAGCGGCTCGAGGGAGAACGCCCGGTCGTCGATGCTCGCCCACGGGTCGCCGTCGGCGAGGCGGTCGGGGACGGTGAAGAGGTTGTACTCCCGGGGATCCGTGACGTCGGCGAGCTCCTCCCAGGTCATCGGCGTCGAGACGGGCGCGCCGGGGATCGGTCGCAGGGAGTACGCCGACGCGATGGTGCGGTCGCGGTTGTTCTGGTTGAAGTCGACGAAGATCCGCTCCCCTCGCTCCTCCTTCCACCAGGCGGTCGTGACACCGTCGTCGCGCTTCTCCAGCTCGCGGCCGAAGCCGATCGCCGCGTGCCGCACGTCGACGAACTCCCAGCGCGGCTCGATCCGGACGTAGATGTGCACGCCACGGTTGCCGGAAGTCTTCACGAAACCGACGAGCCCGAGCTCCTCGAGCAGCTCGCGCGCGACGCCCGCCACCCGGACAGCGTCGGTGAACCCGGTGCCGGGCTGCGGGTCGAGGTCGATCCTGAGCTCGTCGGGGCGGTCGACGTCGTCGCGGCGTACGGGCCACGGATGGAAGGTCAGCGCGCCCATCTGCGCACACCAGACCGGCACGGCGATCTCGGTCGGGCAGATCTCGTCGGCCGTGCGCCCGGACGGGAAGGTCACCTCGACGGACTCGAGATAGTCCGGCGCTCCCTTGGGCACGCGCTTCTGGTAGAACGCATCCGCCTTCTCACCGGGTCGGCCGGTCGCCAGCTTGATCCCGGGCTGGACGCCCGCCGGCCAGCGCTCGAGCGCCGTCGGCCGGTCGCGGAGGGCCCGCATCAAGCCGTCGCCGACGCCGGCGAAGAACTCGGCGACCATCAGCTTGGTCACCTCGGGAGTCCCGTCGGTGGCCGGATAGATCACGCGGTCGGGGCTCGACACACGGACGGCCCGGTCACCGGCAACGACCTCGGCGGCAGCTGGCTTCGCCATGCGCCCCAACCTAGGCCACGCGCCCGGCGACCACGTCACTGATTTGTCACAGAGGTCACTGGGGTCCCCGCACCGCGCCGACTACCGTTGCCGCCATGGCACACGCAGTGGAGAAGTCCGACGCCGAGTGGCGCGAGCAGCTCAGCCCCCAGGAGTACGCCGTGCTCCGCAAGGCCGGCACCGAGCGCCCCTTCACCGGGGAGTACACCGACACGAAGACCAGCGGCGTCTACCGCTGCCGGGCGTGCAACGCCGAGCTGTTCCGCTCCGACACCAAGTTCGACTCGCACTGCGGCTGGCCGTCGTTCTTCGCCCCGCTCGCCGAGGACCGCGTCGAGTACATCGAGGACCGCTCCTTCGGCAGCGTCCGCACCGAGGTCCGCTGCGCGAACTGCGGCTCGCACCTCGGCCACGTCTTCGAGGGCGAGGGCTACGGCACCCCGACCGACCAGCGCTACTGCATCAACTCGATCAGCCTCACGCTGGAGCCCGAGCAGGCCTGACCCGGTTTCGGCGGGCTCGAACGCCGAAGGCCGGGATACCGTCGGCCATGCGCCGGACCCTCCTCGTGCCTCTCGCCGTCCTGCTCGTCGTCGGCGCCTGCGGCAAGACCGAGACGCCGTCCACGGCGAAGCCGAAGTCCGACGTCGCGTCGGTCGCCGTCGGGACCGGTCCGATCGGCATCACCGCGACCCCGTCGGGAGACGTCTGGGTCGCCGTGGACGATGCGGACAAGATTGTCAGGCTCCGCGCCGGGGCGGCGCATCCGACCGCCGAGGTGCCCGTGCCCGGCACACCGTTGCGCCTGACCAGCGCCGAGGGCGGCGCAGCCCTGTGGGTCACGCCGTTCCGGCAGGGCGCCGTCGTGCGCGTCGACACTGCGACTCACAAGATCACCGACCAGGTGCCGGTCGGTGCCGGTGCCGAAGGCGTCGCCGAGGCCTTCGGCAGCGTGTGGGTCGCGGCGCAGGACGACGGACTGCTCGTCCGCGTCGACCCCGCGGCGCGCAAGGTCGTGCACAAGGTCGATGTCGGGACCGGTGTGCGGCTCGTCGTACCGGGACCGGATGCTCTCTGGCTCGCCGAGCACACGACCGGTGAGGTGATCGCCGTCGACCCGGTCACCTATCACGTACGCCGCAGCGAGCACGTTTGCGACGGACCGGAGGATCTTGCCGCCGACGCGCAGACGGTCTGGGTCACGTGCAGCGTCAGCGAGGAGCTCGTCGCGCTGGGCACCGCCGACCTGAAGGTGACCCGGCGGATCAAGCTCGACGGCACGCCCGACGCGATCACGACCGCCCCCGACGGGAGCCTTCTCGTGGTGCTGCAGGACGGCCCGACGCTGGTGCGGCTCGACAGCTCGACGGGGAAGGAGCTCTCCCGCGTCCGGCTCAGCAAGCAGAAGCAGCTCTACGACCAGGCCAACGTCGACGTCGTGGTCACCGGTGACGACGCGTGGGTCACCTCGTTCGCGGACCGTCGCGTGTTCCGGACGCCCTGGCGCGGATGAGGCGGGTCAGGGCAGGGCGTTGATCAGGTCGGTCGGGGTGACCTTGCGGCCGGTGTAGAAGGGGATCTCCTCGCGCACGTGGCGCCGGGTCTCGGAGCCGCGCAGGTGCCGCATCAGGTCGACGATGCGGTGCAGCTCGTCGGCCTCGAAGGCGAGCATCCACTCGTAGTCGCCGAGCGCGAACGACGAGACCGTGTTGGCGCGGACGTCGGGGTAGTCGCGCGCCATCTTGCCGTGCTCGGCGAGGAGGCGGCGGCGCTCCGAGTCCTCGAGGAGGTACCACTCGTAGGACCGCACGAAGGGATAGACGCAGACGTAGCTGCGGCTCTCCTCCTCGGCCAGGAACGCCGGGACGTGGCTCTTGTTGAACTCGGCCGGCCGGTGCAGCGCCATCTGGGACCAGACCGGGTCGAGGCGGCGGCCGAAGCGGGTCGATCGGAACCGGTGGTACGCCGCCTGCAGCTCGTCGGACGTCTCGGCGTGCAGCCAGAGCATGACGTCGGCGTCGGCGCGCAGCCCGGCCACGTCGTACACGCCGCGGACGACGACGTCGGAGGAGTCGAGGTCCTTCAGCAGCGCCTCGACCTCGGCCGCCTCCTCGACGCGGTCGGCGTCACCGAGCTGGTCGCGCAGCCTGAAGACCGACCACATCGTGTAGCGGATGGTGTCGTTGATCTCGCGTGCCTTCTTGGCGCTCGTGCTCATGGCGCCATTGTCCTCCGACGTCCGGGCACCCAGGTCACCGGGCCGACGCGGGTGCGGGCAGCACCGGCAGCACCTCGGCGGCCGCTCGCTGGCCCGAGGCGATGCAGGCCGGGATGCCGACGCCGTCGTACGCCGCCCCGCACACCGAGAGGCCCGGGAGCCGGTGCACCTCGCGGCGGATCGTTGCCACCCGGTCGAGGTGGCCGACGGCGTACTGCGGCAGTCCCCCGCCCCACCGCTGGACGTGCGCGTCCACGGGTCGCACCGACAGACCGATCGCGTCGGCGAGATCGAGCAGCGCCACGTCGACGAGCTCCTCGTCAGTCTTCTGGAGCTGGTGCTCCTCGCGGTGGCGACCCAGTGAGCAGCGCATCACGAGCAGGTCGTCGCCGGCCGCGCGCACCCAGTCCCACTTCGCGAACGAGAACGTGGCGGCCTTGATCGCGTGCTTGTCGACCGGCGGCACCAGGAAGCCCGAGCCGACGACCTCAGGGAAGTCGCGGGCCCGGAACGCCATGGTGACGATCGCGACGGACGCATACTCGATCCGGGCGAGCTCGAGGGCGGCCGCCGGAGCCACGTCGCTGAGCAGCCGGGCGGCCGGGGCCGCGGGCACCGCGAGCACGACGGCATCGGCCTGGAGCAGGCGCGGCTCACGCGTCGAACCGACGACGAGCGTCCACCCGCCCTCCGGCCGGCGGGCGAGGTCGCGGACCGTGGCGTCGGTCTCGAGGTGCGCGCCGGAGGCGTCGAGGGCGGCCTGCGGGAGCCGTCCCACACCGCCGGAGATGCCGGCGAAGACGGGGGCGTCGCTCGACGGGCCGCGCATCGCCTGGGCGGCCGCCTTGCTCATCGACCGGTCGCGGTCGAGAAGGGCGACGACCTGCGGCACGGCGGCGCGCGCGGAGATCTCGCGGGCATGGCCGGCGTACACGCCGCCGAGGAGAGGCTCGACAAGACGATCGACGACCTCCTTGCCGAAGCGCTCCTCGACGAGGCTGCCGATGGACGCGTCGTGCCCGTCGAGCGACGACGCCGGGAGGACGGCGTCCATGGCCGCGCGGGCGAGGCCGGTCTTCGAGATGACCCGGCTCTCCGCCAGCGCCCGGAGATCGGCCGGGATGCCCATCAGCGTGCGCGGCATCGGCAGCATCTCGTCACGGGTCCACAGGCTGGCCGAGGTGGTCGCCGGATGGACGATGTCGTCGGACAGCCCCGATGCACGCGCCAGGTCGACGGCCTCGGGTCGCCGGCTGAGCATCGCCTCGGCCCCGACGTCGACGACGACGCCGGCCACCTCACCGAGGCGCAGCTTTCCGCCGATGTCGGGGGACGACTCGAGGATCACGACCTCGACGTCGGGCCGCTCCGATCGGAGGCGCGCCGCCGCGGCCACGCCGGCGATGCCGCCGCCGACGACGGCGACGGTCGGCCGCTGCCCGCCTGTCTGCACTCCCCCACTGTCGCAAACCGCCGGCGGCCCGGCGGAACCGGCCCCCGACGGGCCGCGTCGTACCCGCATGACCCCCCGACACCGCATCGCGCTGGCTCTCCTGTCCCTCCCGGTCGCCGCCGCGCTGGTGGCGTGCGGGGCGAACGCCGACAACGGCGACCGCGGATCGACCGGCGGCGCCGGCGGAGCGGCGGACTCGGTCGCTCCGGCGACCGGCGGCGACGATGCCCTGAAGAGCGTCACCTCGGCCAAGGACTTCACCGACCGATCCGCGCAGGAAGGAGGTGTCGCTGAATCCGCCTCGGCACCGGCCGCCGCGAACAGCCCGATCCAGCGCGCGGTGATCGCGACCGGCGCCCTGCGCCTGACGACCTCGCAGCTCGCCGACGCGCGGCAGGACGCGATCAACCTCGTGACCGGCCTCGGTGGCAACGTCGCGAACGAGCAGTCCCTGTCCGACACCCACGGCCGCCTCAACCGGGTCGACCTCAGCCTGCGGGTCCCGGTCGCCTCGTTCGGCAGGGCGCTGGACGGACTCGCAGCGCTCGGCACCGTGCGCCACCGCGAGCAGTCCGCCGAGGACGTGACCACGCAGGTCATCGACAACGCCGCCCGGGTCAAGGCTCAGCGCGCGAGCGTCGAGAGCATCGAGCGACTGCTGGCCCGGGCCAGCACGATCGGCGAGATCATGTCGATCGAGCGGCAGCTGGCGAGTAGGCAGGCCGACCTCGACTCGCTCGAGCAGCAGGAGAAGTGGCTCGCCGACCAGACCTCCCTCTCGACGATCCAGGTCACCCTCACCCTGCCGGCTGCGCACAAGCACGCCGAGCAGCACCACCCCGCTGGCTTCCTCGGTGGGTTGGACCACGGCTGGCACGCCCTGGGTCGCACGACGGTCGCGGTCGGTACGGCGGTCGGTGCGGTCCTGCCGTTCGCGGCCATCCTGGCGCTGGTCGCCTGGCCGGTGTGGTTGCTCGTGCGCCGCCGCCGGGTCGCGGTGGTGACGACCGCCCCGGAGTCGTGACCGGCCGACAGGTCCTCAGGCCTGCAGGCCCTCCCACGACCACTGCGGCAGGCGCAGACCGTCCGGCACGTCGTCGGCAGACCGGTGGTACCGCGACATGGTCGTGGTGGTCGCCCAAGCGAAGTAGTCGTGCAGCACCGACCGGAGCCGGTCGCCCTCGACCAGTCCGACGTCGGTCATCGCCTGGTCGAAGCAGGCGATCGCCCTTCGGTCCATCTCCTCGTGCGGTCCGTTGCCACTGTGCATGCGGACCACGGACGTCTCGTCGCCGTAGCGCTCCGAGTAGGTCGCCGGCCCACCGAGCGCCTCGACCCAGTACGCCGCCAGGCGCTCGCTGTGGTCGGGGCGGAAGCCGTGGCTGAACGCATGGCTGACCACGTCGTCCGCCATCACGCGTTCGTGCCAGGCGTGCGCCAGGCGGAGAAGGCCAGCGTCACCGCCGGCCGCCTCGTAGACCGTCTGCATCGGACCAGCATGCCAGCGGTCAGGCCGGCGCGGTCCGCTCGTGCACGTGGTCGGTCAGTCGCTTGAGCTGGTCGGGATCGGTCGACGGGATCACGCCGTGGCCGAGGTTGAAGATGTGCCCCGGCGCCGCTCGTCCGGCCTCGAGCACCTGGTCGGCACGCTCGAGCATCACCTCGGTCGGGGCGAACACCAGCGACGGGTCGAGGTTGCCCTGCACGCTGCGCCCGCCGACCCGGCGTACGCCCTCGGCCAGGGGGACGCGCCAGTCGACCCCGACGACCTCGGCGCCGGCCTCACCCATGAGGTCGAGGATCTCACCGGTGCCGACGCCGAAGTGGATGCGCGGCACGCCGCGCTCGCCGATCGCCGACAGCACCTGGCGTGAGAACGGCAGCACGTGGTCCTGGTAGTCGGCCCGGGTCAGCGCGCCGGCCCACGAGTCGAACAGCTGCACGGCGCTCGCGCCCGCCGCGACCTGGACGTCGAGGTACGCCGCGGAGATCGAGGCGATCTTGCCGAGCAGCGCCCGCCAGACGTCGGGAGCGCCGAACATCAAGGCCTTGGTCGTCGCATGGTCCTTCGAGGGCCCGCCCTCGACGAGGTACGACGCGACGGTGAACGGCGCGCCCGCGAAGCCGATCAGCGGCGTGGCGCCCAGCTCCGCGACGAGCAGCTGCACCGCCTCGGTGATGAACGGGACGTGCTCCGGGGTGAGGTCGGGGATCCTCGCGACGTCCTCGAGCGTGCGCACCGGCGATGCGACGACCGGCCCGACGCCGGGGACGATGTCGAGGTCGACGCCGATGGCCTTCAGCGGCAGCACGATGTCGGAGTAGAAGATGGCCGCGTCGACGCCGTACCGGCGGACCGGCTGCAGGGTGATCTCCGTGACCAGGTCGGGCCGCATGCAGGAGTCCAGCATGCTGACGCCCTCGCGGACAGAGCGGTACTCGGGCAGCGATCGGCCCGCTTGGCGCATGAACCACACCGGTGTGTGCGGGACCGGTTCACCCCGGGCGGCACGCAGGAAGGCGGAACTCGACAACGGGCCCGACAGCAGGTCGGTGGTGTCCGGCATGGGGACGATCTTCGCAGGTCAGGCGGCGAGTCGGGGATGCGGTACCCCGGGATCCGCCTAACCTGAGGTCATGCCAGCACCTCGGGAACGCCACATCGAGCCGCCGCCGACGCCGGCGGAGTTCGAGCGTGCCGTGGCGCAGCTGCGCGCCGCGAGGTTCCGGCCCGAGGTCTTCGCCGAGGAGATGCCCGCTCCCCAGCGGATCGCACCCTACGCGTCGGCGCTCTCGGCCGACGTCACCTCCGACGGTGTCGACATCGGCACGGGCCGCATCGTCGTGCTGCACGACCCAGCGGGCAACGACGCCTGGGACGGCACCTTTCGCTGCGTCGCCTACGCCCGCGCCGACATCGATCCCGAGCTGGCCGCCGACCCGCTGCTGGCCGAAGTGGGCTGGACCTGGCTCACCGAGGCGCTGGACGCCCACGCCGCGACCTACGCCGCGCCCTCGGGCACGGTGACCACGGTCGCGTCCGAGAGCTTCGGCGGGATGGCGGCGGAGCCAGCGACCGCCCAGATCGAGATCCGCGCGTCCTGGACTCCGGTCGGAGACCTCACGTCGCACGTCGAGGCGTGGGGCGAGCTCCTGTGCACAGCGGCCGGGCTACCACCGGTGCCCGAGGGGGTGGCGACGATCCCGAGCCGCCGGGGACAGCGCGGCACGGACTGATGGCGCAGGACCCAGCGACGTCGCCCGGTGGCGACCCACCGGAGGAGGCCGCCCCGGCGGCACCACTGCTGACGCTTCGCGACGGTCTGCCCGAGATCACCGAGACCCTCGACGGACTCGACGCCGTCGTCGCGAGGGTGGCCGCCGGCACCGGCCCGGTCGGGCTCGACGCCGAGCGTGCGTCGGGCTACCGCTACTCCGCCCGCGCCTACCTCGTCCAGCTGCGCCGCGAGGGATCCGGGACGGCGCTGATCGACCCGATCGCCTTCGACGACCTGAGCGCGCTGAACGACGCGATCGGCGACGCCGAGTGGATCCTGCATGCCGCGAGCCAGGACCTTCCCTGCCTGCGCGAGATCGGGCTGCGCCCGGCCGCCCTGTTCGACACCGAGCTCGCGGCCCGGCTGCTCGGCTACCCCCGTGTCGGCCTGGCCACCCTGGTCGAGTCGATCGTCGGCAAGTCGATGCGCAAGGAGCACTCGGCAGCCGACTGGTCGAAGCGGCCGTTGCCGACGCCGTGGCTCGAGTACGCCGCCCTCGACGTCGAGGTGCTCCTGGAGCTGCGCGAGGTGCTCGGCCGCGAGCTCGAGGAGAGCGGCAAGGCGGAGTGGGCCCGCCAGGAGTTCGAGCACCTCATCGACCACGTGCCCCCGCCTCGCGTCGACCCGTGGCGGCGTACCTCCGGGATCCACAAGGCCCGCAGCCGGCGCGCTCTCGCCGCGGTGCGCGAGCTGTGGCTGGTGCGCGACGAGCTCGCCGAGTCGCTCGACACCACACCCGGCCGGCTGATCCCCGACTCGGCGATGATCGCGGCCGCCAACGCACTGCCGACCAACGGCAAGCTGCTGATGGACACCACCGGTTTCCACGGCCGCGGAGCGCGGCGCTACCTGGAGACCTGGGTCGAGGCGCTCAAGCGCGCCCGAGCGCTGACCGACTCCGAGCTGCCGCCGATGGCGAACCGGTCCGACGGCCCCCCGCAGGTGCGGTCCTGGGCCGACCGTGACCCGGTCGCCGCCGCACGGCTCAATGCAGCCCGGGCCGCGGTGTCCGCGCTGTCGGAGGAGCGCAACGTCCCGATCGAGAACCTCCTGACGCCCGACTACCTGCGCCGCGTGCTCTGGAGCCCGCCGAAGGTGCCCGACGAGCAGCTGGACGCCGCCGTGGCGGCCGAGCTCTCCACGCTGGGCGCACGGCAGTGGCAGATCGACCTGATGGCACCGTTGATCACCGAGGCGATCCGACCCTGGAGCAGGTCGGCGGTGCTCGCGGCGACCGACGGCCACGTGGGCACCGACGGGAGCGAGTGGATGTTGCGCACGGCCGCCGGGAACACTGCCGCGCTGACGGGGTTCTCGGTCGGCTGGAGGAACGCGTCGGAGTTCACGACGTCGATGTTGGTCGGTACGACGTAGCCGGTGGAGGCGAGCACGCCCATCGCGTCGTCGGAGACGGCGTAGGCGAGGAAGTCGGCGGTCTTCTCGGGATGCTCGGACTCGCTGCTCAGGCACAGGCCCGAGCTGCGGCCGCTGGTCGCCCGGACGCCGACGCGCGGCAACGGCATCACGTCGAAGCTGAGGTTCTCCTGGGCACGCAGCTCCGGGGTCAGCGACCGGAAGCCCAGCATCATCGCCAGCGACCCCGTCTTGAACCGCTGCAGCGCCGAGCGGCGGTCGAGCTGGGCCTTGCTGAAGGTGGTCTGCGGGTTGCGCACGACCTCCAGCAGCTTCTCCAGCGCCGAGGCGCTCGCGTCGTCGGACAGCGTGAGCGTGGTCGGCTTGTCGAGGTCGTCGACCACGTGGCCTCCGCCGGACCAGACGAACGGAGCGACCTGCTCGAGCTCGGGAGCGACGTAGACGCCCCGGACCTTGCCACGGGTGGCCTGCCGGGCAGCCTCGGCGAACTGGTCGAGCGACCAGCCGGTCTCGGAGGTGATCTGCCGCTGGCCCGGCTCGGTCAGCGTCGTGAGGTTGAGCAGCGCGGTGTTGTAGTAGACGACGAGCGGTGAGACGTCGACGGGCATGCACTGCAGGGCGTTGTCGGCGCTGAACGCCTCGAGCGAGTCGCGCTGGTAGCCGTCACCGAAGTCGACGTGCCGCTCCCCGAGCAGCTCGTCGAGCCGGCGTACCGCCTTGGCCTCGACCAGGCCGGGGACGTCCTCGAGGCCGGCGAGGAACGCGTCCGGGACGTTGCCGTCAGCGCGCTCCTTGTCCAGCGCCGCCATCGCCTGCTCGTGGCTGTCGTAGGGGCGGATGTTGACGACGGTGTCGGGGTGCGCCGCGGAGAAGTCGGCAGCGATCTTGGTGTACGCCGTGACCACCTGGGGCGGCCCGTAGACCGCGAAGGTGAGCAGGGTCGGGCCGGCGGGAGTCGGCGTGGTCGACGGCGTCGCCTTCGGCTCGTCGTTCGACGAGCAGGCCGCGGTCAGGACGAGAGCCCCGATCGCGAGGACCGACGCCACGACCCGGCGACTGCGGAGCACTGCATCCTCCCTCACTGCCCCGGACCCGTCGCCGCGGCACCACTCGACCAGCCCGCTTGCGCGGGCACCGTCACGATAGCGGGACACGCCGCCGACCCTGATGACCCGGAGTGTGACGCTCGTCCCCCTACCGTTGAGGGATGCATGCCCGCCTCGCGTCGCGCCTCGGAGCTGCCGCAGCCACGACGGTCCTGCTCCTGGCCGCCGGTTGCACCGGCTCCGACGACAGTCCCGGTGCGCCGGAGACCCCTGACTCCCCCACTGCCGGGTCGCCGTCGGGTGAGACGTCGATCGCTCCCGAGCAGCCGTCGGGCACCTTCTCGAGCACCGCCACGAGCTCGACCGCGGAGCCGCTCGTCGACCGGCTGATGCCGACCGGAGAGGTCCCAGGCCTGAACCCGCAGTGGCAGTGGCAGGACGGCGACACGGGACAACCGACCGACGCGCCGTTCGGGCTCTGCGCGAAGGCGGACCTGCTCAGCATCGGCGCCACCGAGGTCGTGGCGCGCACCTACTTCCCGCCCGACGACAGCGACGACAACGCCGGCGAGCAGGTCGCCGAGTTCCCCGACACTGCGACCGCGAACCGCGCGTGGGCCGTGCTGGCCAGCTGGCACAAGCGCTGCGGCACGACGCTCTCGGCGGACAACAACCTCCACGTGGGCAGGTTCTCGTCCGTGCCGGTCCAGCAGGGCACGGCCCGCTGGTACCTGCTCTCCTGGACGCCCCCAGGCGAGGAGACCGGACGGTTCGAGGCCCTCGGCATGGTCCTCAACGGCACCAGGATCGCCGTGTTCAAGATCGACAACAGCGGTCAGGACCACGACTACCCGCCCGGGCGGGAGCCCATGGTCGGAATGCTGGTCGGCGGGGCTCCCTGGCTGGACTGACCGACGACACCACTCCACCACCCTTCCCTGAGGCGTTTCTCTGGGTTCGGGCGCCTATGGTGTTGCGATGAGCGAGCGCCAGCACCACCGGCCGGTGATGCCGGGAGCCGCCAGCTTCGAGGCGATCGAGGCGACGGATCCGGCCGCCGATCCGGCCGTCATCGCAGAGGCGGCCGATCGCGCCGCTGTCGCACTCGTGCGCGGCGCCCGCGACCAGGCCGACGAGGCACTCGTCTCCCGGGTGGTCCACCTCGCCGACACCGAGGGCCTCGAGACCCTCGCCGACCTGTGGGCCGGCGCTCCCGCCGAGTCCCTGGCAGGAGTGCTGTGGCGGCTCTACGTGCTCCGCAGCTGGGTGTACGCCGACCCGGTGACTGCCGCGCGCGAGTTCGACCGCGGTCGCGGCCTGGCGCCGGTGGCCGAGGCGATCTCGGGCGTCGAGGAGCCGCCCGGCCCGGCCGAGGTGCAGGCGCTGGTCGACGCGGTGCTCGGCGGCGTCGTGGTGGGCGACTTCGCCGACACGATCTTCCGGGCCGCCGCCTTCGCGCGGGTCGCGGCTGCCGGGCGGACCCAGTCCGAGCATGCCGGCGCGGCGTCGTACGACTCCGACCTGGCGGCTGCCCGACTGCTCACGCTGGCGGAGCAGCTGCAGCGCGCCGGGCGCCTCGAGCTCGACGGCAAGCTGGCGTAGTTCCCGCGGTCCCAACCCGCGGCGGGTTAGAATTGCGCAGGCGCCGGACCGCGGCAGCCCCGGGTCCCAAAATCAGCCGCTGCGAGCGGCCACGCGCCGTGAGGCGCTCCCGGTCCGGCGCCTCACATCTCGGTCCCGTTCTATGGTGCGAGCGTGAAGACCAGCTATGCACCGCAGCCGGACGGGCTTCCCGAGCCCGGCGAGGTGGTCTGGGCGTGGGTGCCGTACGAGGACGACCCCCATCAGGGCAAGGACCGGCCGGTGCTCGTCATCGCTATGGAGGGTGACGAGCTGCTTGCGCTGCAACTGACCAGCAAGGACCACGACCGTGACGCCGCGCAGGAGGCCTCGGTCGGTCGTTACTGGATGGACGTCGGCATCGGCGGCTGGGATGCGCAGCGGCGCCCCAGTGAGGTGCGGCTCAACCGCCTCCTCCGCCTGGACGCCTCGGTCGTGCGCCGCGAGGGTGCGGCCCTGCCCAGGGCGCTCTTCGACGGTGTGCTGGCCGCGGCCCGCCCGTACTTCCCCGGTCTCGAGTAGTCAGAGGCTCGACATCAGCTTGCGCAGCCGCGTGTCCGAGACCGGTACGGCGGTGCCGAGGTGCTGGGCCCACAACGAGACCCGGTACTCCTCGATCAGCCAGCGAAGCCGCACGAGCCCGTCGCCCGGTGGTCGGCCCGCCGGGAGTGCCGCCATCCGTTGGTCCCACCCGCGCTGGAACTCCTCGACGCGCATCATCAGCTCGAGATCACGGGCGGGCGACTCGTCGAGGCGACGCCGACGCTCGGCAAGCGCGGCGAGGTAGCGCGGATAGCTGCGCAGCGCTGCGGCCCCGGCATCGGCGACGAAGCCGCGGTGCACCAGGCGCCCCAGGTGTTGGCGCATGTCGTTCATCGACGGCAGCACCGCGAGCTCGACCCGCCCGTGCAGCACGCGGTCGGCCTCGCGCCAGGCCGCCAGGACTCGGCTGACCTCGTCCAGCACGGCGGCTGCCCTCGCCGGCAGCTCCTCGACCGCCTTGCCGGCCAGCACGGCGAACGCATCGGGGTCCCAGACAGGCTCGGACAGGTCGACCAGCTCGCCGAGGGCGGCGAGGACGCAGTCGTCGACGAGATCCTTCACCTGCGCGTACGGCGAACCCGCGAGCCCGAGCTTCGCGGCGTTGTCGAGTCCGTCGAGCAGGTCAGGTGGCCGGGTCGCCAGCGCGAGCAGGCGGCGTACGCCGAGACGGTGGTGCGCCTCCTGCTCGTCCTGACTGGGGTGGACGCGGAGGCCGACCGTGGACCCCTCGTCCACCAACCCGGGATGGCCGATGACCTCGTGGCCGGCGCGAACCTGGCGGAACGTCCGCTCGACGGTGCCGAAGGTCCAGGTCGTCTGTCCCGAACGGGCGACACCCGAGTCCTCGGCGGCCGACGCCATCGCCGCCTCGAACGACGGTCGGAGCGGCTTCTTGAGCGCCTCGAGGTCCTTGCCGCCGGCGACGACCTGACCACTGTCGTCGACGACGCGGAAGGTCGGACGGAGGTGGTCGGGCACCTTCGACCAGTTCCAGGCATCGGGCGGCACGTGGACCCCCGTGACGCCACGCAGATGGCGCGCCAGCGCATCTGTGATCGCCTCGTTGCCCGGCGGCACGGTGGCAAGGAACGCGCGGGCGAAGTTGGGCGCCGGCACGAAGCTGACCCGCAGCTGCTTGGGCAATGACCGGATCAGCGCCACGACGAGCTCCTCCCGCAGCCCCGGCACGTGCCAGCTGAAGGACGCGCCGTCGAGGTGGTTGAGCGTCGCGAGCGGCACGTCGACGGTCAGCCCGTCGTCCTGCTCCCCCGGCGCGAACCGGTAGCGCAGCGGCAGCTCGAGCGAGTCCTCCCGCCAGCGCTCCGGGTAGTCCTCCGGGCGCACCTCCGCGGCCTGCTCGTGCAGCAGCATGGTGGGATCGAAGGTGAGCAGGTCCGGATCGGTCCGACGCTGCTGCTTCCACCAGGCGTCGAAGTGGGCACCCGACACCACATCGGCCGGTACGACGCGGTCGTAGAAGTCGAAGAGGGTCTCCTCGTCGACCACGAGGTCGCGGCGCCGGGCGCGGTGCTCGAGCTCCTCCGCCTGCTCCAGCAGCTCACGGTTGGTCGCGAGGAACCGGTGCCGCTGGTGCCACTCCCCTTGCACGAGCGCATGCCGGATGAACAGCTCTCGGGCGACCTCGGGGTCGATCTTCCCGTAGTTCACGACGCGGTCGGCGACCAGCGGTACGCCGTACAGGGTGACGCGCTCGTGGGCCATGACGGCTGCCCGCTTGGTCGACCAGTGCGGCTCCGACCAGGTGCGCTTGACCAGATGCGCGCCGGCCTCCTCGGCCCACAGCGGGTCGATCGCCGCGCACTGACGGCCCCAGAGCTTCGAGGTCTCGACCAGCTCGGCGGCCATCACGAAGTCCGGCTGACCCTTGAAGAGCCCCGACCCGGGGAAGATCGAGAACCGTGCACCGCGGGCTCCGAGGTAGTCGCGACGGTCGCGGTCCCGCAGGCCGATGTGCGAGAGCAGCCCGGTGAGG
>JAEKKP010000178.1 GCA_019510315.1 Propionibacteriales bacterium
GTCGCGGTGAAGGTGCCCGCGTAGAAGTCACCCTTCGCGTGGAGCGTCCGGTCGCCGTCGTGGCGGCCGAAGACGCCGTTGATCCGGTCGACCGCTCGCTCGGGGTCGATCGTGTTGCCGTCCGCCATGCCGGTCTCCTGCCCGTGGTCCCGAGGTGATCCTAGGGCCGAGGGTGCTCAGCGGTCGTGGACGATGACCGTCTGCTCCCGGCCCGGCCCGACACCGACGGCCCAGAAGGGCGCGCCGGACATCTCCTCGAGCGCCTGCACGTAGACCTGCGCGTTCTTCGGCAGCTCCTCGAAGCTGCGGCACTTCGAGATGTCCTCGCCCCAGCCGTCGAGGAACTCGTAGATCGGCGTCGCATGGTGGAACTCGGTCTGCGTCATCGGCATCTCGTCGTGGCGGACGCCGTCGACCTCGTAGGCCACGCACACCGGGATCCGCTCCCACGAGTCGAGCACGTCGAGCTTGGTCAGGAAGAACTCCGTGAGCCCGTTCACCCGAGAGGCGTAGCGGGCGACGACCGCGTCGTACCAGCCGCAGCGGCGCGTGCGGCCGGTCGAGACCCCGATCTCGCCGCCGATCCGCTGCAGCTTGTCGCCGTCGTCGTCGAAGAGCTCCGTGGGGAACGGGCCGGACCCGACACGCGTGGTGTACGCCTTGATCACGCCGATGACGCGGTCGATGCGGGTCGGCCCGATGCCGGCGCCCACGCACACCCCGCCGGCGACCGGGTTGCTGCTGGTCACGAACGGGTAGGTGCCGTGGTCGACGTCGAGCATGGTGGCCTGGGCGCCCTCGAACAGCACCGTCCGGCCGTCGTCGAGCGCGTTGTTGAGCAGCAGGCTGGTGTCGGCGACCATCGGGCGCAGCCGGTCGGCGTAGGAGAGCAGCTCCTCGACGACAGCGTCGACGGCGATCGCGCGCCGGTTGTAGACCTTGGCGAGCACCTGGTTGCGGACGTCGAGGGCCGCCTCGACCTTCTGCCGCAGGATGCCCTCGTCGAACAGGTCCGCCACCCGTACGCCGACCCGGTTCACCTTGTCGCCGTACGCCGGCCCGATGCCGCGTCCCGTCGTACCGATCTGGTTCTTGCCGAGGAAGCGCTCGCTGACCTTGTCGACGGCCACGTGGTAGGAGGCGATCACGTGCGCGTTCGCGCTGACCACGAGCTGGTCGGGCCCGATCTCGACGCCGCGCTCGATCAGTCCGTCGAGCTCGCGGAACAGCGCCTCCGGCGAGACCACGACGCCGTTGGCGATCACCGACGTCGCGCCCGGCGTGAGGATCCCCGAGGGCAGCAGGTGGGTGGCGTACTTCTCGCCGTTGACCACGATCGTGTGGCCGGCGTTGTGGCCACCGCTCGTGCGGACCACGAAGTCGATCGGCTGGCTGGTGGCGAGCAGGTCGGTCGCCTTGCCCTTGCCCTCGTCGCCCCACTGGGCTCCGAGAACCACGATGGCGGGCATGCGGCACCTCGTTCCGTGTCGTGTCCTGGGTTGTCTGCTGGGAGCCGGACATGACGAGAGCCCGACGTGCAAGTGCACCGGGCTCTTGCGGCCACACGCTACCAAATCGGCTCGGGCGGGAGCCCCAGGAGCAACGGTTAGTGTGCTGGCCGTGGAGCCCCTCCTGCTGATCACCCATGCCGACGCCGGCAGCTCCGGCCAGCTCGGCCCGGCCCTGGACGTGCTCGCCGAGCACACGTCCGTCGAGGTGTGCGAGACCAGCAACCCCGGTGAGCTCGACGGCGTGCTGCACCGCGCGGGCAGCCGGCCGATCGTCGTGGCCGGCGGCGACGGCAGCCTCCACGCCGTGATCGCGACGCTCTACCGGCGCAACGACCTCAAGGGCAAGGTGCTCGGCCTGCTGCCGCTGGGCACCGGCAACGACTTCGCACGCACGGTGGGGATGCCGCTGGACGCGGTGGCCGCGGCCAAGGCCATCGTCTCGGCGCGACCCCGCCCGATGGACCTGGTGGTCGACGAGCTCGGCGAGGTGGTCGTCAACAGCGTCCACGTCGGCGCCGGGGCGTTGGCGAGCCGCCGCGGCGCGACCTGGAAGGAGCGCCTGGGCCCGTTCGGCCTGGGCATCGTGGGTTACCCGATCGGCGCCGCCCTCGCCGCTGTCCGCCCGCCGGCGCTCCGCCTGCACGTCGAGGTCGACGGCCGGGTCGTCGCCGATGTCGACCGCAAGGTGCTGATGGTCGCCGTCGGCAACGGCGCGAGCGTCGGCGGCGGCACCGAGCTCACGCCGGAGGCCGACCCCCGCGACGGCGAGGTCGACGTGCTGGTCTCGTTCGCAACAACGCCGATGGCGAGGATCGGCTACACGCTCGATCTCGTCCGTCGCCACCATCCCGACCGCGACGACACCGTCTACGTGCGCGGCAGCCAGGTGTCGGTGTCGGGCGAGTCGTTCTGGATGAGTGCCGACGGCGAGGTCACCGGCCCCGAGGGCCGGCGGACCTGGCACGTCGAGCGGGCGGCGTACTCGTTGCTGGTTCCCTAAGCCTCGATCGATCCCGTCCTGGGTCCGCCGTGGACAGCGAGGTCCTGAGCCACCGTCGGGTCGTCCGCATCGGCGAAGTAGTCGCTGGCGACGGTGCGGTCGACGCCGTTGGAGACCTTGGCCGCGTTCAGCGCCAGGGTGAGCACCACGGCCACGAGCACGTTGATCACGAAGGCCGTCAGCGCGATGTAGCCGAGGTCGCCGATGCTCGGGATGGCGGCGAGCGAGCCACCGAAGTGCTTGCCGGTGACCGGGTTGATCACCTGGTAGGCCTTCACGGTGCCGTAGACCATGCCGACCGCCCAGCCGGCCAGCAGGGCCCACTTGTGGAACCACCGCGTGTAGAGGCTGAACACGATCGCCGGGAACGTCTGCAGGATCCAGATGCCGCCGAGCAGCTGGAAGTTGATGGCGTTCTGCTTGTCCATCGTGAACACGAACAGCAGCGCGAACGCCTTGACCACCAGCGACGCGATCTTCGAGACCCGCGCCTCTTCGGCGCGGGTGGCCTCGGGCTTGATCCACTCCTTGTAGATGTTCCTCGTGAAGGTGTTCGCCGCTGCGATCGACATGATCGCCGCCGGCACGAGCGCACCGATCGCGACCGCCGCGAACGCGACGCCGGCGAACCAGCTGGGGAACGAGTCCTCGAACAGCTGCGGGATCACCAGCTGCGGGTTGGGCTTGCCGTCGAGCCCGATCGGCTTGGTCCCCGCAGCGATCGCGACCCAGCCGAGCAGCGCGAGCAGGCCGAGCACGAAGGAGTACGCCGGCAGGATCGCCGCGTTGCGCCGGATCGTCTTGCGGCTGCCCGAGCTCAGCGACGCCGTGATCGAGTGCGGGTACATGAACAGCGCCAGTGCCGAGCCGAGGCCGAGGGTCGCGTAGGCCCACATCTGGCCGTCACCCGGGATGAATGCGCCGTTCGGCTTGCCGGTGACCGGGTTCGCCGCGGCCATCTTGTCCTGTGCCGCACCGAAGATGTGGTCCCAGCCGCCGAACTTGTGGGGCAGGTAGATGATCGCGACGATGATCACCAGGTAGATCAGCCCGTCCTTGACGAACGCGATCACCGCCGGCGCCCGCAGGCCCGATGTGTAGGTGTACGCCGCGAGCAGCACGAACGCCACCAGCAGCGGGGCGTCCTTGGCGAACCAGTTGTCAGACCCGCCGAGGCCGGCGACCTCGAGCACCGCCTGGATGCCGATCAGCTGGAGCGCGATGTAGGGCATCGTCGCCAGGAATCCCGTGACCGCGACGGCCAGCGACAGCCCCCGGTCGCCGTACCGGCCCTGGACGAAGTCCGCGGAGGTCACGTAGCCGTGCCGGTGGCTCACCGACCACAGCCGGGCCATGAACACGAAGATGATCGGGTAGAGCACGATCGTGTAGGGCACCGCGAAGAACCCGGCGACCGCACCGGTGGCGAACATCGCCGCAGGCACTGCGATGAACGTGTACGCCGTGTAGAGGTCACCGCCGAGCAGGAACCACGTGATCCAGGTGCCGAAGCGTCTGCCTCCGAGACCCCACTCGTCGAGGTTGTCGAGGCTCTCGGCCCGCTTGAACCGGGTTGCCATGAACCCGAGCACGGTGACGACGAGGAAGAGCAGGATCAGCACGGTGAGCGCGACGCCGTTGACGCTGGTGTCGGTCTTCAGCGGCACCACGGCCGTGACGAGTGCGGCGCTCATGACCGGAACCCCGGCTGCGGGTTGAGGGTGTCGCCATCGCCGACCGGCTCGTTGGGCGGTGCGTCCTCGTCGTCGTGACCGTGGTCGTGGCCGTCGTCGTCACGCTGGCCCCGCGCCGCGAGCACGAGGCGGTGCGCGGTGTAGGTGAGAGCCGAGGTGATGAAGACCCAGAGGAACTGGTACCAGAAGAAGAACGGGATGCCGCCGAGGCGCGGCGTCTCCTTCGAGTAGCTGCTCACCCACATCAGGGCCACCACGGGAACCAGCAGGCACACGCCTGCGGCCGCGAGGAGGCCCATGTTGGTCGGGGGCATGCTGACGCCGAGGTCCGAACCGGTCCCGTCGGTGTCCCTGCGAGGGGTTGGGGAACTCATGTTCGGATCTGTACCCGGACGTGACCGCGATCACACCTCAGAGCAGGGCGTCGTACCCCTCCGGGCTCGAGTCGCGGAGGAACTGACGGCAGCGCTGCTCCTCGGCCGTCTCCCCGATGGCAGCCGCGGCGAGCGCCAGCGCCGCGAGCGCGCGCAGGAAGCCGCGGTTGGGCACGTGCTCCCACGGGACGGGCCCGTTGCCCTTCCAGCCGTTGCGCCGGAGCAGGTCCAGGCTGCGGTGGTAGCCGACGCGGGCGAAGGCGTAGGCCACGACGTCGTCCGACCCGTCACCGAGCGCGGCCTCCGCGAGCGTGGCCCAGGCGAGCGGCGACTCGGGGTGCGCCACCACGACGTCGCGAGGTGCGTCGCCGGCGGCCAGCGCTGCGGCAGCGGGGTCCTCGGGCAGCAGCGTGGGCGGCGGGCCGGCGATGAGATCGGGAAAATTCATGGAGTAATTGTCCCAGCCCAGGTGTTGGGTACTCACATGGCCCAGATCCAGACCCCTGCACCCGCGGCCACCGAGGTCGACAACCCGTGGCCCGCGCTCTTCGCCCTCGTCCTCGGCTTCTTCATGATCCTGGTCGACCTGACCATCGTGATCGTGGCGACGCCGACGATCATCGACGAGCTGCACGCCAGTGTTAACCAGGTCGTCTGGGTCAGCAGCGCCTACATGCTCGCGTACGCCGTGCCGGTGCTGATCACGGGACGACTGGGCGATCGCTACGGGTCGAAGCGCCTCTACCTCGCCGGCCTCGCGGTGTTCACGCTCGCGTCGCTGTGGTGCGGGCTGTCCACGACGATCGAGATGCTGATCGTCGCGCGCGTCGTGCAGGGCCTCGGCGCGTCGATGATCACGCCGCAGACGATGGCGATCATCACCCGCATCTTCGCCGCGGCGGAGCGCGGCAAGGCGATGGCGGTCTGGGGCGCGACCGCGGGCGTCGCGATGGTCGTCGGGCCGATCCTCGGCGGGGTGCTCACCGGGTGGCTCGGCTGGGAGTGGATCTTCTTCGTCAACATCCCGGTCGGGATCGTCGGCTTCGTGCTGGCGGTGCGCCGCGTGCCCAACCTGCCGACGCACCCGCACCGGTTCGACTGGCTCGGCGTCGCCCTGTCCGGGGTCGGCCTGTTCCTGCTCGCCTTCGGCATCCAGGAGGGCCACGAGAAGCACTGGGCGGGGTGGATCATCGCGATGATCGTGGGTGGCCTCGCGGTGCTGGGCGTCTTCATCGGCTGGCAGGCGGTCAACAAGCAGGAGCCACTGGTCCCGCTCGGTCTGTTCAAGGACCGCAACTTCTCGGTCTCCAACGTCGCGATCACGACGATGGGCTTCATCGCCGCATCCTTCGGCTTCCCGCTGATGCTCTACGCCCAGGCGGTGCGCGGCTACAGCCCGACCCAGGCCGCCCTGCTGCTGTTCCCCATGGCCGTGATGTCGATCCTGCTGGCGAAGTGGGTCGGCGGGCTCACCGACCGGGTGCACCCTCGCCTCATCGTCGGGTTCGGCTTCGCGATCAGCGCCGTCGGCATGCTGGCGCTGACGTTCCAGCTCGAGCCGCACACCAGCGTGTGGTGGCTGTGCGCGTCCCAGGTCCTCGTCGGCATCGGCAACGCCTTCATCTGGTCTCCGACCGCTGCGACCGCCAACCGCAACCTGCCGATGCACCTCGCCGGCGCCGGAGCCGGGGTCTACAACGCGACCCGGCAGGTGGGCTCCGTCGTCGGCTCGGCCGCGATCGCGGTCCTGATGTCCTCGCGGATCGCCCACTACCTGCCGGGCGCCGCCGTCCAGGGTGAGGCCGGGGCCAACCAGATCGCCGACCACCACGTCGCCGACCTGTTCAGCAAGGCGATGCAGCAGGCGCTGCTGCTCCCGACGCTGGTCTACGTCGTCGGCTTGATCGCGGTGCTGTTCTACGAGGCGCCCAAGCACGAGGGCTACGCCGGACGTGGTGCGGCGACGGAGACCGCGGCGGCACCCGGTTAGCAGGAGCGCCCGTCTCGCGAAATCGAGGACGCAACAGCCACCGCAAGGGTGTTGAGTACATCCATGGCCGAGACGTCGATGAACGCTGCTGCTCCGGAGACCGGGAAGGATCCCTGGCCGGCCCTGTGGGCGCTGGTGCTGGGCTTCTTCATGATCATGATCGACACGACGATCGTGTCGGTCGCGACGCCCGCCATCATCGAGGACCTCCACGCCGAGGTGAACTCCGTCGTCTGGGTGACCAGCGCCTACCTCCTGGCGTACGCCGTGCCGGTGCTGATCACCGGGCGGCTCGGCGACCGCTACGGCCAGAAGCAGGTCTACCTCGTCGGCCTGGTGCTGTTCACCACCTCGTCGCTGGCCTGCGGACTCACCGGCTCCGTCGAGGGCCTGATCATCGCGCGGGTCGCCCAGGGCCTCGGCGCAGGCCTGATGACCCCGCAGACGATGGCCATCATCACCCGGATCTTCCCGGCCGAGCGGCGCGGGCAGGCAACCTCGCTCTGGGGTGCGACGGCGGGCGTCGCGGTCCTGGTGGGCCCCTTGCTCGGTGGCATCCTCGTCGACTCGCTGGGCTGGGAGTGGATCTTCTTCATCAACATCCCCATCGGCATCCTGGCGTTCGTGCTGGCCGTCCGGCTGGTGCCGTCGCTGCCGACGCACGCGCACAAGTTCGACTGGTTCGGCGTCGCCCTCTCGGGCGCGGGCATGTTCCTGCTCGTCTTCGGGATCCAGGAGGGCCACCAGCACGACTGGAGCACGACGATCTGGTCGATGATCGTCGGCGGCATCGTGGTGATGGGCCTGTTCGTGCTCTGGCAGGCCCGCAACCGCCAGGAGCCGCTGGTGCCCCTGGGACTCTTCCGCGACCGCAACTTCTCGCTGGCCAACATCGGCATCGCCACGGTGAGCTTCGCGTTCACTGGCATGGGCTTCCCGGTGATGCTCTACGCGCAGCTCGTCCGGGGCCTCAGCCCGACGAAGGCTGCCCTGCTGCTGGTGCCGATGGCGGTGATGTCGATCGTGCTCGCGCCGGGCATCGGCAAGCTCACCGACCGGATCCACCCACGCACGATCACCGCGGTCGGCTTCACCGCCCTGGCCGTCTCCCTGGTGTGGACCTCACGCGTGCTGACGCCCGACTCCCACGTCTGGGAGCTCTTGCTGCCGATGGCGCTCATGGGTGCCGGCAGCGCGGGCATCTGGGCCCCGCTCACCGCGACGGCGACCCGCAACCTCCCGATGCACCTGGCAGGCGCGGGCGCCGGCGTCTACAACGTGTCGCGCCAGATCGGAGCGGTGCTCGGGTCGGCCGCGATCGCCGTACTGATGGACTCACGCCTGTCGGCCAACGGCCTCGAGTTCGACCCCAGCAAGCAGACCGGTGGCGGCGGACTGCCGGCAGCGGCGTTCGGTCCGTTCAGCGACGCGATGGGGCAGGCGCTGCTCCTCGCGCCGGCCGTGCTGTGCCTGGGCCTGGCCGCCGCGCTGGCCTTCGAGGCACCAAAGCGGGCCGCCGACGCGGCCGCCGTCAGGGCCGAGGCGCGCGCCGCCGAGTGAGGAGCTGTGGCTCGGCCGGGCTGCAACCTCGCCACATCTCGACACGCTCGGTCGCGGCTTCGTTCCTCAGCCGCGCTCGCTGCTCGATGACCGACGATCTGATCCGCTGGCGCGGATCAGATCAGCCGATCGAGTGACCCGTCGCGCGCAGGTTCTCGCAGGCCTCGAGCACGCGGGCGGCCATGCCGGCCTCGCCGGCCTTGCCCCAGGCACGGGGGTCGTAGGCCTTCTTGTTGCCGACCTCGCCGTCGACCTTCAGCACGCCGTCGTAGTTGGCGAACATGTGGCCGGCGACCGGCCGGGTGAAGGCGTACTGGGTGTCGGTGTCGACGTTCATCTTCACCACGCCGTAGTCGACGGCCGCGCCGATCTCCTCGGCGGTCGAGCCGGAGCCACCGTGGAAGACGAGGTCGAACGGCTTGGCACCGGCGTCGAGGCCGAGCTTGGCGACGACCGCCTCCTGCGCTGCCTTGAGGATCTCCGGGCGCAGCTTGACGTTGCCCGGCTTGTAGACGCCGTGCACGTTGCCGAAGGTCAGAGCGGTCATGTAGCGGCCGTTCTCTCCGGTGCCCAGCGCCTCGACCGTGGCCAGTGCGTCCTCGGGCGTGGTGTAGAGCTTCTCGTCGATCGCCCCGACGACGCCGTCCTCCTCGCCGCCGACGACACCGACCTCGATCTCGAGGATCACGTGGGCGGCCGCCGCCTTGGCGAGCAGCTCGCGCGCGATCTCGAGGTTCTCCGCCAGCGGCACCGCCGACCCGTCCCACATGTGCGACTGGAACAGCGGCGCCTCACCGCGGGCGACCCGCTCGGCCGAGATCTCCAGCAACGGGCGGACGAAGCCGTCGAGCTTGTCCTTCGGGCAGTGGTCGGTGTGCAGCGCGACGTTGACCGGGTAGTTCTTCGCGACCTCCACGGCGTACGCCGCGAAGGCGACCGAGCCGGTCACCATGTTCTTGATGTTCGGGCCGGAGAGGTAGTCCGCACCGCCGGTCGAGATCTGGATGATGCCGTCGCTGCCCGCGTCGGCGAAGCCCTGGAGTGCTGCGTTCAGCGTCTGCGAGGAGGACACGTTGATCGCCGGGAAGGCGAACGACTTCTCCTTCGCCGCGTCCAGCATCTCGGCGTACTTCTCGGGCGTGGCGATGGGCATGCGGAATCTCCTGACGAACGGACGGAATGTCCCCAACCCTAGACGACCTGGAAGTTACCGTTCGGTCATGATCACG
>JAEKKP010000223.1 GCA_019510315.1 Propionibacteriales bacterium
GGCCCGGGACGGAGTCGATGTCCGGCTCGTCGTACTGGCCGATGTCGGCGGTGTAGGTGCAGGGCACCGCGCCCTTCTCGCGCATCCAGGCGACCGCCACGGAGGTGTCGAGACCGCCCGAGAACGCGATGCCGACGCGTTCGCCGACGGGGAGAGAGGTGAGGACCTTGGACACCCGAGAAGTATGCATGACCATGCATGATCATGCAAAGCGCTCGGAGCGAGGTTCAGATGGCGCAGCCGTCGGGCCCGCAGGCGTCGGCACCGCCGACGACGTCGAGCGTCGGGTGGCTCTCCGACCACGCCTTGTCGAGCACCTGGCTGAACACCTCGCTCGGCTGGGCTCCGGCGATCCCGTACTTCCGGTCGACCACGTAGAACGGCACGCCGGTCGCACCGAGCGACACCGCCTCACGGACGTCGGCCTCCACCGCGTCGGCGTACTCGTCGCTGCCGAGCACCTCCTTGACGCGAACCTCGTCGAGGCCCAGGCCCACGGCGATGCGCTGGAGCGTGTCGTGGTCGGCGACGTTCTCGGTCTCGACGAAGTACGCCGAGAGCAGAGCCTCCTTGAGCCGCCCCTGGAGCTCCGGACCACCGGTCTCGAGAGCGAGGTGCAGCACGCGGTGGGCGTCGACGGTGTTGACCCGCAGCGACTGGTGGTGCCGGAAGAGGAGGCCCTCCTCGGCGGCCACGGCCTCCACCCGGTCGACCATCTGGCGGCCGGCCTCGGGGCCGCCGCCGTACTTGCGGCCCAGCGCCTCGGCGACGGTCTCGACCGGCTCCTTGGGCGCCGACGGGTCGAGCTCGAAGGAGCGCCACACGATCTCGACGTCCTCGGGGTGCCCGAACGCGGCCAGGGCCGTCTCCAGCCGGCGCTTGCCGATGTAGCACCAGGGACAGACGACGTCGCTCCAGATCTCGATCCGCATGGTGGTTGAACAGGCAACCTTCCAGGTTTGTTCCGGCGGCCTCAGGGAGACCCCGAACACTCTCAGGGTCCGGTCAGGGGTGAGTCCAGCGGCTTCCCCGATGTGGCGGAGGGCCTGTCACCGCGATGGTTCCTTCATGATCTCCATCGAATCCCTCACTGTGAGGTACGGCCGGTTCACGGCCGTCGACGACGTCTCCTTCACCGCGCGCTCGGGAAGGGTCACCGGCTTCCTGGGACCCAACGGCGCCGGCAAGTCCACCACCATGCGCGTCATGGTCGGTCTGACCACCCCGACCACCGGCCAGGCCCTGATCGACGGTCGCCCGTTCGCAGACCTGCCGAACCCGGGCCTCGAGGTCGGCGTCCTGCTCGACGCCTCGGCGCAGCACGCCGGCCGCACCGGCCGCGAGATCCTCACGATCGCGCAGCGGACCATGGGCCTGCCGAAGTCCAGCGTCGAGCAGATGCTGCACAAGGTCAGCCTGACCGACACCGAGGCCGACCGGCGGGTGCGCAACTACTCGCTCGGCATGCGCCAGCGCCTCGGCATCGCGACCGCCCTGATCGGCGACCCCGAGGTGCTGATCCTCGACGAGCCCGCCAACGGGCTCGACCCGGCCGGCATCCGCTGGATGCGCGACCTGCTCCGCGAGTACGCCGACAAGGGCGGCACCGTGCTGCTCTCCTCGCACCTGCTCCACGAGATCGAGGTGATCGCCGACGACATCGTGGTGATCGGCAACGGCCGGATCGTCGCGCAGGGCACGAAGGCGGAGCTGCTCGAGGCCGCCGGGACCGTGGTCCGTGCGGCCGAGCCGCTGGTCCTCGGACGGGCAATGCAGGCAGCCGGCCTCGCCGTCACCGCCTCTCAGGACGGCGCGCTGCGTACCGACGCAGAGCCCGCCCGGGTGGGCCAGGTCGCGCTCGCGGCCGGCATCGCCCTCACCGAGCTGAGGTCGGCCGACAGCGCCGGCCTGGAGGAGATGTTCCTCGAGCTCACCGCCGAGACCCAGCGAGAAGGAGCAGCAGCATGAGCACGGCAACCCTGGAGCGTGAGGCCGTAACCCCACGCAAGAAGACCGCAGCGAGCCAGATCCCGATGACCCGTATCGTCGGCGTCGAGCTGCGCAAGATGTTCGACACCCGCTCGGGCTTCTGGCTGATGATGAGCGTCGGGATCGCCGCGGTGCTCGCGACTGCGGCGACGCTGATCTTCGCGCCGCGCGACGAGCTCAGCTACGGGTCGTTCGCGGGGGCGATCGGCGTACCGATGACGATCATCCTGCCGATGATCGCGGTGCTCGCCGTGACCAGCGAGTGGAGCCAGCGCACGGGCCTGACGACCTTCACGCTCGTGCCGCACCGCGGACGCGTGTTCACCGCGAAGCTCGTCGGCACCCTGGTCGTCGGCGTGACCTCGATCGCGATCGCGTTCGCGGTCGGTGCTCTCGGCAACGTGGTCGGCAGCGCTATCGCCGGCGTCGACACCAGCTGGGACATCTCACTGGGCAACGCGGCGACGATCCTCCTCGCCGACGCCCTCGGCATGCTGATGGGCTTCATGCTCGGCGTGCTGTTCCGCAGCAGCGCCGGGGCGATCGTGGGCTACT
>JAEKKP010000244.1 GCA_019510315.1 Propionibacteriales bacterium
GCAGGGTCCCTGACCGAGCACACGTAGGGCTGGTGGGTGTGGCCCGAGACGACCATGTCGATCTGCGGGTGGAGGTTCGCCGCGATGCCGAGGATCGGCGAGCTCGCGGCGATCAAGGATCCGCCGCCACCACACGCGTAGTCGTAGTTCGGGTTGACCGCCCACGTCTTGCCGTTGGGATCGGTCCACTGCTGCTTGTCCGGTACGCCGCCCTGGTGGATCAGCACGACGATCGCCTTGACGCCTTGGCGACGCAGCACCGGCACGAGCGCGTTGGCGGTCGCGACCTCGTCCTTGAACTCGAGGCCCTGCACGCCGCTCGCCGTGACGATGGACGGAGTGTCCTTGAGGGTCATCCCGATGAAGCCGATCTTGGCGCCGTGCAGGTTCTTGATCGTGTAGGACGGCAGGATCGTGCGGTTCGAGCCGGCGTACGTGACGTTCGCGGCCAGCATGTCGAAGTCGGCTCCGGTGAACACGCCGTTCGGGCAGGAGTTCTGGTTGTTGGCGCCGGCTCCGTCGTCGATGCAGCCGCCGTACTGCATGCGCTGCAGCTCGCGGTAGCCCTCGTCGAACTCGTGGTTGCCGACGGCCGTGACGTCCAGGCCGAGCCGGTTCATCGCCTCGATGGTCGGCTCGTCGTGGAACGCGGCCGAGAGAAGCGGCGAGGCGCCGATGATGTCGCCGGCGGCGACGGTCAGCGAGTTGCGGTGGCCGCGACGGGCCTGGGCGAGGTGCGTCGAGAGGTACTCGACGCCGCCGACGTCCATGGTGTTGTCGACCGGTTTGCCGGTCACGGGGTCGAGGTGGTGGCCGACGACGATGCGCCCGGACGAGCCCGAGGGAGGCTCGAGGTTGCCGTGGAAGTCGTTGAAGGACAGGAGCTGGATCTTCTTCAGGTGACGGTGGTGCTTGTGCTTGTGGTGATGACCGCGGTGGTGACCGGTCGTGTCGGCAGTGTCGGCCGAGGACGACGCCTGGGTGGCGGCGACGCCGGTGAGGGCGACGAGGGTGGCGGTCAGCGCGCCGATCAGGCGGCGCCGATGGGTGATGAGCATGAGATGTGTACTCCCTAGAGCCCGGAATGGAGTGGAGACGGCACGCTAACCCGAGATCGGCGCCGGTGGCGAGAACCTGGCGCGACCGGCGAGTGTCGCCGCGACCAGCACAGCGACGGCGAACGTGGAGGAGAAGGCGGCCAGCACCGGGAAGCCGTACTCGCCGACGATCACCCCCGACAGCGCGCTGCCCCCCGCCGCTGCCAGGCCCATCACCATGTCGGCGGTGCCCTGGACGGCGGTCACCGCACCGAGGGGTGCGAGCTCGGCGACCATCGTCGCGGCAGCCACCGTCGAGAGAGACCAGCCGAGGCCGAGGAGGAACAGCCCGACGAAGATCTCCGGCGAGCTGCCCTCCGGAGCGCGGGCGCACAGCACCAGCGACACCAGCAGCACGCCGCCACCGGTCGCCAGGACGCTGACCCGTCCGAACCGGTCCGCGGCGATCCCGACCACCGGCGCGAAGGCGAACATGCCGAGGACGTGCAGGCTGATCACGAAGCCGATGACCCGCAGCTCGGCGTGGCCGTGCTCCATGTGCAGCGGCGTCATCACCATCACGCTGATCATCACCGCGTGGGCCGCCGCCAGGCCGGCGATCGCCGCGCCGATGGCGGGCTGCTCGCGGATGATCTCGCGGACCGACGGCTTCGACGCCGACGGTGGTTGAGACGGTTGCTGCGCAACCTCCTCAACCACCGGGAGATCGGAGTCCGCTACGGCGGTCGCCCTGGCCACGAGCAAGGGGTCCGGGCGGAGCCGCACCCACACGACGACCGCGGCGGCCAGCATGCCGAGTGCTCCGAGCGCGAACGGGCCGGTGAGCTTCGGGATGTCGAGCCAGCGGGCGAAGGTGGCCGACGGGCCGGTGAGGTTGGGGCCGACCACGGCACCGAGCGTCGTCGCCCACACCACGATCGACAGGGCTCGGCCGCGGTTCGCCGGCGTGGCGAGGTCGGTGGCGGCGTACCGGGCGGCGTAGTTGGCGGAGCTGGTCGCGCCCAGGAGAGCGGCGCCGACGAGCAGCAGCGTCATCGACCCGACGACGCCGGCGAGCACGGCGAGTGCAGCGCCGGAGGCGCCCACCAGGTAGCCCGTCACCAGACCGACACGTCGTCCGCGCACCCCCATCAGGCGGGCGAGCGCCCACGAGCCGACCGCGGCACCGAGCACCTGGGTCGTCTGCGCCAGCCCGGCGAGCTCCTCCGAACCGGAGAGGTCACGGGCCAGCAGCGACGCGGTGGCGATGCCGATCGTGATGCCGAGCGCGCCGACGGCCTGGGAAGCGACGAGGGTGCGGACGGTACGCCGCTGGAGCGCGCGGTGCTGCTCCGTGCCGGTCACTCAGCGGTCCCGCGCCGGGAGCTGGAGCGCTCCCCAGACCGCGCGCCACACCTCCTTGGGTGGGACGCCGGCCGCGAGCGCCTCGTCGACGGTGCGGCCGCCGAGCTCGGAGAGCACGAACATCGACGCCCGACGACGTCGAGCCAGACGTCCCGATCGCCCTGCGTGCGTCGGAGGGCGCGCACCCGCCAGCCGGCAGCCTCGAGCGCGTCGCGCAGCGGGCCCGCGTGCCAGTAGGTGAAGAGGCGGGGGCCGGTGACGTGGCCGTGGGTCGACCAGGCCTCGCCCTCGCCCTCCTTGAGGGAGGCGTAGAGCGTGCCGCCGACCACCGTGCACTCGTGCAGCCGCCGGAGCACGACGCCCATCTCCTCGCGGGAGAGGTGCAGCAGCACGGCGCTCGCCCAGACACCGTCGTAGGGACCGCCGAGGTCGTCGGCGAGCGGGTCGAGCACGTCGGCGTCGTAGCCGTCGGCCCGCATCAGGTCGACGAAGGCCGGCGTGATGTCGGTGCGGCGGACCAGCAGGCCTTTGGCCTCGAGCTCACGGGCATCGCGGCCCGGCCCGCTGCCGATCTCGAGGACTCGGGCGCCGGCGCCGAGGAGAGCCGCGAAGTCCCCCAAGGCACGCGTCAGCCAGTCCGGCACCTCGGGAAGGCCGGCGGCGTAGGCGGCCGCGCCGGCCTGGTACGCGGCGAGGGTGGCGGCGCGGGCCTCGTTCATCGACCGATGTCGTGGAGGTGGTGGTGGACGTCGTGCAGGTGGTAGACCCCGAGCGTCTCGACGGTGAAGACCGACCCGTTGCTGCGACGACCGGGCCGCTGCCACTGGTCGTCCCCGACCTGGGCGTAGATGGCCGCGACGTCGGCGGCTGCCTCGACGAGCTCGACGGACACGGTGGCCGGGTCCTGCTCGGCGTACCGGCTCTCGACGGCGGTGGCGTCCTGGTCCCAGTTGGCCCAGAGGGGGTCGTCCTGCTCGAGCATGAGCGTGACCCGCTCGGCGAAGAGCCGGTGCACGTCGCGGACGTGGCAGGCGTACTCCAGCGGCGACCAGACGCTGGGGCTGGGCCGGGTGGCGGCGTCGGGACCGTCGAGCGCGGCGTACCAGCCGCGGGTGTTGTCGTGGAAGAGGTCCGCGAGGTCCGCGCGACTCACCTCCGCGGGATCGAACCCGCACTCGGGACAGGGGCTGTTCAGGACCCAGGTCCAGTCCTTGGTGTCGGGCTCGATGGTCACGGCGCCAGTCTGCAACATGAGGTCAGCGGGCCGATGGGATTATTCGGTGCATGGGCGACGTGCACGTGCGGGACGCGACCGAGGCCGATCTGCCGGCGGTGGCCGAGATCTATGCGCACGAGACGCTGCACACCTTCTCGACGTTCGAGACCGAGGAGCGACCGCTGCAGGCCTGGCGGCCCAAGCTGCACGGGCACTATCCCTTCCTCGTCGCCGACGACGACGGCGCCGTGCCCGCCTACGCCTATGCCGCGGAGTTCAGAGACCGGCCGGCGTACCACCTCACCGTCGAGACCTCGGTCTACGTGCACCGCGAGGCCCGCGGCCGCAGGCTCGGCTCACTGCTGTACGACGCACTGCTGGCCCGCCTCGCCGAGCAGGGGTTCCACACCGCGCTGGCTCTGATCGCCCTGCCCAACGATCCCAGCGTGCGACTCCACGAGCGCACCGGCTTCGAGCACGTCGGCACCATGCGCGAGG
>JAEKKP010000179.1 GCA_019510315.1 Propionibacteriales bacterium
TCGTCGGTCCCGAAGGCACCGGCGTCGGCGCCGTGCTTCTCCGCGAGCTCGAACACCTCGCGCGCGACCCACGTCGGGGCGTGCACGCCGTTGGTGATCGAGGTGATCGGCACCTCGGCCTCGTCGAACGCCGGCCAGAGCCCGTTGAACATGTGCCGGCTGACGTGGCCGTGCAGCTGCGAGACGCCGTTCGCGCGCTGGGCCAGACGGAAGCCCATCACCGCCATGTTGAAGACGTCGGCGTCGCCACCCTCGTAGTCCTCGGTGCCGAGCGCCAGGATGTCGTCGACCGGTACGCCGGCCACGGGGCTCTGTGCGCCGAAGTACTGCGCGATCAGGTCGCGCGGGAACCGGTCGATGCCGGCCGGCACCGGGGTGTGCGTGGTGAAGAGCGTGCCCGCCCGCGTCACCTCGAGGGCCGTCGCGAAGTCGAGGTGCGGACCGTCGTCGGCCACGCAGAGCTCGCGGATCCGCTCGAGGCCGAGGAAGCCGGCGTGGCCCTCGTTGGTGTGGAACACCTCGGGCAGGTCGGCGCCGGTGATGCGCGAGTAGGTGCGCAGCGCCCGAATGCCGCCGACGCCCAGGAGCAGCTCCTGGAGGAGCCGGTGCTCGACGGTGCCGCCGTAGAGCCGGTCGGTGACGTCGCGCAGCGCCTCGGGGTTGGCCTCGACGTCGGAGTCGAGGAGCAGCAGCGGGACCCGTCCGACCTGGGCGACCCAGATCTGGGCCAGCAGCGGGTGGTCGCCGGGGATGTCGAGGGACACCTGGGTGCGGGAGCCGTCGGCCTCGCGCAGGGGTGTGATCGGCAGCCCGTCGGGGTCGAGCACCGGGTAGCTCTCCTGCTGCCAGCCCTCACGCGACAGCGCCTGCCGGAAGTAGCCGTGCCGGTAGAGCAGGCCGACGCCCACGAGCGGGACGCCGAGGTCGCTGGCGGTCTTGAGGTGGTCGCCGGCGAGGATGCCGAGGCCGCCGGAGTACTGCGGCAGCACCGAGGTGATGCCGTACTCCGGGGAGAAATAGGCGACCGAGCGCGGGAAGGTGTCGCCGGCGGCCACGCGCTTCTGGAACCAGCGGTCGCCGGTGAGGTACTCCTCCAGGTCGGCGCGGGCCAGGTCGAGCATGCGCAGGAACTTCTTGTCCTTCGCCAGCTCCTCGAGGCGCTCGGTGGACACGAGTCCGAGCAGCTTCACCGGGTCGCGACCGGACGCCTCCCACTGCTCGGCGTCCATCGCCGCAAACAGGTCCTGGGTCTCGGGATGCCAGGACCAGCGCAGGTTGGTGGCCAGCTCGAGGAGCGGCTGGAGCTGCGTGGGGAGGACGGGACGGACCGTGAATCGTCGAATTGCGCGCACCGGACGACGGTAGCCGACATCGACTTGATCGTTCCAATTGTTCGCGGAATCCGGAGGAATCAGACCCGCTCCGAGGCCGGCCGGCCCGCCTCCAGGTGCAGCCCGACGCCGCCGCGGCCGGGTGCACCGCGGTGGGTGACCATCAGCACCGCCCGGCTGCCGTCCAGCAACCGGTCCAGCAGCCGCTCCTCGGTCGCGGGGTCGAGCGCGCTGGTCGCCTCGTCGAGCACGAGCAGCTCGGGGTCGCGCAGCAGGGCGCGGGCGATGCTCAGCCGCTGCTGCTCGCCGCCGGACAGCTCGGTGAGCTCGTGCAGCGGCGCCTGCAGGCCGCCCGGCAGTGCGCGGACGACCTCGTCGACGGCAGCGGCCTCGAGCGCGGCCCAGGCATCGGCCTCCGTGGGCTCAGCGCCGGGCGCAACCGACCACGCCAGGTTCTGCCACACCGTGCCCGGCACGAGCACCGTCTGCTGGGGCACGTAGCCGATCCGCCGTCGCCACGAGACCAGGTCCTCCAGCGGTACGCCGTCCACGCACACCTCACCGCTGTCGGGCCGGAGCAGACCGAGGACGACGTCGAGAAGGGTGCTCTTGCCCGCACCGCTCGGCCCGGTGACCACGACCAGGCCGCCACGCGGGACGACCAGGTCGACGCCCGCGATGGCCGGAGCCGCGTCCTCGGCGTACGAGACAAAGACGTCGCGCAGGCACAGCAGCGGCACGTCGGCGCCGACCGGCGCCGGTGCGTCGGCGGCGGTGGGCGTCGCCGGCTCGGGGTGGGATCGCGCCTCGGCCGCGAACGCGCGGAGGCGGTCGAGCGAGGCGACGTCGTTGGCGAACGTCTGCGCCGAGCCCAGCAGTCCCTGCGCCGAGGCGAGCAGGCGGGACGCGATCACCGCGAGCGCGGCGAGCTCGGCCAGCGACAGGCCGGCCTGCCTCCCCGCCAGGATCAGCAGGAGCACCGCCAAGACGCCGGCCACGCCGGTCGCCGCCGAGATCGCCCCCGATCGGGTCACGAAGGACCGGCGCACCTCGCGCACCCTGGCCGCCTCGCCACCGACCAGGTCGGACCAGGCCGCCGACGCGTCGTGGGCGCGCATCACCCTCAGCGAGGCGAGCGAGTCGCTCAGCGCAGCGCCGAAGCCGGCCATCCGTTCGGTCATGGTGCGGCCGAGCCGGGTCGCACCGCGGCCCGAGCGGACGGCCACGACAGCCACGATGACGACCCCGACCACCGCCAGGCCGCCGACCAGCGGCGAGAGCAGCACCGCCACCGCCATCGTGGCGATCAGCACGAGGGTGCCGACCAGCAGCCGGAACACCATCGCGAGCGCACTGTGCACCCGCTCCATCTCGGTGGTCAGGCTCGACACCAGGTGGCTCCGCCGCTGGGTGGCGAGGAAGGACCAGTCAGCGCGGTAGAGGTCGTCGATCAGCTGGAGCCGCAGCGCGTCGACGGTGGCGAGCCGGATGTCGACCGCGAGCACCATCGCCCACCACTGGGCCAGGGCGCGCACGCACACGACGCCGATGACCAGGAGGAAGGCCTGGGCCAGGGAGAGGTCAAGGCTCAGCCCCGGTACGCCGAGCCGGGCGGACCCGTCGAGCGCCTGGATCACCGGCACGAGGAGGACCAGACCAAGCCCCTCCATCACGGCGACCACGAGCTGGAGCACCACCAGCGCCGCGACCCGGCGGCGGCCGACCGTGCCCGCCATCAGCGCCAGGCTGGCGCGGGCCTGTCCGATCACGAGCGCACCTGCGGCCGGCCGGGCAGCGCGGCGGTCGCGTCGGCGGGGTGCCCCTGACCGGCGTCGGCGCGGCTCGGGACGCGGACGCCCGCCAGCCACCGGACCGATCGGCTGACCAGCCAGGCGATCCGGCGGACCACCAGCTTGGGCACCGCCGTCCAGGCGCTCCGGTCGGTGATCCCCTCGATCGACGGCGCCGGCATCGCGGTCGCCGAGACGGCACCGAGGAACGCTCGCGGCGTGCGGCTCGCGACGAGCCGGTAGCGCAGGTCGCGGATGCTCTGCGACATCGGCAGCGGCCGGTCCGGCCGAGCCGCCCGGTCCTGCATCCGCACGGCACGGCGTACCTGCATCCGATGCGCGACGACCTGGGTCCGCACCCGCACCGGCAGGTCGGCCGGCAGGCCCAGCAGGTGGTCGGTGACCGCGAGGGTGGCCCAGACGTGGTCGGGCGTCCGGCGCGCTCCCGGAGCGGTCAGCGCCTCCTGCACCTCCGGTAGGCGGGTCAGCCGATGGGCGTCGACGAGGCTGCGCAGCCAGCGCCAGTCGTCCTTCGCGGCGTGCTGGCAGGTGTGCAGGAAGGCCGTCGCGGCGTCCAGGGTCGGTACGTCGACCACGCCTGTCTCGACCACGACCCGGCGGTCCCACGACGCGGCGAAGTCGGGGAGCAGGTCGGGGCTCGGGTCGAGCCGCCAGTGCAGGTCGACGGTGCTCGCCGGGCCGTCGAACGCCACCTCGTTGAAGGTGCTGATCAGGTGGCGCCACGCCCAGCTCCCCGGTGCCGCCGACCCGAACCGGCGGGGCTGCCAGCCCTGCTCGGCGAGCAGGAGGTGGACGGCTTCGACCGACTCCGGAGCGACGAACAGGTCGATGTCGCCGTAGCCACGCGCGGTCACGTTGCCGGCCGACTGCACGGCGAGCGCCGGTCCCTTGAGCACGAGCACGGGCACCTCCGCGCGGGCGAAGAGATCGAGGAGGCGGCCGATCTCGAGCAGCTGGACGGCCACCCGGCGGCGGTCCTCGGCGTGGACGGCGGCGAGCGCATCGAGGAGGCCGGGCCCGAACTCCACCCGCAGGTCGAGCGCCTCGCCGTGGGTGTGCAGCAGCTCGGTCACCCGGTGGCGAGCGGCCGCAGCGAAGAAGTCGGCCGGGTCGACCGGTGGTGCGCCCGGCGCGCGGACGGAGGCAGGCCGGCCACCTGACGGGCCCGCGTCCTCGAGCGCGAGGGCCGCGCGGGCGAGCGCCTGGACACGCCCGGTCGCGGCTCTGGTCGGCTCCACGGACACAGGCTAGGTGGGCCCGTCCCCCACCCGGCACGAAACGCGGTCACTGACCCGGATGGACTACTCGTCTAGTCCAGTCGGATCATTGTTTCCGCTGGGCCGTGACACGCGTGGGCGGAGTGTCGTTGTGGTGCGGAAGGGGAACGACCGACAGGAGCATCAAATGACCGGTTCGGACAAGGCGTACAGCGCACCTCATCTCGAGTCGCTGAGCCTGCGCTCGACTCGGGACATTGACATTCACCTCGGCGTCATCGGGGTCCATGTCGATGTCCACGTCGGGCTCGGCGGCCTGCTCAGCTGAGGAACGACCCCACCAAGGCACCTTCGGGTGCATGACAGGGACCACGACCATGCGACTCGTTCACCTGGCTCGTGGTCTCGGTCGAATTGGCCACAAGGACCAGGTTCGCCTCGCGGCGGCCTGGTCCTTGTTGGGTCTGAGCCGCCTCGCGATCCTCGTGCTCCCGTTCGCCGCCGTCCGTCGGGCGCTCGGTGAGCACCGCGCTCCGGTCGCGTCCGCCGAGGACCCCTCGCCCCCGCTCGACGAGGCGGCCCTGCTGCGCGCTCGGCGGATCGGCGCGACCGTGCAGCTCGCGGCCCGGCACACGCCGTGGCGCTCGGAGTGCTACCCGCAGGCACTGACGGCCCGCCTCCTGCTCGGGCTTGCGCGCGTCCCCCACGTCGTCTCCTTCGGGGTACGCCGTGACGGCGATGCCCTCGTCGCGCACGCGTGGGTCCATGCGGGCGGGTTGACCGTGACCGGCGGCACCGGCCACCGCTACACCGAGGTCGGCGCGTTCGCCTGGGCGCCGCGTGCCCGCAAGGGCGGCTGACCCGGTGACCATCGACCGCTCGTTCCACCACTGCTACGGGCTCGTCCTCGACAGCGAGCTTCCCCTGCTCGACCTCGGGCCGGATCTCGGGCCCGCCGCGGCCCAGACGCCGGGCGCCGAGATCGTCACGATCCGCCGGGGTGCGCTCGACGGCCGCCCGGCGTCGGCCGATCCGCTGCCCCTCGGCCTCTGGCGCGAGGGCGACCGGCTCGGGCTCGACGTCCCCGGGACCGCGTCGTACCTGGTGCGGGGCGGGCGGGAGATCGTCGTCGACGCCGAGGCCGACGCCGATCCGCGCACCGTGCGGCTGTTCCTGCTCGGCACGGTGATGGGCGGGCTGATGATGCAGCGCGGCCACCTCGTGCTGCACGGCAACGCCTTCCGTGTGGGCGATGCGTGTGCCGTCGTGGTCGGTCGCTCGGGCGCCGGCAAGTCGACTCTCGCGGCGGAGCTCCAGCGTCGCGGGCTCGACGTGCTCGCCGACGACGTGGTGCCGGTCGACCGCGACGGCAACGCGCTGCCGGGGTATCCGCGGATCAAGCTGTGGGAGGACGCCGTCACCCGTCTGGGCGTCGACCCGGCCGGACTCGAACGGGTCGCGCAGGCGGTCGACAAGTTCCAGCTGCCGATCGAGCGCACCTGGACCGAGCCGCTGCCGCTGCGCTGGGTCTACGTCCTGGAGCGGCACGAGGGCGACGACCTGACGATCACGCGGGCTGGCGGGATGGAGACGTTCGGCCTCCTGCACGAGCACACCTACCGCAACGAGCTCGTGCACGGCGACGCCGTGGTTCGCGAGCACCTCGACCTGTGCGGCCGGGTCGCTGCCCGCAGCCGGATCAGCCGGGTGACCCGTCCGGCGCGGTTGATGACCGCCGAGGCCACGGCGGATGCGATCCTGTCCGACATCGCCGGACCTGCCGGCACCGTCCAGGAGAGTGCATGACCGAGCAGCCCGACCACAGCAGCGCGACCACCTTCGTCCGGCGACCCGGCCTGCACGCCGTCGAGATGGACGGCGAGCTGGTGATGATGGGGCACGAGCAGGGCGAGTACTACGGCCTCAAGGACGTCGCCGCCTCCCTCTGGGAGCACCTCGCCGAGCCGCGCACCGCCGAGGAGCTGTGCGCACTGGTCGCCGACGAGTACGACGTCACCGCGGACGCCTGCCGGGCCGACGTCGTCGCCTTCCTCGACGAGCTGGCCGGCAAGGATCTCATCGAGCGTCGCTGACGACGGATTCAGTTGCGTCCGCGCTCATTCGCGACGGATACTGCGATCGAATCCGCTGTCTTGCCACGCATACCGTCACGGAGGCCCCCGATGAGCGTGACCCACGAGCCCCGCACCGGCGGCCCGACCCTGCCCCAGGAGCGGCGGCTGGTCACCGAGATCCCCGGGCCGCGCTCGCGCGAGCTGCAACAGCGGCGTACCGCTGCGGTGGCCGCAGGCGTCGGGAGCGTGCTGCCGGTCTACGTCACGGCCGCGGGTGGCGGCGTGGTGGTCGACGCCGACGGCAACTCGCTGATCGACCTCGCCTCGGGCATCGCGGTCACCTCGGTCGGCAACGCAGCGCCCGAGGTCGTCGCCCGGGTGACGGAGCAGGTCGCGGCGTTCACCCACACCTGCTTCATGGTCGCGCCGTACGAGGGCTACGTGGAGGTCTGCGAGCAGCTCATCGAGCTCACGCCCGGCGACCACGCCAAGAAGGCCGCGCTGTTCAACTCCGGCGCGGAGGCCGTGGAGAACGCCGTGAAGGTCGCCCGGGTGCACACCGGCCGCGACGCGGTCGTGGTGGTCGACCACGCCTACCACGGGCGGACCAACCTCACGATGGCGATGACCGCGAAGAACATGCCCTACAAGCAGGGCTTCGGCCCCTTCGCCGGCGAGGTCTACCGGGTCCCCGTGTCCTATCCGTTCAGGGACGGGGGGCTGACCGGAGCAGAGGCCGCGGCGCGCGCGATCGACCTCGTCGACAAGCAGGTCGGCGCGACGAACGTCGCCTGCATCGTCGTCGAGCCGGTGCTCGGCGAGGGCGGCTTCATCGTGCCCGCGCCGGGCTACCTCCCGGCCCTTGCCGAGTACGCCGCGGCGAACGGCATCGTGTTCGTCGCCGACGAGATCCAGTCGGGCATGTGCCGCACCGGCGCCTGGTTCGCCAGTGAGCACGAGGGCGTCGTACCCGACCTGGTGACCGTCGCCAAGGGGCTCGCCGGCGGCCTGCCGCTGGCCGGCGTCGTCGGCCGCGCGGAGATGATGGACTCGGTGCACCCGGGCGGGCTGGGCGGCACGTACGGCGGCAACCCCGTCGCCTGTGCCGCGGCCCTCGGCGCGATCGCGACCATGAGGGACCTTGACCTCGCCGCCCGCGCCCGCGAGGTCGAGACCCTGCTCTTCGGCCGGCTGCGCGAGCTGGCGGCGGCGTTCCCCGCGATCGGAGAGGTCCGCGGCCGCGGGGCGATGGTCGCGATCGAGATCGTCGAGCCCGGCACGACGGTCCCCGACCCGGCGATGGCCGCACGGCTCAGCGCGGGCTGCCACCAGGCCGGCGTACTGACGCTGACCTGCGGGACCTACGGCAACGTGCTGCGCTTCCTGCCGCCGCTGGTCGCGCCCGACCACCTGCTGCACGAGGCGATGGACGTGCTCGCCGAGGTGGCGTCGATCTAGAGCGGGACCTCCTGCAGCCCCCACGGCGAGCCGTACTCCGTCAGCAGATCGAGGAACGGCACCGCGTCGAAGGCCTCCGGACCGAGCACGCCGGTGCCGGTCCAGACACCGGTCGCCAGCAGCTCGAGGGCCACGACCGGGTTGATCGCGGTCTGCCAGACCACGCACTGGTGGCCGTACTCCTGCATCGACCAGTCGTTGTCGACGACATGGAACAGATAGGAGCTTCGGCGGCCGCCGTCCTTGCCGGTGCCGGTCACCCACAGGCCCGCACAGGTCTTCCCGTGCATGCGTTCGCCGAGGGTCGCCGGGTCGGGCAGGCAGGCGGCGACCACGTCACGCGGTGAGACGTCGACACCGCCGACGCGGACCTTCTCGGTGCTGTCGAGCCCCAGCTTGTGCAACGTCTTGAGCACGTCGATGAACTCGTCACCCAGGCCGTACTTGAAGGTCGCTCGCTTCGCCTCGACCCACCGCGGCATCAGGAGCACCTCCTCGTGCTCGACGTTCACGCACTCGACCGGCCCGATCCCCTCGGGGAAGTCGAACACCTCCGGCTCGCTGAACGGCGCGGTGGTGTACCAGCCCCGGTCGCGCTCCCAGATCACCGGCGGGTTCAGGCACTCCTCGATGGTCGTCCAGATCGAGAAGGAGGGCGCGAAGTCGTAGCCGTCGACGGTCAGGTTGGCGCCGTCGCGCGTTCCGAGCTCGTCGATCTCGGAGAAGAGGTGGTCGGCGGCGTACCGCGCGAACACGTCGGAGAGGCCGGGCTCCACACCCATCCCCACGAGGGCGAGTCGCCCGGCCGTCTCCCAGTCCGCCGCACGTGCGAACTGCTCATCCCCCAGCTTGAGGCCGCTCTCCTCGTAGGGTCGCTCCGGATGCGGCTTCGACAGGCTCATCGCCATGTCGAGGTAGTCGGCGCCCGCGGCGAGCGCCCCGTCGAAGATCGGCATCACGAACCGCGGGTCGACCGCGTTCATCACGTGAGTGGCACCGAACTCCCGAGCGAGGGCGGTCACCGAGGCGGCGTCCGAGGCGTCCACCCGGGCCGCGGTGAAGCGCGGGTCGGCGGCCTCCACGACCGCCTTCTCCGCACGTGCCTCGTCGTAGTCGGCGACCAGGCAGGCCTCGAAGAACGACCGGCGGCGAGCGATCGAGACGAACGCGGCGCCGACACCGCCGGCGCCGACGAGCAGGATGCGCATGTCAGTTCTCGCCGAGGTAGGACATCACGTGCTTGATCCGGGTGTAGTCCTCGAGGCCGTACATCGACAGGTCCTTCCCGTAGCCGCTGTGCTTGAACCCGCCGTGCGGCATCTC
>JAEKKP010000180.1 GCA_019510315.1 Propionibacteriales bacterium
GGACGTCCCGCGACAGTTGCGTTTCGCGGTCGACTCACCACCGCACAACCAGCTGTGAGCCGAACGGCATGGCCGTGGGCCGCTGAACCCTGCGCTCGGGCTCACAGCTCGAACCGCAGTCGACCGCCGACCGGACCACCGGCCGGGCTTCCTCGTCGCTGCCTCCCAGCCCGGCACAGACCGCCGGCCGGAACATCTCCCTACGAAGAAGGCTTCCCGCGCTCGCCGCCCGGCACCCACAGCACGTCGCCCTGCTCGCGGTTGGCGTGCCGGGCGAGGATGAAGAGCAGGTCGGAGAGCCGGTTGAGGTACGTGATCGCCAGCGGGTTCATCGAGTCGGCGTACTCGGCCCAGGCGGCCCAGGCCGCGCGCTCGGCGCGGCGGGCGACCGTGCGGGCGACGTGGAGCTGGGCGGCTGCGGGCGTGCCGCCGTTGAGGATGAACGAGCGCAGGTTCGGCAGCTGCTCGTTGTAGGTGTCGCACCAGCCCTCGAGGCGGTCGACGTAGTCCTGCTCGATCCGCAGGGGTGGGTACTCGGGGTCCGGCACCACCGGCGTGCAGAGATCGGCGCCGACGTCGAAGAGGTCGTTCTGGATGTGGGTCAGCACCGCCACCACGTCGTCCTCGAGGCCGCCGGTGGCGAGCGCGACGCCGAGGTGGGCGTTCGCCTCGTCGACGACGGCGTACGCCTCGAGCCGCGGGTCGGTCTTCGAGGTCGTGCTCATGTCGCCCAGGCGGGTCTCACCCCGGTCGCCGGTGCGGGTGTAGATGCGGGTGAGGTTGACCATGCGTCCACCCTAGTGCGGCGAGCCGGGTCTCGACTGATCGCTCGCTGCGCTCGCTGCTCGACCACCGGTGGTGGCTAGGGTGGCCTGTCGTGGAGAGCTTCCGGATCACCTCGGCGGGTCCGCGGGTCCAGCCGCTCGCGGGGACCGTGCACGTCGGGGGCGCCAAGAACTCCGCGCTCAAGCTCATGGCCGCCGCACTGCTCGCGCCCGGCACGAGCGTGATCCGCAACGTGCCCGACATCCTCGACGTCGAGGTGATGGGCCAGCTGCTGGAGCGGCTCGGCTGCACCGTCGAGATCACCCACCCCGACACCGACCCGACCCAGGGCTCGACGAGCGGCGACGTGCGGATCGAGGTGCCCGAGGAGCTCAGCTGGGAGGCGCCGTACGAGCTGGTACGCCGCCTGCGCGCCTCGATCGCCGTGCTCGGCCCGCTCGTCGCCCGCTGCCGCCGGGCGAGCGTCGCCCTGCCCGGCGGCGACGCGATCGGCTCCCGCGGTCTCGACATGCACATGGCCGGCCTGCGCGAGCTCGGCGCGGCGGTGCGGGTCGAGCACGGGCAGGTCGTCGCCGAGGTGCCGGACTCCCTCGCCGGGGCGACGATGTGGCTGGACTTCCCCTCGGTCGGCGCCACGGAGAACCTGCTGATGGCGGCGGTGCTGGCGAAGGGGACGAGCGTCCTCGACAACGCCGCCCGCGAGCCGGAGATCGTCGACCTGTGCCGGATGCTGGTGGAGATGGGCGCCCGGATCGACGGCATCGGGTCGTCGACCCTGACCATCGAGGGCGTGGACCGGCTAGCTCCGGTGGAGCACGCCACCGTGTCGGACCGGATCGTCGCCGGCACCTGGGCCTTCGCGGCGGCGATCGCCGGCGGCGAGATCTCGGTCGACGGTGGCGACCCACGGCACCTGGACCTCGTGCTGGACAAGCTCGGCGACGCGGGCGCCGAGATCGCGACCACACCCGATGGCTTCATGGTCCGAGCCGAGCGGCGGCTTCGCTCGTTCGACGTCGTGACACTGCCGTTCCCCGGGTTCCCCACCGACCTGCAGCCGTTCGCGATGGCGCTGGCGTCGGTCAGTGAGGGCACGGCGATGATCACCGAGAACGTCTTCGAGTCCCGGTTCATGTTCGCCCAGGAGCTGGCCCGGCTCGGCGCCGATCTCCACACCGACGGCCACCACGCGGTCGTGCGGGGCGTGCCGATGCTCTCCGGAGCGCCCGTCGTGGCGCACGACATCCGCGCCGGTGCCGCACTCGTGCTGGCCGGCCTGGCCGGTCAGGGCGTGACGACGGTCGTCGAGTCACAACACATCGACCGGGGCTACCCGTCCTTCGCCGAGGTCCTCGCGGGGCTCGGCGCCGACGTCGTCCGCCAGGCCGGCTGAGGCCCCAGCGAGACCGGATCGTCGCGTGCGGTCTCGGTTTCTGGACAGAGAGGCGTGAATCGCCGCCGAACCGGGCATTGTGCTCACAAGGGGCGGGGGCGCCCCGCTTCGGGAGGCACGGATGGACGCTCAGCTGGACCTGACGACGGACGGCGCGACGCTCCGGATCGGCGGCCAGCTCGATGTCCGCTGCATCACCGAGCTGCGGACGGCGCTCTACGACCACCTCGAGGCGCATTCCGGACACGTGGTGCTCGACCTGTCCGAGGTCGAGTCGGCCGACCTGACGGTGCTGAAGATGCTGGCGGTCGCCAGCAGGATGGCCAACCAGTCCGGACACCGGGTGACGGTGCGGGACTGCCCCGACGGCGTACGCCGGCTGCTGCACCTGTCCCACCTCCGTGGCCTGATGACCGTCGAGGACTCGGAGGCGGAGACCGCCTGAGCGGCTGTGATCTTTGCCGGGAGTGAGACAGTGCACATCCCGTACCGGTCGGTAGCCCGGAGTCCTACGCTCCTCCCATGAGCGCACAGAAGGATCGTCCCTGGGTGATGCGGACGTACGCCGGCCACAGCTCGGCGTCCGAGTCCAACAAGCTCTACCGGATGAACCTCGCGAAGGGGCAGACCGGCCTGTCGGTCGCCTTCGACCTCCCGACCCAGACCGGCTACGACCCCGACTCGCCGCTGAGCCGCGGCGAGGTCGGCAAGGTCGGCGTGCCGATCCCGCACCTGGGCGAGATGCGGCACCTGTTCGAGGACATCCCGCTGACCGAGATGAACACCTCGATGACGATCAACGCCACGGCGATGTGGCTGCTCGCGCTCTACCAGGTGGTCGCCGAGGAGCAGGCGCTCGCCGAGGACCCCGACGCCGACTTCCGCCAGGTGCACGCCCAGCTGGCCGGCACCACGCAGAACGACATCATCAAGGAGTACCTCTCCCGGGGGACCTATGTGTTCCCGCCCGAGGCGTCCCTGCGACTGACCGCCGACACGATCGCGTACACCGTCAACAACATCCCCAAGTGGAACCCGATCAACATCTGCAGCTACCACCTGCAGGAGGCCGGCGCGACACCGACGCAGGAGCTCGCCTTCGCCCTGTGCACCGCGATCGCGGTCCTCGACGCCGTGAAGGACTCCGGCCAGGTGTCCGCCGACGACTTCGAGAAGGTCGTCGGCCGGATCTCCTTCTTCGTCAACGCCGGTGTCCGGTTCGTCGAGGAGATGTGCAAGATGCGCGCCTTCGTCCGGCTCTGGGACGAGATCACGGCCGAGCGCTACGGCGTCAAGGACGAGAAGATGCGCCGGTTCCGCTACGGCGTCCAGGTGAACTCACTCGGCCTGACGGAGGCGCAGCCGGAGAACAACGTCCAGCGGATCGTCCTCGAGATGCTCGGCGTGACCCTGTCGAAGAACGCCCGCGCCCGCGCCGTACAGCTGCCGGCGTGGAACGAGGCGCTCGGCCTGCCGCGGCCGTGGGACCAGCAGTGGTCGCTGCGGCTGCAGCAGGTGCTCGCCTTCGAGTCAGATCTCCTCGAGTACGACGACATCTTCGACGGGTCGGTCGTGATCGAGGCCAAGGTGGACGACATGGTCGCCGAGGCGCGCGCCGAGGTCGACCGCGTCCAGGCGATGGGCGGTGCGGTCGCGGCCGTCGAGTCGGGCTACATGAAGCAGGAGCTGGTCAGCTCGCACGCCGCCCGGCGCGGGCGGATCGAGAGCGGCGAGGACGTCGTCGTCGGCGTGAACCGCTACGAGACCACGGAGCCCTCCCCGCTCACCGCCGACCTGGATGCGGCGATCCAGACGGCCGACCCGGAAGCGGAGAAGCAGGCGCTCGCGTCGGTCAGCGCCTGGAAGGCCGAGCGTGACGAGGAGCGAGTGCGCACCGCGCTCGCCCAGCTCGCCGAGGACGCCAAGACCGGCACGAACCTGATGACCGCGACGCTCGAGGCCGCCCGGGCCGGGGCGACGACCGGCGAGTGGGCCGGGACCCTGCGAGAGGTGTTCGGCGAGTTCCGGGCGCCGACCGGCGTGGCCGGGGCGGTCGGTGTGGCCGACGCGGGCGCGGAGCTCACGCGGGTGCGGGAGAGCGTGCGGCGTACCGGCGAGGAGCTCGGTGGTCGGCTCCGGCTGCTGGTCGGCAAGCCGGGTCTCGACGGGCACTCCAACGGCGCCGAGCAGGTGGCCGTGCGCGCACGCGATGCCGGGTTCGAGGTCGTCTACCAGGGGATCCGGCTCACGCCCGAGCAGATCGTTGCCGCCGCGGTCGCCGAGGACGTGCACTGCGTCGGCCTGTCCATCCTGTCCGGCTCGCACATGGAGCTGGTGCCGGAGGTGCTCGACCTGATGCGCCGCGAGGGCCTGGACGACGTACCGGTGATCGTCGGCGGCATCATCCCGGACTCCGACGCGAAGCAGCTCCTCGAGCTCGGTGTGGCCGCGGTGTTCACGCCGAAGGACTTCAGCCTGACCGACGCGATGGCCGGCATCGTCACCGCCATCCGAAAGGCGCACGGCCTCGCGGACTGACCCGCTGTCACGAAAGCGATGCAACGTTCGCCGGTCACCGGGCGACTCCGCTCGGTAGCATCGACAGGCCGGGTTGGAGGGCCCTGCGCTCGCACGACAGGGGAGTCTGATGGACACGGACTCGGGGGATGGAGCTCGGCCGGCACTGCTGGGCGGGCTGGTGGAGGCTGCCCCCGACGCGATGGTCGTCATCGACGCGCACGGCTCGATCGTGCTCGCCAACCGTCAGGCCCAGGAGATGTTCGGCTACGCGCACGACGACCTGGTCGGTCGGTCGATCGACCTGCTCGTCCCTGCTGCCGTGCAAGGGGCGCACCAGCTCCACCGCGAGGCGTACGTCGCTGACCCGCACGTGCGGCCGATGGGCTCCGGCCACGACCTCGAGGCCCGCCGCAAGGACGGCTCGGAGTTCCCGGTCGAGATATCCCTCGCCCCGCTGCACTCCGACGAGGGCCTGCTGATCTCGGCCGCTGTCCGCGACGTCACCCGGAAGCGTCAGGAGGAGCGGCTCTTCCGCGGCCTCCTCGAGGCTGCGCCCGACGCGATGGTGATCGTCGACGCCCAGGGATGCATCGTGCTGGTCAACGCCAGGGTGGAGGAGTGGTTCGGCTACCGGCGCGAGGAGCTGGTCGGCCGGTCCGTCGAGCTGCTGGTGCCCGACCGGTTCTCCGGGATGCACGTGGCCTTCCGCTCCGGCTACGTCGCCGAGCCGCGCTCCCGCCCGATGGGCCTCGCCGGCGATCTGTTCGCCCGGCGCAAGGACGGCTCCGAGTTCCCCGTCGAGATCTCGCTGGCCCCACTCGAGACCGAAGGAGGCCTCCTCGTCTCGGCCGCCGTGCGCGACATCAGCGAGCGCCGCGCGATGCAGGAGGAGGCGGACCGGGTCAAGGACGAGTTCTTCGCCACCGTCTCCCACGAGCTGCGCACGCCCTTGACATCGATGCTCGGCTACAGCGAGCTGCTCGGTGACCTCGAGGAGCTGAGCCCGCAGGGCCGGCGCTTCCTCCAGGTGATCGCGCGCAGCGCCGAGCGCGAGCTGCGCCTGGTCGACGACCTGCTGACGCTCGTGGCGATCGAGGGCAGCGGGATGTCCATCCGGACCCACCTGGTCGACCTCGAAGCTGTGGTGCGCGACGCCGTCGACGCCGCGCGACCTCGTGCCGACGAGGTCGACATCCTGCTCACGATGGAACTACCCGGCGGACCGGTCCACGTCGAGGTCGATCGCGACCGGATCGGCCAGGCGATCGACAACCTGCTCTCGAACGCCATCAAGTTCACCCCCGCCGGTGGTGAGGTGAGCGTGCGGCTGGGCACCCGCGACCGTTTCGCGGAGATCGACGTCTCCGACTCCGGTGAGGGCATCCATGACGCCGATGCGCAGCGGATCTTCGAGCGCCTCTACCGCTCCGGCTCGGCGGTCTCCCAGCAGATCCCGGGCGCCGGGCTCGGCCTGACCATCGCCCTCGCGATCGCCGAGGCGCACAACGGCAGCCTGACCCTCGTCGGCGACGGCGCGCCCGGCGCGACGTTCCGGATGTCGCTGCCTCTGGCATGACGGGAGGAAGCCGCGTCCCTGCGCAAGGGGCGCGGCTCCGGCTCAGTCCTTCCGGTGCGTGCCGGTCAGTTGTTCGACGGTGCTCCGGAGATGGCTTCGACGAGCTCGCCGACCTTCTCCTCGGGCAGGTTGCGGGCGACGTCGGCCTGGCTCACCATGCCGACGAGCTCGTGTCCGTCGATCACGGGCAGTCGCCGCACGTCGTACTGCATCATCGTGTGGAGGGCCTCCTCGACGCTGTCGTCGGCGCCGATCGTGACCGGCTTGCCCTCAGCGAGCTCCTCGACCCGCATGGTGTCCGGGTCGCCGCCCTCGGCGACGCAGCGCACGACGATGTCGCGGTCCGTGATCATCCCCTTCAGCCGGTCGTCCTCGCCGCAGATCGGGAGGGCGCCGACGTCGAGGTCGCGCATCTTCCGGGCCGCCTCGGTCAGGGTGTCCGTGGTCTTCGCGCACTCCGCGTGGCTGGTCATGATCTCGCGTGCGGTCGTCATCATGCCTCCCTGTCTGGGCTCGGTTCCGGGCTCTCCGGCTGCCCTCGCCGTACCCGGGTGGTCCGCGCACATTCCGCCTCCAGGGGAGGGTCCGTCAGGCAGGCAGCTCCGAGCGGTCTTGGCTCAGAACAGCCGCTCGGTCGGGTCGTCGAGGCCGCGCAGTGCGTCGTAGTCGACGACCGCGCAGGCGATGCCCCGGTCGCCGGCGAGCACCCGGGCCTGCGGCTTGATCTCCTGCGCCGCGAAGATGCCGCGCACGGGGGAGAGCAGCGGGTCGCGGTTGAGCAGCTCGAGGTAGCGGGTGAGCTGCTCGACTCCGTCGATGTCGCCGCGGCGCTTGATCTCGACGGCCACCGAGCCGCCTTCGGCGTCGCGGCACATGAGGTCCACCGGACCGATGGCCGTGGGGTACTCGCGACGCACGAGCGTCAGGCCGGGGGAGAGGGTCGCCGGGTGGTCGGCCAGCAGCTCCTGCAGGTGCTTCTCGACGCCGTCCTTCTGCAGCCCCGGGTCCACACCGAGGTCGTGGGTCGAGTCGTGCTGGATCTCCTCGATGACGATCCGCAGGGTGTCGTCGTTCTTGCCGGTCACCACCCACTCGACGTGGTCCTCGGTCGCGATCTCCTTGACCGAGCACGGCGGGCTCATCCAGTTCAGCGGCTTGTAGGACCCGCCGTCGGAGTGGATCAGCACCGACCCGTCGGACTTCAGCATCAGCACCCTCGTCGCCATCGGCAAGTGCGCCGACAGCCGTCCGGCGTAGTCGACCTGGCAGCGGGCAACGACGAGTCTCACGAGCGGAGAATCTACCCGGCGCGACGCTTGTGCGGTGGCTGGCTGTCACCCAGTGACTGCCGGCCACCGCGTAAGGCGCAATCCGGGCCACATGGCGTCGGCGTGCCGGTCCATCCACGCTGCGCGAGCAGTACGGCGATACGAAGGGCGGTCCGACACGCTCGGTCGAAAACCTGGCCGTAGCTGATCCGGATCGGCGTGTGCCGCTCGACTGCCGCGTCGAGGTCGCGGTCGAAGTCGCGGTCCCGCTGCGCCGCGGTGTCGTGGAACAAGCGGCCGTCGAGCTCGACCGTCAGGCCGTCGTACTGGGCGTCGCGGTAGACCACGCCCAAGGTCGCCGCCGCCCGCACTTGCCGCCGTGCCCGCGGAAGCCCGTGTGCGCGCTCGACTTGGCGGAGGTAGCCCTGCTCGAGCACGGAGCACGCTCCGGCCGCGACGTCCTCCAGGACGGACATGAGCCATCGACGACGCGGAGTGCGTGCGCGCGACGCGAGCGCGTCGCGCAGGCGGATCGCGGTCGTGCGTCGCGACTGCACGGCACCGGCCAGCACGTCCAGCGCCGTGAGCTCCGACGGAGCAGCAACGGCCACGTCGAGCACTGCCTCTTCGTATCGCAGTCGCGGCGGCCCGAGGTTCCACTGCGCTCGAGCACGAACGTGTGCCATGCGGTGCACGCGGACGCCCGACGGCGACCGACGTGCGCGCTGGCGGTCGACCGCGACATGAATCACGTCTTCGCTGCGCCGGCCCGGACCCTCCGCCGCCCGGAGAGCCGAGACGTCGCACAGAGCGGCCGGCCAGGCGAAGAGGACGGCCGCCCACGCGCGCTGTAGCCAGGTGGGCTCGCCGGTGTGGTTCAGGTAGACGCCCGGGTGCACGCCAACCCACTCCCGGCGGCGCAGCATCCGGCGTATCTGCGTGTCTGTCATGCCGGCCGCGAGAGCCTGGAACCGGGCGATGACACCCGCCTGGTCGTCGAGCAGCTCAGGGATCGTCTCCATCGGCCCACCGTCGGGGCGCAGAGGGCCGCTCTGCAATGAGCTCGGCGGCCCTGTGGAGAACCGTTGTGCGGCGTCTGGCTGTCAACATGTGACGGCCAGCCACCGCGTAAGGCCGGCGACGTGACGGACGCCACAGTTCGAGTGCTGGAACGGCAACCTACTGACCGGTAGCAACGTGCCATCCTCCCGGCATGACCGAGACTGGCCAGACCCCTCCCGAGCAGATCGCGCGCACCCTGGTGCTGCCCTACCTCAACCACGCGGTGCGGATGTACGAGGCGGCGTACGCGTCCCGCGCGGACATCGACGCCGCAATGCGGTTCGGCTGCGGCTACCCCGTCGGACCGCTGGCGATGCTCGACGAGCTCGGGCCGCAGGTCGTGCGCGACCAGCTCGCCGCGCGGTTCGCCGAGACCGGGGACAACCTCCACCGGCCCGCCGACCTGCTCGAGAAGCTGGTGGCCGAGGGTCGCACGTTCGCCGAGGAGCCGTCCGGGTCCGACGGCCAGGAGCCGCAGCTGCGCCACCAGATCGGCCGGATCGGCGTCGTCGGCACCGGGAC
>JAEKKP010000259.1 GCA_019510315.1 Propionibacteriales bacterium
GAGCTGAAGGCCATCGCGGCTCCGGCGAGCATGGGGTTGAGGAGGCCGGCGGCGGCGAGGGGCAGGGCGGCGACGTTGTAGGCGAAGGCCCAGAAGAGGTTGCCCTTGATCGTGGCGAGGGTACGCCGGCTCAACCGGATCGCATCGACCGCGACCTGGAGGTCGCCGCGGACCAGGGTCAGGTCACTGGCCTCGATCGCGACATCGGTGCCGGTGCCCATCGCCAGCCCGAGGTCGGCCTGCGCGAGCGCCGCTGCGTCGTTGACGCCGTCGCCGACCATCGCGACGACCCGGCCCTCGGACTGGAGCCGCTTCACGACGTCGACCTTGTCGGCCGGCAGCACGTCGGCGATGACGTCCGCGTCGTCGATGCCGACGCGGGCGGCCACCGCACGAGCGACCGTGGCGTTGTCGCCGGTCAGCAGGATCGGCCGCAACCCGAGCTCACGCAGTCCGGCGATCGCCTTGGCCGATGTCGGTTTGGGCTCGTCGGCGACCACGACGATGCCGCGGGCGGCGCCGTCCCAGCCGACCGCGACGGCGGTGCCGCCGTCGGCCTGGGCCTTCGCGAGCGCGGCCTCGAGGTCCCGCGGCAGGTGCTGCGACCACTCCTCGAGCAGTCGCGGGCGGCCGACCAGCACGGCGTGCCCGTCGACGATCCCCTGGACGCCCAGGCCCTCGAGGTTGGCGAAGTCCTCAATGGCAGGGAGGACTCCGCGCTCGCGCGCCGCAACAGCGATCGCTCGCGCGATCGGGTGCTCGGAGGCGTCCTCGAGCGCGCCGGCGAGGCGGAGCACCTCGTCGGCATCCGCACCATCAGCAGCGACGACGTCGACCAGCGCCATCCGGCCGGTCGTCACGGTGCCGGTCTTGTCGAGCACGATCGTGTCGACCGCGCGCGTCGACTCGAGCACCTCCGGGCCCTTGATCAGGATGCCCAGCTGCGCGCCGCGGCCGGTGCCGACCATCAGGGCGGTCGGCGTCGCCAGTCCCAGCGCACACGGGCAGGCGATGATCAGCACCGCGACCGCAGCCGTGAACGCAGCGGAGGCACCGTCGCCGGCACCGAGCCAGAAGCCGAGAGTGGCCACCGCGAGGCCGATCACGATCGGCACGAAGATGCCGGAGATCCGGTCGGCCAGGCGCTGGACCTGCGCCTTGCCGTTCTGCGCGTCCTCGACCAGCCGCGCCATCTGGGCGAGCTGGGTGTCGCCGCCGACACGGGTGGCCCGTACGACGAGTCGCCCGCCGGCGTTGACCGTCGCGCCGACGACCGCGTCGCCGACGCCCACTTCGACCGGCACGGACTCACCGGTGAGCATCGAGGCGTCGACCGCCGAGCTGCCCTGCTCGACGACGCCGTCGGTCGCGATCTTCTCCCCCGGTCGCACGACGAACCGCGTGTCCACCGTCAGCTCGGAGACCGGGACGCGCACCTCCGTGTCGCCGCGCAGTACCGCCACGTCCTTCGCACCGAGGTGCAGCAGGGCACGCAGCGCCGACCCGGCGCGGCGCTTGGCCCGCACCTCGAAGTACCGCCCGGCCAGGATGAACGTCGTCACCCCGGCCGCCGCCTCGAGGTAGATGTTGCCGGCGCCGTCGCCGCGCTGGACCGTCAGCTCGAACGGGTGCTTCATGCCGGTCATGCCGGCGGTGCCCCAGAACAGCGCGTAGACCGACCATCCGAACGCGGCCAGCGTCCCCATCGAGATCAGCGTGTCCATCGTCGAGGTGCCGTGCCGCAGGTTGGTCCAGGCCGCCTTGTGGAACGGCCACGCGCCCCACGCCACGACCGGCGCGGCGAGGGTCAGCGACAACCACTGCCAGTTGTCGAACTGCCAGGCCGGCACCATCGCGAGCAGGATCACCGGCACGGTCAGCACGGCGGAGATCACCAGCCGGTCGCGCCACGGACGCGACGGGTCGTCCTCGTCGGGCGACGCGGCCTCGGCGTCGGGCGCGGCCGGCAGCGTGGCGGCGTACCCGGCCTGCGCGACCGTCTCGACGAGCTGCTGGGGTGAGTAGCCCTCCGGGAAGGTCACCTTGGCCTTCTCGGTGGCGAAGTTGACCGTCGCGGTGACGCCGTCGAGCTTGTTGAGCTTGCGCTCGATCCGGTTGGCGCACGAGGCGCATGTCATCCCGGTGATCGCCAGCTCGAGGCTCTCGACCGTGCCCGAGGCGTCAGCCATGATCCCCTCCGTCGTGGGCAGAGCCTTCCGATCCCATCGGCATCCCCGGTGAATGAGCACTGCCGACGTCGACGGTGAACGCCGCGGTGCGGACGACGCCGTCGACCTTGAAGTCGAAGAAGTAGCGGTAGCGACCCGGTGCCAGCCCGGACACGGCGAACACCGGGGTGGCGCCCTCCGCCGGGTGCACGTGGAGGTAGGACAGGTCGTCGGTCCGGATCACCACGAGGTGGCCGAGCGCGCCCAGGTAGGGCTCGAGCGCGACCGGCTGCCCGGCCTTGCTCAC
>JAEKKP010000260.1 GCA_019510315.1 Propionibacteriales bacterium
TGCGTGCCGCGGCCGACGCGATCGTGGTCAACGTCGGGTCGACGGCGGGCCAGGGCGTCTACGTCGGCGGCGGTGGCTACGCCGCGGCGAAGCACGGCCTGCACGCCCTCAGCGGCACCCTGCGCCTGGAGCTCAACGGCGAGCCGATCCGGGTGACCGAGATCGCGCCGGGGATGGTCCGCACCGAGGAGTTCTCCCTCAACCGGCTCGGCGATGCGGCCCGCGCCGACGCCGTCTATGCCGACGTCGACGAGCCGCTGGTGGCCGAGGACGTCGCCGAGGCGGTCCGCTGGGTGGCCACGCTTCCGCGCCACGTGAACGTCGACGAGCTGGTGATCCGCCCGGTTGCCCAGGCGGCCCAGCACCTGCTGCACCGGGGCCCGATCTTCGACCGCTGAGCCGGCTGGCGAATTCACTACCCCGGTAGTGAAACCGCCGCTTCCGTCACGGAATTGCGCCACGGAAGCGGCGAATTCACTACTTCGGTAGTGAATTCGCCCTCACCGATCCAGGTAGAGCCGGATCCCCTTCACCACCGCGCGGGCATAGCGCGCGCGGCCCTTCTTCGTGGTCATCCGGTGGGCGTCCGAGGCGTTGCGCATGTTGCCGATCTCCAGCATCGCCACCGGTACGTCGGACAGGTTGAGCGTCGCGAGGTCGGACCGGATCGACAGGGCGGTGCCACCGCCGACGTACGTCGACCGCGGGACGCCGGTGGCGTCGAACCCCGAGCGCAGTGCCAGCGCCAGCGCGCGGGACGCGTCGGCGATGTCGGTGGTCCAGGGGCTGCGCGAGGTCGGGGCGATGACGTGGAAGCCGTGGTCGCCCGACGGGGCACCGTCGGCGTGGAGGCTGACCGTCAGCCGCGCGCCGACCTTCGCGCCGAACTCGCCGCGCACGTCGACGCACGGGCCCCAGAGCGACTCGCTGTTGCGCGTGCGGGTGAGGAGCACCTCTGCACCGAGGTCGCGGAGCCGGGCGCGCACCAGCCGCGCGACCCGGAAGTTGAGCGTCGCCTCGGCGTAGCCGCCATTGGTCTGCGTGCCGGTCGTGTTGCACGGCTTCTCGAACCCGCCGGCCGGGACCAGCCGGTGGATCTCGGCCGGGAAGTTGTGGTTGCCGAGCTGGTGACCGGGGTCGAGCGCGATGCGTACGCCGGCCAGCGGCGACCCGGCGACCTCGACGGGCGCCACCGCGGCCGTCTCCGAGACGCGGTCGCCACCATCGACCAGCGGCGGCGCCGAGGCGAGGGAGGCCACCAGGCCGACCACGGCGACCGCCGCGCCGACCAGCCGGCCGCGGCGACTCACCGGTCGAGCCCCTTGGCGATCTCCTGGACCGCAGCGTCGATCGCGCGCGCCGCGAGCGCGTGTGCCTCGACCCCGCGCCGGTAGGGATCGGGCACGTCCTGCTCGACCTTGGCCACCGACGAGCGGTGCGTGCTGGCCCACTTGACCAGCTGCGACGGAGTGGTGCCCTCGGCGTGCTCGAGGAGCGCCGCGAACTCCAGGATCGTGAAGGTACGCCGCAACGCACCCGGGACCTCCGCGAGGACGTGCGAGCGCAGCTCCCTCGTGGCCGTCAGCACGAGGTCGCTCTGCTCGACGATCCGGGACGTCAGCTGGCGGGCCGCGAAGCCCGACGGGTCGCCCCCGAAGGACCGGAGCTCCTCCGCGGCGTACTTGCTCATCGCGTAGCCGACCATCGCGCCGACGCCCGCGCTGGAGACCTCGAACCGGTCCGCGGGCAGCCGCGCGGCCAGCAGGCGCTCCCCCACCGGCGAGCGGCAGACGTTGCCGATGCACACGAACAGCACCCGGAACGGGTGTGCGGCGGCGGGCGACGGCGGATCGCCTGGCAAAAGGGACACGTTACTCACGATAGACTCGGGCGGCGTCAATCGACGTACCCACCCGACAAACCGAGACCTGTCTCACCCCTGCCCGGAAGGCTCCGCAGCCGATGTCCCCCTCCACCCGTACCGACCTGCGCAATGTCGCGATCGTCGCGCACGTCGACCACGGCAAGACCACCCTGGTCGACGCCATGCTCCTCCAGGCCGGCGCGTTCTCCGCGCACGAGGCCGAGGGGGTCGCCGAGCGCGCCATGGACTCCGGCGAGCTGGAGCGCGAGAAGGGCATCACGATCCTCGCGAAGAACACTGCGGTGCACTACGCCGGCCCGGCCGCCGAGGGCAAGCCGATGACGATCAACATCATCGACACCCCGGGCCACGCCGACTTCGGCGGCGAGGTGGAGCCCGGGTTGTCGATGGTGGACGGCATCGTGCTCCTCGTCGACGCCAGGGAGGGCCCGCTGCCCCAGACCCGGTTCGTGCTCCGCAAGGCGCTCAACGCCGACATGCCGGTCATCCTCGTGGTGAACAAGACCGACCGCGCCGACGCGCGCATCTCCGAGGTCGTCGACGATACCTACGAGCTGTTCATGGATCTGCTCGACGAG
>JAEKKP010000261.1 GCA_019510315.1 Propionibacteriales bacterium
GTCCGGATCGCGCTGGGCGTCCTTGCGCAACATCTCGCTCTCGCTCCTGATCGCCTTGGCGGTCCCCGGGTCGAGCAACGGCTCCGTCCGGGGCTGGTCGGCCTCGGCCGTGTCCGGGTTGTGGCCGACGCCGGCCCCGGTGGTGCCCACCGGCGTCTCGATGTCGACGTCGCTCCCACGGGCCATGGCCTCGTCGATCCAGGCATCGATCTCGGCGTCGCTCGCTCGCCCGCCGTGCGCCGAGTCGCGTGAGACGGCCTTGGGCTCGGTCGCGAACGACTCGTGGGGCGGCTCCGGCTCGATGACGGTCATCTCGTCGGCTGCGTCGGGCGGAGGCACGGGCTTCGGGACTCGCTGAGGCTTCGGCGGAACCGTGGAGGTCGAGGAGTCGGCGGCGGAGCTGCGGTCGGTCTGCACCGGCACGGTGGGTGGAGAGGTGGTGCCGTCGTCGCGGCCGTGGACGAGCACCCCGTGGATGGCGGCACCGGCGAGGCCGCGGGCGATCCCGGCGGCGTACGCGGCGGACGAGATCGGGTGCCGGGCTGCGTGGGCGGCGGTGCTGGCGGCACGTTCGAGCAGCTTCACAGGTTGCATGATCCGTTCGGCCCTTCTCTCGCGGTGGGTGTCTGCACTGGCAGTGCCCGTGCTCGATCCGGCCAAACCCGAGACCGGCCGACGACCCGCGGCTGGCGCCGTCCGGTGTCGACCCGGTAGGAAGGTGCCATGACCGAGCACCGGGGTCTCGTGGTGCTCGACGGCGTCAACAAGCACTTCGGCGACCTGCACGCCCTCAAGGACATCGACCTGTCCATCGGCAGGGGCGAGGTCGTGGTGGTGATCGGCCCCTCCGGATCCGGCAAGTCGACGCTGTGTCGCACGATCAACCGCCTCGAGACGATCGACTCCGGCACGATCACCCTCGACGGCAAGCCGCTCCCCCAGGACGGCAAGGCACTCGCGGCGCTGCGGGCCGAGGTGGGCATGGTGTTCCAGAGCTTCAACCTCTTCGCCCACAAGACCATCCTCGACAACGTCACGCTCGGGCCGATCAAGGTGCTCGGACACAGCGCCGCCGAGGCGGAGGAGCACGCGCGCGAGCTGCTCGACCGGGTCGGCGTCGGCGAGCAGGCCGACAAGTACCCCGCGCAGCTCTCCGGTGGCCAGCAGCAGCGCGTCGCGATCGCGCGCGCCCTCGCCATGGACCCGAAGGTCATGCTCTTCGACGAACCGACGTCCGCGCTGGACCCGGAGATGATCAAGGAGGTGCTCGACGCGATGGTCGACCTGGCGCAGCGCGGGATGACGATGATCGTGGTCACCCACGAGATGGGCTTCGCCCGCACGGCGGGAGACCGGGTCGTCTTCATGGCCGACGGCGCGATCGTCGAGGAGAGCCCTCCCGACGAGTTCTTCACCCACCCGCGCACCGACCGCGCCAAGGACTTCCTGAGCAAGATCCTCACCCACTGACGCAGGCTCCGTCGGTCAGGTCGCCTGCGCACGCTCCCGACGTCGCTCGACGAGGGCCGCAGCGACCCCTGCCACGACCGGCACGAGGATCACGGCGAGCGCCGACCAGTCCATCAGCCACACCTTGCGCAGGGCAGCGTCGGCCGGCGCGGTGAGCCCCAACGTGACGATGCCGGCCACGAGTGCGACGTGCGCCGGCCTTCGCAGCGGCAGGCAGCCGAGCAGCGGCACGCACCACAGGAAGTACCAGAAGTGGCCGGCCGGACTGAGCACGACGGCGGCGAGCAGGACGAGACCCGCCCCCGACAGTGCGCGCGCGGGCGAGCCGGTACGGCGTACCAGCGCGACCCATGCCGCGGTGAGGACCAGCGCCACGAGCCCGACCTTCTTGGCCAGCAGGGCCGGGTGCACGTGGTCTGCGAGGGTCACGCCGGAGGGGCCGAAGTGCACCATGAGGTCGCGGACCCAACGGCCGGCAACCCAGGTCACTGCCAGCTGGGTGCGCTCCCCCTCGGGCACGAGCAATGCATGGATCCACCCGGTGCCCAGCCCGGTCAGCCAGCCGGCCGCGAGCAGCACGACGACCCCGGTCGCTCCGACGGCCAGAGCACGTCCGAGGCGGGCCAGCCGACTCACGCCGGGGCCGAGGGACAGCAGCACGACGCCGACGGCACCGAGGATGCCCGGCGCCTTCACGGCCGCGGCCACGCCGACGAGCAGCGCCCCGGGCACCCAACGACCCGGCCGCGTGACTGCCAGCGCTGCCACCACCAGGGCAGCGAGCACGAGGTCGTTGTGGAGCCCACCGATCCCGTGGACCAGCACGAAAGGGCTCGCGACGACGAGGGCCGACGCCTCGACCGGGTCCTGCCCTGCCCGGCTTGCGACGCGAGGTACAGCCCACGCCAGCAGCGCGAGGCTGCCGACGGCGAGGACGCGGTACCAGGTCAGCAGTGCCCAGGGGTCCTGGGTCACGCGCGACATGAGACC
>JAEKKP010000262.1 GCA_019510315.1 Propionibacteriales bacterium
GGCCGCAGCTGCAGTCGATCGGCGGCGGACTGGCGGTCGCGTACGAGGAGATCGTCCTCGACCGCGACGCCCGGCCGAAGGAGGACCCGTGCCTGCTGCTGCGGGCCGCCGCGGAGGCGGCCGAGCGCGACCTCGTGCTCGAGCCGACGACCACTGCCCGGCTGGTCGCCGACGTACCGGCACTTCCCGATCCGTGGCCGGCCGAGGCCCGCGACCTGCTCGTGCGCCTCCTCGCCGCGGGACCGGGCCTCCTTGCGGTCTGGGAGACCCTCGACGAGACCGACGCCCTCGACACCTTCCTGCCGGAGTGGGAGCGGGTCCGGCTGCTGCCGCACGCGTCGACCGTGCACCGCTTCACCGTCGACCGGCACCTGGTCGAGACCTGCATCGAGGCGTCGGCACTGATCCGGCGGGTGTCACGACCCGACGTGCTGATGGTCGCGGCTCTGTTGCACGACATCGGCAAGGGCCAGCTGACCGAGCACTGCGTCGCCGGTGAGCCGATCGCCCGCGAGATCGCTCGCCGGATGGGCTTCGACGATCGGGAGACGGAGCTCGTCGCCGCCCTCGTGCGGTGGCACCTGCTGCTTCCCGAGACCGCGACCACCCGCGACGCGGAGGACCCCGCGACCGTCGAGCTGGTCACCAGCCACGTGCGCGACCGCGAGGAGCTGGAGCTGCTCTTCGCCCTCACCGAGGCCGACGCCAAGGCGACCTCCGAGAAGGCCTGGACGTCGTGGCGAGCGTCGCTGGTGCGGAGCCTGGTACGCCGCAGCGCGGCCGAGCTCGCCGAGAGCGGCTCGAGCGCCGGGCCGGAGGAGCTGCGGCCCGACGTCGACGTCCCGGCCTCCGTCCGTGCCGACCCGCGCGAGGTGGTGGTCACCGTCGAGGAGTCCCCGGACGGCGCGACGGTGACGGTCGTGTCGGGCGACCGGGTGGGTCTGCTCGCCGATGCGGCCGCGATGCTCGCCCTGCAGAAGGTCTCCGTGCGGGCCGCCCGCGCGTGGACGGTCGACGGGTTCGGCGTCTCCGTCTGGCACGTCGGCCGCACCGGGCTCGACGCGGCCGTGCTGCGCGAGCGGCTCGAGGCGATCGTCGACGGCCGCGTGGACGCGGCGAGCCGGCTGCGGCCCGCCGACGGCAACGTGCTCGCACCGACCGTGGTGGTGCGGCCCGAGGCGTCCGCGCGGGCGACGGTCCTCGAGGTGCGCGCCGCCGACCGGCCCGGCGTGGTGCACCTGGTCTGCGCCGCACTCGCCCGGCTCGGCCTGACAGTGACCTCGGCCCACGTCGACACCCTCGGGCCGCAGGCGGTCGACGTCTTCTACGTGCAGGAGGCGCAGGCCGGTGCGCTGGCCGACACGAGGGCGGCCGAGGCCGCCCATGCGGTGCGCGCCGCCCTGAGCGGGACGACCGACGACTGAGGCGGCGGCCGGACTCAACCGGTCCCGTAGGCTTGGCAACGCTGTCCCGCCGTACCGACTCGAGGAATCACTTGTTCACGACGCTGTCCGACCGCCTGTCCGAGACGTTCAAGAACCTCCGTGGCAAGGGCCGGCTCTCCGAGGCGGACATCGATGCCACCGCTCGCGAGATCCGGCTCGCGCTGCTCGAGGCCGACGTCGCGCTGCCCGTGGTCAAGGACTTCATCGCGGCGGTCAAGGAGCGCGCCCGCGGCGAGGAGGTCAGCCAGGCGCTGAACCCCGCGCAGCAGGTCGTGAAGATCGTCAACGACGAGCTCGTCGGCATCCTCGGCGGTGAGACCCGGCGACTCCGGTTCGCGAAGACGCCGCCGACGGTGATCATGCTCGCGGGCCTCCAGGGCTCGGGCAAGACGACGCTTGCCGCCAAGCTGGCGCTCTGGCTCAAGGACCAGGGCAACAGCCCGATGCTCGTCGCCGCCGACCTCCAGCGGCCCAACGCGGTCAACCAGCTCCAGGTCAACGGCGAGCGCGCCGGCGTGACGGTGTTCGCCCCGCAGCCGGGCAACGGCGTGGGCGACCCGGTCGAGGTGTCGCGCCAGGGCCTCGCCGAGGCGAAGCGCACCCTGCACGACGTGGTCATCATCGACACCGCCGGACGCCTGGGCATCGACGAGGAGCTGATGCGCGAGGCGGCCAACATCCGCGACGCGGTCAGCCCCGACGAGGTCCTCTTCGTCGTCGACGCGATGATCGGCCAGGACGCCGTCAACACGGCGCAGGCGTTCCTCGACGGGGTCGGGTACGACGGCGTCGTCCTCACCAAGCTCGACGGCGACGCCCGCGGTGGTGCGGCCCTCTCGATCGCGAAGATGACCGGCAAGCCGGTGATGTTCGCCTCGGCCGGCGAGAAGCTCACCGACTTCGACCTCTTCCACCCCGACCGGATGGCGTCGCGCATCCTCGACATGGGTGACCTGCTGACCCTGATCGAGCAGGCCGAGAAGACCTTCGACGCCGACCAGGCGG
>JAEKKP010000049.1 GCA_019510315.1 Propionibacteriales bacterium
AGTCGTCGAGGAGCTGCTGGTACGCGGCTGCCTCCTCGAGCGGGTTCAGCTGCGACCGGTGCAGGTTCTCCAGCAGCGCGTCGCGCAGCATCGCGTCGTCGCCGGTCTCCCGCACGATCGCGGGGATCCGGTCCAGGCCGGCCTCCGCGGTCGCCCGCCAGCGGCGCTCACCCATGATCAGCTCGTAGCGGTCCTCGGCGTCCGGCTCGCTGACCCGACGGACGACGACCGGCTGCAGCAGGCCGACCTCGCGCACGGAGTGCACCAGCTCGGCCATCGCGTCCTCGTCGAAGACCTGCCGCGGCTGGCGCCGGTTCGGCGTGATCGAGGTGACCGGCAGCTCCGCGAAGTAGGCGCCCTCGACGGCATTGAGCCCGACCGTCGGATCGGTGGCGGCCGCCGCGGCCCCGTCGATCTCGGTCGAGGGCTCTGCCTGGGTCGGGATCAGCGAACCCAGCCCGCGTCCCAGCCCGCGCCGGCGCTCCGGACGCTTCTCACTCATGACCACGTGCCCCTGACTGCCAGTTCCCGTGCCGCCTCGAGATAGCTGAGTGCCCCCGGCGAACCCGGATCGTACGTCATCACGGTCTGGCCGTAGCTGGGTGCCTCCGAGACCCGCACCGACCGTGGGATGGTGGTGTCGAGCACCTGGTCCTCGAAGTGCCGGCGCACCTCCTCGGCGACTCCGGCCGCCAGGTTGGTGCGCGCGTCGTACATCGTGACCAGGATCGTGGTGATCTCCAGGTCCTGGTTCAGGTGGGCCTTCACCATCTCGGTGGTCTCCACCAGCTGACCGAGCCCCTCGAGCGCGTAGTACTCGGCCTGGATCGGGATCAGCATCTCGACGCCGGCGACGAGGGCGTTGAGCGTCAACAGTCCGAGGGAGGGCGGGCAGTCGATGAACACGTAGTCCAACCGGTCACCGTCGCCGTCCCCGATCTCGTTGTACGCCGCAAGCGCCTTGCGCAGCCGGCTCTCGCGGGCCACGACGCTCACCAGCTCGATCTCGGCGCCCGCCAGGTCGATCGTCGCCGGGACCACCTGCAGGTTCTTGATGTCCGGATGCTGCTGGACGACCTCCTCGATGGTGGCGCCATCGACCAGGACGTCGTAGGACGAGGGGGTGCCGCGGCGGTGCTCCGCGCCCAGCGCGGTGGACGCATTCCCCTGCGGGTCGAGGTCCACCACGAGTACGCGCAGGTCGTGCATCGCCAGTGCCGCCGCGAGGTTCACGGTGGTCGTGGTCTTGCCGACGCCGCCCTTCTGGTTGGCGACCACCATCACGCGGGTGTGGTCCGGCCGCGGCAACGGGTCGCTGTAGCTCAGGTGCTGCCTGACCCGGATCTCGGCCTCCACGGCGCGGGCCAACGGGGTGCTGTGATCATCGAACGCGCGCAGGTCGGCCTCGAGCTCGGCCGCGGTGCGGACACGCACGGGCGCAGCGGACGAAGGGTCGCCGGAATCCGCGGTGTGCTCGCTTGGGGGAGGGCTGTCTGGGTCGGGCACTCGCGTCTCCTGGCTCGTTGTTTCACGTGAAACGAAAGCAGCGGGTTGTGGATAACTGGGTCCTACCTGTGGATTCGCGCGCTCAACGGGCCAGCCCAGACCGGTGGAAAACTCTTGCCCGCTGTTGCCGTCGGGCCACCCCAGTGGCTCCCGATCCCCCACCGCACTCACCCCTTCACGATGCGGACAACGCGCACCGGCGGGTCGATGAAGTCGGCGCCGAGCTCCACGACCCGGTCCACGATCCCGTGTCCCGCGCTGATGTCCTGCGTGGCCGATTCGAGCTCGGCCTGCACCGCGGAGCCTTTCATGGCCAGGAACGCACCGCCAGACCTGACCAGCGGCAATGACCACCTGCTGAGTCGATCCAGGGGTGCAACCGCCCGGGACGTGACCACGTCGAAGGTCCGCTGTCCGTGCAACGCTTCCGCCCGCGCCCGGACGACCTCGACGTTCTCAAGGCGCAGCTGGGCGACCGCCTCGTCCAGAAAGGACGTCCGTCGCAGCAGTGGTTCGACCAGCGTCACCGTGAGGTCAGGACGTCGGATCGCCATCACCAGCCCAGGGAGGCCGGCCCCCGACCCGATGTCGCACACCGACGCAGCGGCGGGCACGAGGTCGGTCACCAGGGCACAATTCACCAGATGGCGATCCCAGAGCCGGGGGACTTCGCGGGGTCCGATCAGGCCCCGGATCGTGGCGTCGACCGCCAAGAGGGTGGCGTAGGCCTCGGCGACCGGTAGCGCAGCGGAAAACACCCTCCGTGCCGCCTCGGGCGCGGAGGGTGTGTCCGGAGGAGGATCCTCGGTTGGTTTCACGTGAAACAAGGACCCATCATCAGGCCGGGGGGAGCACCACGACGTACCGGCGCGGCTCGACGCCCTCGGACTCCGACGTCAGACCGGCACCGGCGACGGCGTCGTGGACCACCTTGCGCTCGAACGGCGACATCGGCTCGAGGGAGACCGGCTGCCCGGACTCCTTGACCTGGGCGATGACGGCGGCCGCTCGCTCCTCGAGCTCCTGGCGGCGGGCCGCGCGGTGCCCGGAGATGTCGAGCATCAGCCGCGAACGTTCACCGGTCTCCCGGTAGACCGCCAAGCGGGTGAGCTCCTGGAGTGCTTCGAGCACCTCGCCGTCGGTGCCGATCAGCTGCGGGAGATCGGCACCCACGATGGAGACCGTCGCCCGGTCGCCCTCGACGTCCATGTCCAGGTCGCCATCGAGGTCGGCGATCTCGAGGAGCTCCTCGAGGTAGTCCGCTGCCACCTCGCCCTCCTGCTCCAGGCGCTCCGCGCGGGTCATCCGACTGCGCGGCGAGTCCTCCTCGCCCCCGGAAGCCTCGGGGCTCGACTCTGGGCTCGACTCTGGGCTCGACGGCACCTCGGCCTCGTCCTGGATCGTCACGTCCTGCTCGTTCTCGGTCACCGGGCTCTCGGTCACGCGGTCTCTCCCTGATCGGTGGTGGACTTCGGCTTCGGCTTCGGTCCCTGGTTCGGGGGCCGCTTCTGAGCCGGGTTCTGCTTCGGGGCCGGCTTGCCGCCGGTCTTGCGCTGGCTGCGCGGGACGCGCTTAGGCTGCTCCCGCTTCACCGTGTTGGGCGCCGCCGTCGGCTCGTCGGCCTCGATCGCGGCCGTGGTCCCGGCGTCCGGGTCCTCGCCACGGCGTCGGGCCTTGTCCGCGTCACGCTTCTGCTTGGCCCGGAAGGCCTCGGTGTTGGGCGCCGGGTTGTTGCGGATCACGTAGAACTGCTGGCCCATGGTCCACAGGTTCGACGTCGTCCAGTAGAGGAGCACGCCGATCGGGAAGGCGATGCCGCCGACGGCGAACACCAGCGGGAGCACGTAGAGCAGCAGCTTCTGCTGCTGGGCGTAGGGACCGCTCAGGGCATCGGCCGGCATGTTCTTGCTCATCAGCTGGCGCTGGGTGAGGAACGTCGTCGCGGTCATGGCGACCACGAGAATGGCGGCGAGGATCCGGACACTGACGAGGTGGGTGCCGGTGAACGAGTCGGAGATCTGCGCGCCGAAGATCTTCGCGTTGCTCAGCGCGTTCACATCGGCCTTGCTCAGGACGCCCTTCGCCTTGTCGTGGGCCGCGGCGTTGAGCAGGCGGAACAGCGCCAGGAAGATCGGCATCTGGACGAGGATCGGAAGGCACGAGGAGAACGGGTTGGTCCCCGTCTCCTTGTACAGCGCCATCGTCTCCTGGGTCAGCCGCTCCCGGTCGTGGCCGTACTTCTTCTGCAGCTCCTTCACCTTGGGCTGAAGGAGCTGCATGTTGCGGCTGGACTTGATCTGCTTGACGAAAAGCGGGATCAGCGCGGCACGGATCATCACGGTCAGGCCGATGATCGACAGGGCCCACGAGGCGCCGGAGGCCTCCCCGAAGATGGTGCCGAACACCTTGTGCCAGCCGACCAGTACGACCGAGATCAGGAAGTACAGCGGCGTGATGATGAAGCTGCCGATATCGCCGAGGAAACCCACTCAGACTCCTTGAGTCGTGTTCACATGGCCCGGCGTCGACCGCCGGGCAGTGTCGTTGAGGTCTTGCTTGGCGGGCACCGGGTCGTAACCACCCCGGGCCCAGGGATGGCAGCGACCGATCCGGCGTACCGCCAGCCAGCTTCCCTTGATGCTTCCGTGCACCGTCACCGCCTCGAGCGCGTACGCCGAGCAGGACGGGTGGTACCGGCACACCTGGCCGTAGAGCGGGCTGATCGCGAACCGGTAGGCCCTCAGCAGGCCGATCAGGACGTACTTCACGAGCTGACCACTCGACCGAGACAACGATCGAGCGCCTCGCCGAGATCCCGGTACGTCGCGCCGGCCGCTCCCGACATCGCCCGCACCACGACCAGGCTGCCGACCGGCAGCGAGGCGACGCGCTCGCGCATCAGGTGGCGCAGCCGTCGCTTCACCCGGTTGCGGGTCACCGCAGGACCCACGGCCCGGGACACGACGAAGCCGACCCGAACCGGGTCAGTAAAGCCCGGGTCACTAAAACTACTTGTCGCTTTGTCGACATTTGGCGTCACCAGGTGCACGACCACGAGGGGACCGCCGGCGCGCCGCCCTCTGCGCACCGCCAGCTGGAAGTCAGCGGCGGAGCTCAGACGATGGCTGGCAGGCAGCACTCCGTGGGCCGAGCCTCAGACAGCGAGGCTCTTGCGGCCCTTGCGACGGCGGGCCGACAGGATCGCGCGACCCGCCCGGGTGCGCATCCGGAGGCGGAAGCCGTGCACCTTGTGCCGGCGACGGTTGTTCGGCTGGTACGTACGCTTGCTCACGAGCTCATCTCCACGCAGTTGTTGGGATCTGTTCCACGAACCGGGTCGCACGACGCAGGACGCCGCCAGTCAGTGTCGACTGGCACCGCCTGCCCGCGCTGCGAGGCCTGTGATCACCAGTGATGAGACTGGTCAAAGGCCCGGTCGTGGACATGCGGCACCGGTCGAACCGGTTTCGACCTGCCAACGGTACGTGGCAGCCGTCCACAGGGTCAATTCGGCAACGGTCGTGGAGCAGTCCGGGCCGAACCGTCGATCCTCGCCCGTGCGCCTCGGCAAGTCCCGCCGACACGCCGACGCGATGGGTGAACCTGTGGAGAACCGGTTGCCCGAGGCGTCCCCGGTTGTTAGCGTCCGGACACCGACCACACCCGAAAAGCGGTCAAGCGCGCTCGATTTCGCGCTCGCGCCCCCTACACACCCTGTGGACAAAGGTGTGGATCGGCACAAGTGGACCAACCAGACGTAATTCGCCGGACCTGACTCCCAAGGCAGCTCTGCGATGCGACGTCGCGAATGAGGGGAGCGCGAGACGCACGTGGAGCCGCCAGCAGCCAATGGGCGAGAACTAGATGTTTTGTGGCCCGCGATCCTGGACAGCCTGGCTCCCAACCAGCGTGTGTGGCTCGCCTCGAGCAAGCCGGTGATGCTCGCCGAGTCGACGGCGGTCATCGCCGTGCCGAACGAGTTCACCCGCACCCAGCTCGAGGGCCGGCTCCGGACCAGGCTGGAGGACGCGCTCAGCGACAGCCTCAACCGGCAGATCCGGATCGCCGTCACGGTCGACGACACCCTGGCGCCCCCGGACGAGATCGTCGGCCTGCCCGAAGGTGTCGACGCGGCCGGCCACCAGTCCGGTGCGGCCCCGGTTCCCACCTCAGGCGACCCGCTCGGAGAGCGGGAACGCACCATCGGAGATCTCGGGGGCAACGGCGGTCCCGCCGACCGGATCGACACTCGCCCCACATCGCCGATTCATCAACAAAGCGATATGTCGACAAACATCCAAATGGGTGCTGCGTCGCTGACGACCGGGATCCCGGACAGCCCGTTGAATCCGCGCTACACCTTCGAGACCTTCGTCATCGGGTCGTCCAACCGCTTCGCCCACGCGGCCGCCGTCGCCGTCGCCGAGGCACCGGGCAAGGCCTACAACCCGCTCCTGGTCTACGGCGACTCGGGCTTGGGCAAGACCCATCTGCTGCACGCGATCGGCCACTACGTGCGCAGCCTCTACACCGGTGCCAAGATCCGCTACGTCTCCTCCGAGGCCTTCACCAACGACGTGATCAACGCGATCAAGGACGCCAACACCGCAGCACTGCAGCGGCGCTACCGCGACGTGGACGTGCTGCTCATCGACGACATCCAGTTCCTCGAGGGCAAGCAGCAGACGCAGGAGGAGTTCTTCCACACCTTCAACACGCTGCACAACGCCAACAAGCAGATCGTGATCAGCTCCGACCGGCCGCCCAAGCGCCTCACCCAGCTCGAGGACCGGTTGCGCAACCGGTTCGAGTGGGGCCTGCTGACCGACGTGCAGCCTCCCGACCTCGAGACCCGCATCGCGATCCTGCGGAAGAAGGCGGCGGCCGACCGGCTGCACGCGCCGGCCGACGTGCTCGAGTTCATCGCCAGCCGGATCCAGACCAACATCCGTGAGCTCGAAGGTGCGCTGATCCGGGTCACCGCGTTCGCCAGCATCAACCGCCAGGAGGTCGATCTGACCCTGGCCGAGATCGTGCTCAAGGACCTCATCCCCGAGGGTGGCGAGCCGCAGGTGACCGCCGGGCTGATCATCGCCCAGACGGCGTCGTACCACTCGTTCAGCATCGAGGACCTGTGTGGACCGAGCCGCACCCGCGCACTGGTCACGGCGCGGCAGATCGCGATGTACCTGTGCCGCGAGCTGACCGACCTGTCGCTGCCCAAGATCGGCCAGCAGTTCGGTGGCCGCGACCACACGACGGTGATGAACGCCGAGCGCCGGATCCGCAAGGACCTTGCCGAGCGGCAGACGGTCTACAAGACCGTCAACGAGCTCACCATGAGGATCAAGCAGCAGGCCAAGCAGTCGTGAGGTCCTGTGGTTTCACGGGCCGGATCCGTGGAATCACACGGGGAGTATCTGTGGAGCGCCCGCCGGTACGCCGCACAGGCCGCTCGTCCGGACACACCCACGGCCGACCCGTCCACACCGGATCCACAGGGCCTGGGGACCGCCAAACCGTCGGTGACCTGCTGTTTCCTGGGTTATCCACAGGATCCACCGGCCCTACTACTGCTACGAGATCTCCAATTGACTCCTTCGCCGCATCACAACCGGGTCACCACCACCTTGGGGACAACCTCCCGGAGGCCCGACGGGCGTGGCAGGATGCACTTCCCTCACACCTGAGGCTGACCAGCAGGAGGCAACACCCGTGAAGTTCCGCGTCGAGCGTGACGTTCTCGCCGATGCCGTCGCCTGGACGGCCCGCGCCCTCCCCTTGCGTCCGAGTGCCCCGGTGCTGGCCGGCCTCCTCATCGAGGCCGGGTCGATCGACGGCGCCGACGGCCTCCAGCTGTCGACCTTCGACTACGAGACGTCTGCGCGCGCGACCCTCAACGCCGATGTCTCGGCCGAAGGTCGTGCCCTGGTCTCCGGCCGGCTCCTCGCCGACATCTGCCGCAGCCTGCCCAACAAGCCGGTCGACATGGCCGTCGACGGTGCCAAGGTCACGCTCACCTGTGGCTCGGCGCGCTTCAGCCTCCAGACCATGCCGGTCGAGGACTACCCGACCCTGCCGTCGATGCCCGAGTCCCGCGGCAAGGTGAAGAGCGAGCTGTTCGCGCACGCCGTCGGCCAGGCCGTCACCGCGGCCGGCCGCGACGACATGCTGCCGGTGCTCACCGGCGTCCGGATCGAGATGGACGGATCGGCCATCTCGATGCTGGCCACCGACCGCTTCCGGCTCTCCCAGCGCGAGCTCGAGTGGGACCCCGCGGCCCCGGACCTGTCGGCCGCCGCGCTGGTACCGGCCAAGGTCCTGGCCGACACGGCCAAGTCGCTCACCGGCGGGTCGGAGATCTCCATCGCGCTGTCGTCCTCAGGCACCGGCGAGGGCATCATCGGCTTCGAGGGCTCGGCCGGTGGCGGCGTACGCCGGACCACGACCCGACTCCTCGACGGAGAGTTCCCCAGGGTGCGGTCCCTGTTCCCCAGCGAGCACCTCACTCTCGCTCGGGTCGATCGCGCGGTCCTGATCGACGCGGTCAAGCGCGTCGCGCTCGTGGCCGAGCGCAACACGGCCGTCCAGATGTCGTTCGCCGACAGCGTGCTCACCCTCGACGCCGGGTCCGGCGAGGAGGCGATGGCCAGCGAGTCGATCGAGGCGAGCGTCACCGGCGACGACCTGACCACCGGCTTCAACCCGCAGTTCCTGCTCGACGGGCTCACCGCCCTCGAGTCGCCGATCGTCGAGCTCGCGTTCACCACCGCCTCGAAGCCCGTCGTACTCTCGGGAGTGGACTCCCTCGACGGAGAGTCGGACGCCGACTTCCGCTACCTGCTGATGCCGCGCCGCCTGCTCTCCTGACGAGGCAACACCCACGGCGGAAGGGACGCGCATGCAGATCGGACTCGTCGGACTCGGGAAGATGGGCGGCAACATGCGCACCCGGATCCGCAACGCCGGGCACGAGGTGGTCGGCTACGACCGCAACCCCGATGTCGCCGACGTCGGGTCGATGGAGGACATGGTCGCCAAGCTGCCGAGCCCCAAGGTGGTCTGGGTGATGGTGCCGGCCGGCGCGCCGACCGACGACACGATCGTGGCGCTCGGAGAGCTCCTCGGTGAGGGTGACCTGGTCATCGACGGCGGCAACTCGCGCTGGACCGAGGACCTTCGCCACCACGAGCTGCTGTCGAAGAAGGGCATCGGGTTCGTCGACTGCGGCGTCTCCGGTGGCGTCTGGGGCCTCGAGAACGGCTACGCGCTGATGTCAGGCGGTGCCGACGAGCACGTCGCCCTCGCCCAACCGATCTTCGACGCGCTCAAGCCCGAGGGCGAGTTCGGGTGGGTGCACGCCGGATCGGTGGGTGCCGGCCACTTCTCGAAGATGGTCCACAACGGCATCGAGTACGCCATCATGCAGGCCTACGCCGAGGGCTGGGAGCTGCTCGAGAAGGTCGACATGGTCGACAACGTCACCGAGGTGTTCCGCTCCTGGCGCGAGGGCAGCTCGACGAGCAGCCCGACCTCGAGGGCATCCGCGGCTACGCCGACGACTCCGGTGAGGGCCGGTGGACCGTCGAGGCGGGCATCGAGCACGCGGTCGCGACTCCCGCGATCACGGCCGCCCTCTACGCACGGTTCGTGTCGCGGCAGGACGACAGCCCGGCGATGAAGGCGGTCGCGGCGATGCGCAACCAGTTCGGTGGCCACGCCCTGCACACGGCCCCACCTCCCGGCGGCGACGCCGCCAAGGACGGGACACCCCAGGGCGACGCACCGCCGGCACAGTCCCCCGAGGCCGACGCCGCCGGCGCGTCCGGGAAGCCCAAGCCGGCCGAGAGCTGACGGGCGCCGCCCCTTGTACGTCGCCCACCTCTCGCTGCACGACTTCCGGTCCTATCCCACCGTCGAGGTGGAGATCGGCCCCGGCATCACCTCGTTCGTCGGACGCAACGGCCAGGGCAAGACCAACCTCGTCGAGGCGATCGACTACCTCTCCCGGTTGAGCTCGCACCGGGTCTCCGCGGACGCACCACTGGTCCGCCAGGGCGCCGCGCAGGCCGTCATCCGCGCGGCCGTCGTGCGCGACGAGCGCCGCGCCGTGCTCGAGGTCGAGATCAACCCGGGCCGCTCGAACCGAGCCCGCGTCAACCGGTCACCGCTCCCGAAGGCGCGGGAGCTGCTCGGCCTGGTGCGCACCGTCGTGTTCTCCCCGGAGGACCTCGCCCTCGTCAAGGGCGACCCCGCCGAGCGGCGCCGGTTCGCCGACGACCTGCTGACCCAGGTCTCTCCGCGGTACGCCGGCACGCGGACCGACTACGACCGCGTGCTCAAGCAGCGCAACTCGTTGCTCAAGACCGCGGGCGTCGCACGCCGGGGAGGCGCGTCCGCAGACTCCGCCCTCTCGACGCTGGCGGTCTGGGACAACCGTCTCGCCGAGCTCGGTGCCGAGATCATGCGCCGCCGGATGCAGCTGGTCGAGGACCTCACGCCGTTGGTCGGCAAGGCCTACGAGGCCGTGGCGCGAGGTGCGACGCGCGACGACGCGACGCTCAGCTACCGGCCGTCGTTCGAGATCGAGGGCGACGACCTGGAGGAGCAGCTGCTGCGGGCGATCGAGGCTCGCCGCCGCGACGAGCTCGACCGCGGGCTCAGCCTGGTCGGCCCGCACCGCGACGAGATCGCGCTCAGCCTCGGCGACCTCCCGGTCAAGGGCTATGCCAGCCACGGCGAGTCGTGGTCGTTCGCGCTGGCCTTGCGGCTGGCGTCCTACGACCTGCTCCGCGCGACCGGCGACGACCCGGTCCTGATCCTCGACGACGTCTTCGCCGAGCTCGACACGGGTCGCCGCGCGCAGCTGGCCGACCTGGTTGCCGACGCCGAGCAGGTGCTGATCACCGCTGCGGTGCCCGACGACATCCCTGCGCAGCTGCACGGTCGCCGGTTCACGGTCGCCGACGGCCTGGTCACCGCCGATGACTGACGAGGAGGCCGCCGAGCCGGCGGGGCCTGGCGAGGAGCACGACGAGCGCGGGCTGGACCTCGCCCGCAGCATCGCCCGGGGCCTGGCCGGTCGCACCGGGGCGCGCCGGCGGCGGCTCAAGAACACCCGACGGGTCGACCCGACGAGCTCATCGGCCCATCCCGACGACCGTGACCCGCAGCTGCTGGACACCACCCTCGGGCGGCTGGTCAGCGACCAGGGCTGGGAGACCGAGCTGCGCGTCCACGGCGTCTTCACCCGCTGGGCGTCGGTCGTGGGTCCGGACGTCGCCGCCCACGTCACGCCGGAGTCGTACGCCGACGGGCGACTCGTCGTCCGCACCGACTCGACCGCCTGGGCCACCGAGATGAAGCTGCTCGCCGGCAACCTGGTGCACCGGCTCAACCAGGACCTCGGCGACGGCACCGTCGAGGTGATCGACGTACTCGGTCCACACACTCCTCGCTGGACCAGCGGTCGCTTCCGGGTCAAGGGCCGGGGCCCGCGCGACACCTACGGCTGAGAGGGCCCGGAACGGCTCGGCCGACGTACAGGGACTAGGCGGCCACCCTGAAACAGGGCTGGTGAGCCGTTGTCAGGCCTCTACCGGCCGATTTTCGACGGAGATCCCCCCAGTTCCGAGGTGGCACCCGTGATTTGCGGGCCGTGACGGGTAGACTGGCCTCTGGTCGTCCGAGCTGTGGAGACACCGCGAGCGGCGACCTTTTCCGTGTCCGTTCACGGGTCCGTTCCGGGTGTCGACGAGTGAAGAGGAAGTCGTACGTGGCCGACGAAAACAACTTCGGTTCGACCGTCGAAGAAGGCAAGTACGACGCCAGCGCGATCCAGGTCCTCGAAGGGCTCGAGGCTGTCCGCAAGCGGCCCGGCATGTACATCGGCTCGACCGGTGAGCGCGGACTGCACCACCTGATCTGGGAGGTCGTCGACAACTCGGTCGACGAGGCGCTGGCCGGCTACTGCGACCGAATCGTCCTCACGCTGCAGGCCGACGGCTCGATCCGGGTCGAGGACAACGGCCGCGGCATCCCGACCGACATCCACCCGACCGAGGGCATCCCCGCGGTGACGATGGCGCTCACGATGCTGCACGCCGGCGGCAAGTTCGGCGGCGGCGGCTACAAGGTCTCCGGCGGACTGCACGGCGTCGGCGTCTCGGTCGTCAACGCGCTGTCGAGCAAGGTGATCGTCGAGGTCAAGAACCGCGGCCACCTCTGGCGGCAGTCGTTCTCGATCGGCGTCCCCGACGGCGACCTCGAGCAGGTCCGGGAGATGGAGCCCGGCGAGAGCACCGGTACGACGATCACCTACTGGGCCTCGAGCGACATCTTCGAGACCACCGAGTACAACCTCGAGACGATCACCAACCGCATCCGCGAGATGGCCTTCCTCAACAAGGGCCTCGAGATCGTCGTCCGCGACGAGCGTCCGCCGGCCGAGGGGATGGCCGACATCCTCGACGACGCGATGCAGGCCGACGCCGACGTCGACGCGCAGGTCGACCCGATGACCGACGACGCCGACGACACGGCGGTCCCCGAGCGCGAGGGCGGCGTCCTGGAGCGCCGGTTCAAGTTCGACCGCGGCCTGGTCGACTATGTCGAGCACCTCAACCGCCGCAAGACGCCGGCGAACCCGACGATCATCAGCTTCGAGGCGGAGACGCCCGAGGGCACCGAGACAACACCCACGAGGGCGGCACCCACGAGGAGGGGTTCCGGGCCGCGCTCACCACCCTGGTCAACAGCTGGGGCGAGGAGTGGGGGCTGATCAAGAAGCGCGAGGACCGGGTCTCCGGTGACGACATCCGCGAGGGCCTGACCGCGATCATCTCGATCAAGCTGGGCGAGCCGCAGTTCGAGGGTCAGACCAAGACCAAGCTCGGCAACACCGAGGCCAAGGGCTTCGTCCAGCGGATCGTCAACGACCAGCTCGGCGCGTGGCTCGAGCAGAACCCCGCCGAGGGCAAGGAGATCATCCGCAAGGCGCAGGCCGCGGCGTCGGCCCGGCTCGCCGCTCGGAAGGCGCGCGACCTCGCCCGCAGCCGCAAGGGGCTGCTCGGCGGCGGCGGCCTGCCCGGCAAGCTCAGCGACTGCCAGTCGACCAACCCCGAGGAGTGCGAGGTCTTCATCGTCGAGGGCGACTCCGCCGGCGGGTCGGCACGACAGGGTCGCGACCCTCGGATCCAGGCGATCCTCCCGATCCGCGGCAAGATCCTCAACGTCGAGAAGGCGCGCATCGACAAGGTGCTCGGCAACGCCGAGGTCCAGGCGATCATCTCGGCGCTGGGCACCGGCATCCACGAGGAGTTCGACCTCGACAAGCTGCGCTACCACAAGGTCGTGCTGATGGCCGACGCCGACGTCGACGGCCACCACATCAACACCCTGCTGCTGACGCTGCTGTTCCGGTTCATGAAGCCCCTGATCGAGCACGGCTACGTCTACATGGCCCAGCCGCCGCTGTACCGGATCCGCTGGAACAAGCCCCACGAGC
>JAEKKP010000226.1 GCA_019510315.1 Propionibacteriales bacterium
CCCACAACATCGAGCCCTACGACCCCGACACGGTGCCGGCCCAGATCTCCGACGACCTCACGCTGATCGCCACCGACATCGCCAACGGCCTGCGGCACTTCCGCGCCGGCAACGTCGAGGAGGCGCTGTGGTGGTGGCAGTTCTCCTACCTCGCGTCGTGGGGCAACAACGCCTGTGGCGTGCTGACGGCGCTGCACTCGATCGTCGCCCACGCGCGACTCGACCTCGACATCGAGGGCGAGGAGGAGCTGGTCGAGGAGGCCGAGGCCGTGCTGGACGTCGCCGGGGACGGCCTGTAGGACTCGGTAGAATCTCGCTGGTACTGCACGTCCCGACCGCGGGACGATGCGGCAGGCCCGTCAGGGCTCATCACCAGACCAGCCCGAGAAGCGAGGAGAGCAGCCGTGGGCATTGTCGTGCAGAAGTACGGCGGCTCCTCGGTTGCCGACGCCGAGAGCATCAAGCGGGTCGCCCGCCGGATCGTCGAGACCAAGAAGGCCGGCAACCAGGTCGTGGTCGTCGTGTCGGCCATGGGTGACACCACGGACGAGCTGATCGACCTCGCCAACCAGGTTTCGCCGCTGCCGCCGGCCCGCGAGCTCGACATGCTGCTCACCGCAGGCGAGCGGATCTCGATGGCCGTCCTGGCCATGGCGATCCAGAACCTCGGCCACGAGGCGCGGTCGTTCACGGGCAGCCAGGCGGGCGTGATCACCGACGCCGAGCACGGCCGCGCCAAGATCATCGACGTGACGCCCGGCCGCATCCAGGCCGCGATCGAGCAGGACGCGATCGCGATCGTCGCCGGCTTCCAGGGCGTCTCGCAGACGACGAAGGACATCACGACCCTCGGCCGCGGCGGCTCCGACACGACCGCGGTGGCGCTGGCCGTCGCGCTCGAGGCCGACGTGTGCGAGATCTACTCCGACGTCGACGGGATCTTCACCGCCGACCCCCGGATCGAGCCGCACGCCCGGAAGATTCCGCGGATCTCCTACGAGGAGACGCTCGAGATGGCGGCGCAGGGCGCGAAGATCCTGCACCTGCGCTGCGTCGAGTACGCCCGCCGCTACGGCATGGCGATCCACGTCCGCTCGTCCTTCAGCGAGAAGAAGGGCACCTGGGTCACGAGTGCCGACAAGGTGGGGTCCGCCGACAACGAAGGAAGCACCATGGAAGCTGCCATCATCACCGGCGTCGCCCACGACCGGAGCCAGGCCAAGATCACGGTCGTCGGAGTGCCGGACAAGCCGGGTGAGGCGGCCGCCATCTTCCGTGCCGTCGCGGACGCGCAGATCAACATCGACATGATCGTGCAGAACGTCTCCGCCGCAGCCACCAGCCTGACCGACGTGTCCTTCACGCTGCCGCGCGGCGAGGGCCAGACGGCCATGACCGCGCTGGCGCGGCTGCAGGAGACCGTCGGCTTCGACAGCCTCCAGTACGACGACAGCGTCGGCAAGGTGTCCATCGTCGGCGCGGGCATGAGCACCTCGCCGGGGATCTCGGCGCGCTTCTTCGAGGCGCTCTCCGACGCCGGGGTCAACATCGAGATGATCTCGACCTCGGAGATCCGGGTGTCGGTCGTGGTAGCCGAGACGCAGGTCGAGGACGCCGTCCGGGCAGCGCACGACGCCTTCGACCTCGACGCCGACGAGGTCGAGGCCGTCGTGTACGGCGGGACGGGGCGATAGCGATGGGCGTGCGTCTTGGTGTTGTCGGCGCGACCGGACAGGTCGGCGTCGCGATGCGTCAGATCCTCCTCGAGCGTGAGTTCCCGGTCGACGAGATCCGGTTCTTCGCCTCGGCCCGCTCGGCCGGCAAGGTGATCCCGTTCGGCGACCGCGACGTCGTCGTCGAGGACGCGTCGACCGCCGACCCCTCGGGCCTCGACATCGCCGTCTTCTCCGCCGGAGCCACCACGTCCCGCGCGGTCGTGCCGGGCTTCGTCGACGCGGGCGTGATCGTGGTCGACAACTCCTCGGCGTACCGCAAGGACCCCGACATCCCCCTGGTGGTCTCCGAGGTCAATCCAGAGGCGATCGAGTCCGTCGTTGCCGCCCGGCGAGGCATCATCGCGAACCCCAACTGCACGACCATGGCCGCGATGCCGGTGCTCAAGCCGCTGCACGACGAGGCCGGCCTGGTCCGGCTGATCGCCTCGACCTACCAGGCGGTCTCCGGCTCCGGCGTCGCCGGTGTCGAGGAGCTGGCCACCGGCATCGCCGCGGCGGGCGACAAGGCCCGGGAGCTCGCGTACGACGGCGAGGCAGTCTCGTTCCCCGAGCCGACGGTCTACACGCGGACCATCGCCTACAACGTGCTGCCGTTCGCCGGCAACCTCGTCGACGACGGCCTCAACGAGACCGACGAGGAGCAGAAGCTGCGCAACGAGTCGCGCAAGATCCTCGGCATCCCCGATCTGCTGGTCTCCGGCATCTGCG
>JAEKKP010000227.1 GCA_019510315.1 Propionibacteriales bacterium
GGCCGCCGTTGCGCATCTGGAAGATCGCCCAGGCGAGGTGCGGGTGCGTGGTGCTCGCGGGAGCCAGCAGCACCGAGCCGGAGCTCTCGAGCCGCAGCCGCGCGGTGTCGAAGAGGATGCGGGTGCCGACCGACGCTCCGGGGTCGAGGCTCGTCGCCTCGTAGTGGTGCGCTCCGTCGGCGTCGAGCCGGTTGCGCAGGTCGATCATCTGGTTGGTGCAACGGGCCGCGAACTCCCCGTAGGACTGGTTCGCCTCCTGCAGCGCGATGACGTCGGGCGCCACGGTCGGGGGGTTGCGGGTCGTGGACGCGCCGAGGAGGAGGGAGGCCACGCGGTCGGCTCGGCTGGACCACTTCTGCTCGGGGTGGGCCGCGGAGTCGAGATTGATCGTGCGGATGTTGAAGGTCGCGACCCGCAGGTCGGCCGCCTTGCCGGTCGGGACCGCCGGCGTCGGGTCGCCGAGGTTGCCCTGCGTGGGGCACGGCGGCGGCGGCGTACGCCGGCCCACGACCCGGCTCCAGTGTCCGAGCACGCGCCCGCGGCCCTTGCGCGCCGCGACCGCGACCTGCACGTAGTAACGGGTGTCGGGTGCGAGGTTGCTGATCCGCGCGCGGTGCACCGGGGCGGCGAGGCGGTGGGAGCCGGCCATCGAGCGCCGCAGGCTCCACCGGACGCGGTAGCCCGGCGCGTGGCGCACCGCGTGCCAGCGGACCGTCAGCGACCCCTGGTGTGCCGTGACCCTCAGCCGGGTGGGCGCGGGTCGACGAGCCGCATCGGCAGGTCCGACCACCACCAGCAGCGCGCTCGCCACGGCGAGCACGAGACCGACGGCGGCGAACGCTCTCGGTCGCGGTATCGGCACAGGCACCATCTCGACCCCCCGAGGACTGTTGGTCGGTGAGGCTACCCCGGACGGCCCGGCGGCCGTCGACGATCGGCTGAATAGGATCGGGCCCATGACCCGAGTCCTCAGTGCTGTCGCGTGGCCGTACGCCAACGGGCCGCGCCACATCGGCCACGTCGCCGGCTTCGGCGTGCCGTCCGACGTGTTCAGCCGGTACATGCGGATGGCCGGGCACGACGTGCTGATGGTCTCGGGGTCGGACGAGCACGGCACGCCGATCCTGATCGCCGCCGACGAGGCAGGGGTCACGCCGCAGGAGCTCGCGGACAAGAACCACCGGCTGATCGCGGAGGACCTGGTCGGGCTGGGCATCTCCTACGACCTCTACACGCGCACGACGACGCGCAACCACCATGCCGTGGTCCAGGAGCTGTTCCGCGGCGTGTACGAGAACGGCTACTTCGTCGAGCAGACGACCTACGGCGCCATCTCGCCGTCGACGGGGCGGACGCTGCCGGACCGCTACATCGAGGGCACCTGCCCGATCTGCGGCTACCCGGAGGCCCGCGGCGACCAGTGCGACAACTGCGGCAACCAGCTCGATCCGGCCGACCTCGGCAACCCCCGCTCGCGGATCAACGGCGAGACCCCGGAGTTCATCGAGACCCAGCACTTCTTCCTCGACCTTCCGGCCCTCGCCGACGCTCTCCACGAGTGGCTCGACGAGCGGGAGAAGAGCGGTCTGTGGCGGCCGAACGTGATCCGGTTCAGCAAGAACATCCTGGACGAGATCCGGCCGCGCGCGATGACCCGCGACATCGACTGGGGGATCGCCGTACCGCTCGACGGCTGGCGGGACAACCCGACGAAGAAGCTCTACGTCTGGTTCGACGCGGTGATCGGCTACCTGTCGGCCTCGATCGAGTGGGCGCGCAGGGTCGGCGAGGCGGACCGCTGGCGTGACTGGTGGAACGACCCCGAGGCGCTGTCCTACTACTTCATGGGCAAGGACAACATCACCTTCCACAGCCAGATCTGGCCGGCCGAGCTGTTGGCGTACGACGGCCGTGGCAGCAGGGGCGGGACCACCCACGAGTACGGCCAGCTGAACCTGCCGACCGAGGTGGTCAGCTCCGAGTTCCTCACGATGGAGGGCAAGAAGTTCTCCTCCTCGAAGAAGATCGTGATCTACGTGCGCGACCTGCTCTCGCGCTACCAGCCCGACGCCTTCCGCTACTTCGTCGCCTCGGCGGGCCCGGAGAACCAGGACAGCGACTTCACCTGGGCCGAGTTCGTCCGCCGGACCAACGATGAGCTCGTGGCCGGCTGGGGCAACCTCGTCAACCGGACGGCGACGCTGATCCACAAGAACTTCGCCGAGATCCCGCCGGCCGGGGAGCTCACCGACGAGGACCGGAGCGTCCTCGCGGTTGCCGAGGAGGCCTTCGGGTCCGTGGGCGACCTGATCGGCCGGCACCGGCAGAAGCAGGCGATCGGCGAGGCGATGCGTGCCGTCGCAGAGGTCAACAAGTACGTCACCGACCACGAGCCGTGGAAGCTCAAGTCGGACGACGAGCGCGAGCGCCTCACGAGCCGTGGAAGCTCAAGTCGGACGACGAGCGCGAGCGCCTCGGCACCATCTTGCATGTGGTCGCGCAGTGCGTCGCTGACCTCAACGTCGTGCTGTCGCCGTTCCTGCCGTTCTCGGCGAACGAGGTCGACCGCGCCCTCGGCGGCAGCGGGACGATCCAGCCGATGCCGCGGATCGACGAGGTCGACGACCTGGACGGCGGCGCGCCGTACCCGATCATCACAGGGGAGTACTCCGGCGCCGCCCGCTGGGAGCGACGCCCGATCGTCCCGGGTACGCCGATCACCAAGCCGAGCCCGATCTTCACCAAGCTCGACCCGTCGGTGGTCGACGAGGAGCTGGCCCGCCTGGGCTGAGGTCATGCGTCCCGGAGAACCGAGCAGGACGGCGTTCGGCGCCGCCGCGCACCG
>JAEKKP010000245.1 GCA_019510315.1 Propionibacteriales bacterium
AGGCCGTCCTCGTTGAGCGGACCCTGGCGGCCCTTGGCGATCCGGTAGAACTCCAGCCCCCACGCGGTCGCACCGACGTTGTTGGACAGCGCGAAGAACGGGCCGTCGGTGGTGATCTGGGTGGCATGGGCAGCGAGCGCCGCCATCTTGCGCTCGTGGTACTCGGTGCCGTCGATCATCGCCGACAGGTTCTCGTCCTCGGTGATGAACGGCGGCAGCGGGCCGTCGGGGTCCATGCCCTCGAAGGTCGTGGTGTCGCCGGCGTCTCGGAGCATCCGCAGGCCCGCCCGCATCCGGCTGGCGGACATCGCGCCCCAGTAGATCTTGGCGATGTCGTGGTGCTCGCCGAGGTCCTTCCGGTACGACGGCACGGCGGCCAGCGCAGCGGCGTACGTCGCGACCCGGTGGGCCTGGATGTGATCGGGGTGGCCGTAGCCGCCGAACTCGTCGTAGGTGACCAGCACCTGCGGCCGGACCTCGCGGATCACCTCGACGAGGTGGCTGGCGGCCTCGGTGAGGTCGGCGTTCCAGAAGGCACTGTCGTGGACGGTGTCGGCCGGGATCGCGTGGCCGTCCTCGTGCCACTGCATGCCGGAGTCGCGGTAGCGCTTGAACCCGCCGAGGTAGCGGTGGTCGGTGACGCCGAGCTCCTTCATGGCGTTGTCCAGCTCGGTGCGGCGCTGGTCGGCCAGGGTGTCGTCCTTGTCGGCGGCCATGTGCTCGAGCTCGGGCACGAGGATCTCGCCCATCTCGCCACCGGTGCAGGTGACGAGCGTGACGCCGACGCCCTCCTCGACGTACTTCGCCATCGTCGCGCCCTGGCCGATCGACTCGTCGTCGGGGTGGGCGTGCACGAGGAGAATGTGCTTGTTCATGCCACGACCCTAGTTCTGCGCACCCAGTCTTTTTCGCACGGCACCGGTGAACGGACGATCGGCCTCCAACCAGTCGAGGTCGTCGAGCTCGTCGGGCCGCAGCCAGCGGACCGCGTCGTGCTCGCCGTGGCGCGGGATCGGCTCGTGGTCCGTCAGTGCCGCGGTGGCGACCCGAAGGACAAGGCCGTCGCGGATCGGGACCTCGGGTGGGAGCCAGCCGATGACCGCGATCGTGCAGCCGAGCTCCTCGGCGACCTCGCGGACGACGGCTTCGTCGGGCGTCTCGTCGTCGTGGACCTTGCCGCCCGGGAACTCCCAGCGACCCCTGGCCTCGGCCGGATAGCTCCGTCTCGCGGCGAGGACCCTGCCTGCGTGGAGGATCGCCACCCCGACGACCAGCGCCACCGGGCTCAGAGGGCCCGGTCGAACTCCGGCGTGCGCGACCACCGGAGCGATGCTGCCACGGCGGCGGCGAAATGCATCCCGCCGGCCACGAGGTAGACCACGACCAGCCGCGGCTGGTCGACGGTCCGGCTCGCGACGATCGCCAGAGCGACGGCGGCGAGAGCGATCACGAGGCTGAGCACCGCCTTGCGCTTGCCCTTGAGCAGCTCGTCGGGCGTGGCGTAGGGGCCGAAGCGGGGCGTTGTCACGGTGCTCATGGGGGTTCCTCGGTGGTCGGGACGAGCAGCGCCGACGCTACCCGCGCCGGACGGTCGCGTCCGGCGAATACGGTGGATCCGTGAGCACGCCGTCCGGAACGAACACGAGAGCGCATTCCGAGGTGCAGTCCGGTGTGCACCTGCGGCGCACCGACGAGAACGCAGCCGAGATCGAGGCGCTCTTCGGCCGGTACGGCGGCCCGGTCGGCGTACCGGGCGTCCTGGGTGGCCTCGACCGGCAGGCCACCCAGGTCCCCGTCCCGGGCCTCGCGGTCGCGTGGGGCTTCACCTGGGACGAGGAGGACCGCGTCGACGGCGGCTGGTGGCCGCAGGGCATCACCAACTCCGCGCACGTGCCCGGGGTCGACCGCCGGCTCGTGGTGACGAGCTGGTACGCCAAGGACGACCGGGGCAGCAGGATCACCGTGGTCGACCTCGACACGCTGCGATACCGGCACGTGCTGCTCGTCGTCCCCGAGCTGCGGGCCGGCAGGGTGGTGCTGCGCCCGCTCGCGGTGCATGCCGGCGGCCTCGTCTGGGCCGGCCCCTATCTCTACGTCGCGGGCACGCGCCGCGGGCTCTTCACCTGCCGGATGGACGACATCGTGGAGGTCGAGCCGGGTGAGGAGTCCTTCGGCCACCGGTTCGTGCTCCCCGTCCGGTTCGCGTACGACGCCCAGCACGACCGGGACCAGATGCGCTACTCGTTCCTCTCGCTGGACCGGAGCACCGAGGTGCCGCACCTGGTCGCGGGTGAGTACGGTCGCGACGAGATGACGCGGCGGATCGTCCGCTACCCGCTCGACCCCGGCACCTACGACCTGCGAGCCGACCAGGACGGCGTCTCGCGGCCGGTGTCGTTCGACGACC
>JAEKKP010000050.1 GCA_019510315.1 Propionibacteriales bacterium
GATGGCGGTGCCGACGATCCTGGCCGGCTGGGCCGCCACGCAGTGGAGCCTGGGCGCGATCTTCCCGTGGTTCACGGCCGCGGTTGCGCTGGCGTGCGTCGCCGCCGGGACGCTCGGGCTGACGGCACGCCGGCCCGCGGCGGTCACCGCCTGAGCCGTCAGCGTTGGGTGCGGCGGCCAAGATGGAGCCATGCCCGCCGTCGCCGCCCAGATCGCCTGCGCGATGGTGCTGGCGGCCCTCCCGGCCGGCTGCGGTAGCGACGTGCGGCTGCCCGACCAGCTCTCCGGCAGCAGCGTCGGATCGATGGCCGAGCGCGAGCTCGAGACGGAGAACCCGCGCCTGGCGCACGGTTCGCTCAGCTGCCCTGCGCTCGACCTGCGCGTGGGTGCGTCGGTCCGGTGCCTGCGCACCACCGCGTTCGGCGACGGACGCATCGTCAAGGTGCGAGGCACGGTCCGGGTCACCTCGCTGGCCTCCGGAGGCCGGCTGCACGTCGCGATGGACACCGAAGCCACCGAGTTCGGGGTCAGCGGCGACCGGGTGGCAACCGAGCTGCGCGGCCAGGCCCGACACCTGTTCCACCGCTCGGCGGGCAGCGTCGACTGCCCGTACCTGCGCGGGCAGGTCGGTGCGCGCAGCACCTGCGACGTGCGGATCGGTCACACCCAGCGCGTCGTCGACGCCGTGGTGACCGACGTGGACGCGGAGCAGTACGACGTCCGCTACAGCTTCCGGCCGCACCCGCTGGCGACGCCCACGCCGGCGAGCTGAGGGTCGCCTTCGTTGCCGCGGCCGGGGCGACGTGATGGATTTGGGCACATGACCACCGAGGCCGAGCCGTCCGGGACGGAGATCGGGCCGCACGCGGACGAACCGCACAGCCCGAGCACGTCGAGCCTGCTCAACTGGCTGCGTGCCGCCGTCCTCGGCGCCAACGACGGCATCGTGTCCGTCGCCGGCCTCGTCATGGGCGTCGCCGGCGCCACCGACAGCCGCCACACGATCTTCGTGGCCGGTCTCGCCGGGCTCGTCGCCGGAGCGCTGAGCATGGCGGCCGGCGAGTACGTCTCGGTCAGCACGCAGCGCGACACCGAGCAGGCGCTCCTCGCCAAGGAGCGCCGGGAGCTCGAGGAGGAGCCCGACGAGGAGCTCGCCGAGCTCGCCGGCCTCTACATGGAGAAGGGCCTCAGCGAGGACACCGCCCGCCAGGTCGCCCTCGAGCTGACCAGCCACGACGCCCTGGCCGCGCACGCGGAGGTCGAGCTCGGCATCGACCCCGACGCCCTGACCAACCCGTGGCAGGCCGCGCTCGCCTCGATGCTCGCCTTCACGATCGGTGCGCTGCTGCCGATGCTGATGATCCTGCTGCCGCAGGCCTGGCGGGTCGGCGCGACGGCGGTCTCCGTCGCCATCGCGCTCGCCCTCACCGGCTTCCTGTCGGCCCGGTTCGCCGAGGCCGACGTCCGGCGGGCGATCATCCGCAACATCGCCGGCGGTGTGCTGGCGATGGCGGTCACCTACCTGATCGGTGACCTCGTCGGCGGACGGATCGTCTGACCGACCCTCAGGACTTCGCTGACGGCGGCTTGGTCGCCTCGATCGAGCCACCGATCTCGTCGTACGTCAGCGCTTCGCCCTGTGTCGCGAAGTACGTCGGCAGCTCCGGGCCCCACCACGACTGGTTGACGATCGCGACCAGCTGGTCCGACGTGAGCACGGGCTCGTCGCCACTGATCTGCTCATCGCGCTCGGTGATGTCGAAGCCGTTGGTTGCGTACGCGACCACGCGGACGCCGTCCTGGCGGAGGAGGTCGACCACGCGACGAACGCCACGCCGACCCTGGTAGTCCGAGCGGTCGTCGTAGGTGAGCATCCTCGAGCCGTCAGGAAGAGTCGTCGGCACGCAGTGCTCCATGAAGGAGTCGCACTGACCGAGCTTGTCGCCCTGCTGGTCCGCTCGCTTCGGGGCATCTCCGCCGTAGTGCTGCACGTTGACGCCCACCTCGCCGTAGGTCGGGCTTCCCGTGGGCGTGAACCGGAACACGGCGTAGGTGTCCGGACCGTTGCCGCCGCCCTGGCCGCGGACGTGGTCGGCTGTGCCGGCGGCCTCGAGCCCGACGGCGTACAGCAGTGCCGCGGCCGTCGACCTGCCGGTGATGGCTGAGGTCTTGTCCGCGTCGAACGACTCCGGCGCGGTGCCGACCGCCACGGAGCCCGCCACCTGCGCCTGACGCGACCCGTGGTCACCGGCCACGACGTTCGGCGCGAGGACGGCCAGCCCGAGCGCCGCGGCGACGCCGACGGAGCCGAGCGCCTGACGACGGCGGCGGATCCCCAGCCCGCGGCGGCGCGAGGCGGACACCAGCCGCTCGGTGTCCGGGTGGGTGGGCGCCACGGCCTCGGCCATCGCGGTTCGCAGGTTGGTCTCGACGCTCATCGGTCTTCCTCCAGGTCGGGCATGAGTACGCGGATCCGGGCCAGGGCCCGGGCGGTGCGCTGTCGGCAGGCAGCGTCGCTGGTGCCGAGCAGCCGAGCGGTGTCGGCGACGCTGAGGTCGTCCCAGAAGCGCAGGACGAGCACGGCCCGGTCGTCGGGGGCGAGCGACTGCAGGGCGGTGAGCAGGTCGAGGCGCACGCTGGCGTCGTCGGCGGCTCCGGCGATCTCGGGGAGCACCTCGACCGGGCGCTCCGCCGACCGGCGCAGGCGTCGGTGCGAGAGGAACGTGCGCACCAGGACCTTGCGGGTGTAGGCCACCGGGTCGTTCGCGCCGGCCACCCGTCGCCAGGAGGCGAACACCTTCGCGTACGCCGTCTGGGTGAGGTCCTCGGCCAGGTGGTGGTCGCCGCACAGCAGCACCGCGGTCCGGTGCATCGTCGCGGCCGTCGCGTGCACGAATGCCTCGAACGACGCGACCGCCGCCGGCGCGCCGACCACGAAGGTCGCCTCGTCCATGCTCTGAATGGTCACACCCCTGAGACGCTCCGGGGTGCCGGGCGCGTGACAGTCTGGATCGTTCCATCGTGAGACGGTCGTCTCATTGAGCGGATGCTTCGCCTCAGGTGCACTAACTTGCGGAGCGTGAAGATCGCTGTAGCCAGGGAGACCCGTGAGGGCGAGGCCCGCGTCGCGATGGTCCCGGAGCTGGTCGGCAAGCTGACCGGGCTGGGCTACGAGGTGCTCGTCGAGCCAGGCGCGGGCGAGAGCGCCGAGTTCGCCGACGAGGAGTACGCCGAGGCCGGCGCGACCCTGTCCGAGTCGGCCCTCTCCGACGCAGATGTGGTCGTCGCGGTGCAGCCGCTCGACGGCGCCGCGATCGGGCGGTTGCGCGAGGGTGCCGCGACGATCTCGTTCCTGCCGGTCAACTCCGAGCAGGAGCTCGTGTCCCGTCTGCGCGACGCCGGTGTGACGTCGTTCGCGATGGAGCTGGTGCCCCGGATCTCGCGGGCACAGTCGATGGATGCGCTGTCGTCGCAGGCGCTGGTCGCGGGCTACCGCAGCGCCGTCGTGGCCGCCGGCCTGCTCCGGCGCTTCTTCCCCCTGAACATGACGGCCGCGGGCACCGTGCAGCCCGCCGAGGTCGTCGTCCTCGGTGCCGGTGTCGCCGGCCTCCAGGCGATCGCGACCGCCAAGCGCCTCGGTGCCGTGGTCCGCGCGTACGACGTCCGCGCGGCCGCCGCCGAGGAGATCCGGTCGATGGGCGCGAAGTCCATCGACCTGGAGCTCGAGACCCTCGAGGGCGCCGGCGGTTACGCCCGCGAGATGACCGAGGACCGGGCCGCCCGGCAGCGCGACCTGCTGGCGCCGTACATCGCGAACGCCGATGCGCTGATCACCACCGCCGCTGTCCCGGGCCGGCAGGCCCCGATGCTGGTGACGTCCGCGATGGTCGAGGCCATGAAGCCCGGCTCCGTCGTCGTCGACCTCGCCGCCGAGACCGGCGGCAACGTCGAAGGATCGGTGGCAGGCAAGGTCGTGAAGATCGGGCACGCGCAGGTGTGGGGCGGTGCCAACGTGCCGTCGCAGATGCCCGGCCCGGCCTCGAAGCTGTACGCGCAGAACATCGTCAACCTGCTCACCCTGATGACGACCGCGGGCGAGAAGGGCGACGACGGCGTGACGAGCGCGGCGACCTTCACACCCGACTTCGACGACGAGATCGTCGCCGGGTCGGCCGTGACCCACGCCGGCAGGATCGTGCACGAGCCCACCCGCGAGGCGATCGAGGGCCCGGCGGAACCGGTGGTTGAGCCTGTCGAAACCGAGCCTGTCGAAACCCAACCAGAGCCCGAGGCCGTCGAGGTCCCCGAGGCCGATGCGATCGCCACCCAGCAGCTCGACCTGCCCTACGACCAGGAGGCCGACCAGTGAGCGTTTCCGTCGTCTGGCTGACGTTCTTCGTGTTGAGCGTCTTCGTCGGCATCGAGGTCATCTCCAAGGTGTCCTCGACGCTGCACACCCCGCTGATGTCCGGCGCGAACGCGATCCACGGGATCATCCTCCTCGGCGCGGTCCTCGTGACCGGCACGACCGACAACACGTTCGCCCTGATCGTCGGGCTGATCGCCATCGTGCTGGCCTCGGTCAACATGGTCGGTGGCTTCGTCGTCACCGACCGGATGCTGCAGATGTTCGTCCGCAAGAAGCCCAAGGCGGATGCCGCCACCCAGACGCCGGGGGACACCAAGTGATCGCGCCGACCTGGGTCCAGCTGGTCTTCCTCGCCTGCGGCGTCTGCTTCATCCTCGCGCTCAAGGGCCTCTCGGGGCCGAAGACCGCGCGCAACGGCAACCTGATCGGCGCCGCCGGCGCCGTCATCGCGGTAGCGGTGCCGTTCTTCTACAAGCCCGACGGTGTCGACCACCTGCACCACGTGCCGCTGATCCTGGCGGCGATCGCGATCGGCACCGCCGGTGGCGTGTACGGCGCCCGCAAGGTGCAGATGACCCAGATGCCGCAGATGGTGGCGCTGTTCAACGGCGTCGGCGGCGGTGCCGCTGCGCTCGTGGCGCTGCTGGAGCTGCACGAGCACGGCGACCTGTTCGACTGGTTCCCGCTCGCCGCGACGGCGTTCACGATCGTCGTCGGCTCGGTGTCGTTCGCCGGTTCTGTCATCACCTTCGCCAAGCTGCAGGAGCTGATGACGTCACGGCCGGTGGTCTTCCCCGGTCTCCCGGTGATCTTCGGCGGCTCGTTCATCGCCGCGGCGGTGCTCTCGGTGATGCTGGTCAACCAGCCGCACCTGTGGATCGGCGTGGTCCTCGCCCTGCTCGGCCTCGTGGTCGGCGTGCTCCTGGTGATGCCGGTCGGCGGTGCCGACGTACCGATCGTGATCTCGCTGCTCAACGCGTTCACCGGCCTCACTGTGGCCGCGGGCGGCTACGTGCTGTCGAACACCGTGCTGCTGATCGGGGGCACGCTGGTCGGCGCCTCCGGTACGTTCCTGACGCTCCTGATGGCCAACGCGATGGGCCGCTCGGTGGCCAACATCCTGTTCGGGGCGCTGAAGGGCGGCTCGACGCTCGGTGGCGGCGAGGCCTCCGACCGGCCGGTGAAGTCCGCCGGGCCCGAGGACGTGGCGATCATGCTCAACTACGCCGAGCGGATCATCATCGTGCCCGGCTACGGCCTCGCGGTCGCGCAGGCGCAGCACTCGCTGCGCGAGCTCGTCGACGTGCTCAGCGAGCGCGGCGCGAAGGTCGACTACGCCATCCACCCGGTCGCCGGCAGGATGCCGGGCCACATGAACGTGCTGCTCGCGGAGGCCCAGGTGCCCTACGAGCAGCTCAAGGAGATGGACGAGATCAACGGCGACTTCAAGGACGCCGACGTCGTCCTGGTGGTCGGCGCCAACGACGTGGTCAACCCGGCGGCCAAGACGACGCCCGGTGCCCCGATCTACGGCATGCCCATCCTCAACGCCGACGAGGCCAAGCAGGTCGTCTTCCTCAAGCGGTCGATGCGCCCGGGCTTCGCAGGGATCGAGAACGAGCTGCTCTTCGAGCCCAACACCACCCTGCTCTTCGGTGACGCGAAGGACACCATGAGCAAGCTCCTGAACGCGGTCAAGGCGCTCTGACCCGGGTCGCCGGAATTAGTCCCCTGGGAGGAGTCCGGCGGGTCGTTTGCGGCGTACCGTCATGGGTATGGCACGCACCGATGACTTCCGGATCGCTCCGGGAGACGGTCTGAAGTACTACGCGCCGGAGCCGGACCGGGACCGGCACGACCGCGAGGGTGGCTACGTGATCCTCGCGCTCCTGGTCGCGTTGGTGCTGCTGGCGATGGCGACCGGCCAGGTCACCGTCTTCGGCGGCTACTGAGCCAGGCCGTACAACCGATCGCCCGCGTCACCGAGGCCGGGCACGATGTAGCCGCGCTCGTTGAGCCGCTCGTCGAGTGCCGCCGTGACGATGGTGATCGGTACGTCGAGGGCGGCCACGCCCTGCTCCAGGTTGTGCACGCCCTCCGGTGCGGCCAGCAGGCAGATCGCCGTGATGTGGTCGGCGCCCCGGTCGGTGAGGAAGCGCAGTGCGGCCGCGAGGGTGCCACCGGTCGCCAGCATCGGGTCGAGCACGTAGCACTGCCGGCCGGACAGGTCGAGCGGCAGGCGTTCGGCGTACGTCGAGGCCTCGAGCGTCTCCTCGTTGCGCACCATCCCGAGGAAGCCGACCTCGGCGGTCGGCATCAGTCGCATCATGCCCTCGAGCATGCCGAGGCCGGCGCGCAGGATCGGGACGACGAGTGGTCGCGGCTTGCTGAGCGAGACACCCTCGGCGATCGCGACCGGCGTCTTCACGCTGGTCTCCTCGACGCGGACGTCGCGGGTCGCCTCGTAGGCCAGCAGGGTGACCAGCTCCTCGGTGAGCCGCCGGAACTCCGGCGAGGCGGTGCGCTCGTCACGCAACGCGGTGAGCTTGTGGGAGACGAGCGGGTGGTCCACGACCTGGAGGCGCATGGCGAGAAGGGTACGGGGACGCATGCGCAGTTGGCCGCCCGCGGCCCGTTCTGCCACCATCGACATGTGGCGCGAGCAGGTGCACGGTGACGGACATGACCGACGCCGAGGTCAACGCGGTTGACTTCGCGGTCGTGGCGTACCGCGACGAGGGCGTCTGGAGCGTCGCGGAGCTGCCCGGTCGCGCGCTCGACGACGTCGAGTCGATCTCGAGCGAGCTGCGCCGCTACCCCGGTGAGAACGGTGCGCTGGCACTGATCTCGGTCGACGAGGACTTCGTGCTGCTCGTGCGCGCCCAGGGCACGCTGGTGCGGGTGCTGCTCTCCGACGCGACCGCCGCGACCGACTGGGCGCTCGCACGGTCTGCGGTCGTCCACCTCGGCGTGCACGTCGGCGTCGACGACGACCAGGCTCCCGCCGGCGACCTCGGGATCGTCGCCGACATGGGCTTCACCGCTGCGGAGATGGGCGCTCTCCTCGATGACTACGACCTCTATCCCGAAGAGGTGCTGAGCGAGATCGCGCGGGGCGTCGGGTTCGGGGAGAAGTTCGACGAGATCCTCGATCTCGCCGACTGACGTGGCTCCGGACGCCTGGGCTTCGCCCATGCGGCGCGCCCTCGAGCTGGCCGCGGCGGCGCCGGCCACCGGCGACGTCCCGGTCGGCGCGGTCGTCGTGGACGCAGCCGGCGAGATCATCGCCGAGGGCGTCAACGTCCGCGAGCGCGACGGCGACCCGACCGGGCACGCCGAGATCGGCGCGCTGCGGGGCGCGGCAGCGCACGTCGGTGACTGGCGCCTCCCCGGCTGCACGCTCGTGGTGACGCTGGAGCCCTGCACCATGTGCGCAGGCGCGACCGTGCTGTCGAGGGTCGACCGACTGGTCTTCGGGACGTACGACGAGAAGGCCGGTGCTGCGGGCAGCCTGTGGGACGTCGTACGGGACCGCCGGCTCAACCACCGGCCCGAGGTGATCGGCGGGGTGCTGGCCGACGAGGCCGCGGCACTGCTGGACGCGTTCTTCAGCGCTCAGAGGAGAGCCTGAGCCTCCTCGTCGGTGAACAGCCGCGAGCGGATCAGGAAGCGGACGCCGTGCGGCGCCTCGAGGGAGAAGCCCGCGCCACGGCCCTTCACGACGTCGATGGTCAGGTGGGTGTGCGACCAGTAGGCGAACTGGGAGCGCCCCATCCACACCGGGACCGGCCGGTCCAGCCCGACGTCGAGGTCGCCGAGCAGGATGTCGGCGTCACCGGTGATGAAGTCACCGTCGGGATAGCACATCGGCGAGCTGCCGTCGCAGCAGCCGCCGGACTGGTGGAACATCAGCGGACCGTGCGCCTCGGTGAGGCGGCGGAGGAGCTCCGCCGCCTCACCGGTCACGGCCACCCGCTCAGAAGAAGCCGAGTGCATCGGGGCTGTAGGACACGAGCAGGTTCTTGGTCTGCTGGTAGTGGTCGAGCATCATCTTGTGGTTCTCCCGACCGATGCCGGACTGCTTGTAGCCGCCGAACGCCGCGTGGGCGGGGTAGGCGTGGTAGCAGTTCGTCCAGACGCGGCCGGCCTGGATGCCGCGGCCCATCCGGAACGCCAGGCCGGCGTCACGGGCCCACACGCCGGCGCCGAGGCCGTAGAGCGTGTCGTTGGCGATCTTGAGTGCGTCGTCCTCCGCGCCGAACGAGGTCAGCGAGACCACCGGCCCGAAGATCTCCTCCTGGAAGACCCGCATCGAGTTGTCGCCCTCGAAGATCGTCGGCTTCACGTAGTAGCCCTCGGCGAGGTCGCCCTCGAGCACGTTGCGCTCGCCACCGGTGAGCACGCGGGCGCCCTCCTGACGGCCGATGTCGAGGTAGGACAGGATCTTCTCCAGCTGGTCGTTGGAGGCCTG
>JAEKKP010000051.1 GCA_019510315.1 Propionibacteriales bacterium
TCGGCCTCCTCGCCCTTGCTGATCCGGCTGTTGGAGTCCAGCGACACGACCAGCTGGGTGCGCAGCGCCTCGCTGTCGAGGTCCTTCTCGAGCTCGGCGAGCTGGGTCGCGACCTCCGGTGGAGCCTCGAACGGGATGTAGGCATACGCCTCGTTGCCGAGCCACTCGACGACGTCGACGGTCGCCCGGAAGGTCGTGCCGCGGTCGGCGACCTTGGAGTCGATCACCTTCGCGTCCTCGAAATGCTCGGGCCGGAGCCCGGCGATCAGCACGCCCTTGCCCTGCGCGCGCTGTGCCTTCTCGGCCGGCAGGGTCACCTTGCCGAAGGGCAGGTCGACCTCGTTGCCCTCGACCGTCGCCGGCATGAAGTTCATCGGCGGCGAGCCGATGAAGCCGGCGACGAACAGGTTGACCGGCTGGGTGTAGAGCTCGCGGGGGGTCGCCAGCTGCTGGAGCTCGCCGCGCTTGAGCACCGCGACCCGGTCACCGAGCGTCATCGCCTCGGTCTGGTCGTGGGTGACGTAGACGGTGGTGATGCCGAGTCGTCGCTGCAGCCGCGAGATCTCGGTGCGCATCTGGCCGCGGAGCTTGGCGTCGAGGTTCGACAACGGCTCGTCGAAGAGGAACGCATCGGCCTGGCGCACGATCGCGCGGCCCATCGCGACGCGCTGGCGCTGGCCACCGGACAGGTTGCCCGGCTTGCGCTCGAGGTGCTCGTCGAGCTCGAGGGTCTTGCTCGCGTCGCGCACCTTGGCGTCGATCTCCGACTCGGGCATGTTGCCCTTCAGCCGCAGCGGGAACGCGATGTTCTCGTAGACCGTGAGGTGCGGGTACAGCGCGTAGTTCTGGAACACCATCGACAGGTTGCGGTCGCGCGGCGCCAGGTCGTTGACCCGCTTGCCGCCGATGACCATGTCGCCGGACGTGATGTCCTCGAGGCCGACGATCATCCGCAGCAGGGTCGACTTCCCGCACCCCGACGGCCCGACCAGGATCATGAACTCGCCGTCCTGCACGTCGATGCTGACGTCGTTGACGGCCGGGAAGCCGTCGCCGTACTGCTTGACGATGTTGACCATGTCGATCGCGGCCATGAGCACTACCCCTTCACTGCGCCGGAAGTCAGGCCGGCGACGATCTTGCGCTGGAACAGCAGGACGATGACGACCACGGGCACCGTCACGACGACGGCGGCGGCAGCCAGCTGGGAGTACGGCGGGTTGAACTGGTCGGAGCCCACGAAGAAGGACATCTGCGCCGGCACGGTGCGGGCCGCGGTCGTCGAGGTCAGCGAGATCGCCAGCACGAACTCGTTCCACGCGAAGAAGAACGTCAGGATCGCGGCGGTGAAGACGCCGGGCGCGGCCAGCGGCACGATCACCTTGCGGAACGCCTGCCACGACGTCGCGCCGTCCACCTGAGCCGCCTGCTCCATCTCCCAGGGGATCTCGCGGAAGAACGCCGAGAGCGTCCAGATCGCCAGCGGGAGGGTGAACGACATGTACGGGATGATCAGCCCCGGCCAGGTGTTGAACAGGTGCAGCACCCGCCACATGTCGAACAGCGGCCCGACCAGCGACACCACCGGGAACATCGCGATCGCCAGCGCGATCGAGAGCACGACCCGCTTGCCGCGGAACTCCAGGCGCGCGATGGCGTACGCCGCCAACGTCGCGAACACCACCGCCAGGAACGTCGCGATCAGGGCGATGCCGAAGGAGTTGACGAGGGCGTGGAGGAAGTCGTCGTTCTTGACGATGTCCTTGTAGTTCTGGATCGTCCACGTCTTCGGGAAGAACTGCGGGCTCCCGGTCGTCGTCTCCGCCACCGGCTTGAGCGAGACCATCACGATCCACACGACCGGCAGCAGGCACCACACGAGGATCACCAGGAAGCCGACCCAGTGGCCCGGACCCATCCGCTGCTTCATCTCAGGCCTCCTGCCGTGCCTGCGCCAGGTCGACGCGGAAGAGCTTGACCAGGATGTAGGCGATCAGCAGCACCGAGAGGAACAGCAGCACGGAGAGAGCCGAGCCCATGCCGAGCTGGAACTGCTCGATCACCTGCCGGTAGGTGAGGAACGACGACGACTCGGTGTTCTGCGCACCCTTCGTCATGATGAAGATGTTGTCGAAGATGCGGAACGCGTCGAGCGCCCGGAACAGCACCGCCACCATGATCGCCGCGCGCATGTTGGGCAGGATCACCTTGACCAGCCGCTGGGTCCAGGTGGCGCCGTCGACCTTCGCGGCCTCGAGCATGTCCTCGCTCACCTGGGAGAGCCCGGCGAGCAGGAGCAGCGACATGAACGGCGTCGTCTTCCAGATCTCCGACGCCATGATGGCGAACATCGCGTGCCAGTGGTCGCCGAACCAGTTCGTGTCCGGGCCGATCCATGGCAGCCAGTGGAACCAGCTGTTCACGAAGCCGTTGTTGAGGCTGAACGTGAACTGCCAGGCGAACGCCGAGACGACGGTGATGATCCCGTAGGGGATCAGGATCGACGTGCGCATCAGGCCGCGGGCGAACACGATGCGGTGCATCACCATCGCGAACGCGAAGCCGATCACCAGCTCGATCGCCACGGTGATGATCATGATCAGGACGGTGTTGAGCATGTCCTTCCAGAACAGGCTGTCGCTCAGCACGGTCACGTAGTTGCCCAGGCCGGTGAACGACTTGTCGTCGGGCACCGTCAGGCGGTACTTGAACAGCGAGAGGTACAGCGCCTGGATCATCGGGTATGCCGTGACCAGGACCATCAGCACGACAGCGGGCGCGACGAGCCGGAGCCCGAGCCGGTTCTCGGCGATCGAGCGGTCGCTGGCGCGGGCCGGCGTCGTGGTGCGCGGGGCGACCGCAGTCTCCGTCACAGCAGCTTCCTTCCCTTGAGCACGTCGGTGATGAAGTCGGCCGACTTCTGCGGCGTACTCGACCCCACCGACTTCGGCGAGTGCCAGGTCGACTGGATCGCGCTGGAGATGTCGCTCCAGTACGGCGTGACGGGCCGCGGACCGGCCGCGTCGATGCTCGAGCTGAACGCCTGCAGCAGGTCGCTGGGGTAGGCCTTCTTCAGGTCCGCCGAGTCGTAGGCGGCCTTGCTCGCCGGCATGTTGCCGGTCTCGACGGCGTAGGTGACCTGGTTGTCGGCCGAGGTGATGCACTGCGCGGCGGCGGTCGCGTCGTCGACGTGGGAGGAGTTCTTGTTGATGCCGATGTTGATCCCGCCGAGCGGAGGCTTCGACGGCGTGCCGGCGACCGTCTCCGGGTAGCGGGTCCAGCCGAGGTCGGCCAGCGTCGCCTTGTCGTCCTTGTAGTTGCTGTAGATGAACGTCCAGTTCACGATGAACGCACCCTTGGAGGTGGCGAACGGACCCAGCACCGTGCCCTCGTTGGACACGGACAGGTCACCCTCGGCCGCGTGCGAGTCGGCGAGCTCCTTGATCACGGTCGCGGCGTCGCGTCCGGCGTTGGAGTCGATCGTGACCTTCGCGTCGGAGCCCTTGCTGGCGTCCTGGATGATCGATCCGCCTGCGCCCTCGATCAGCGCGTTGATCCAGACGACGTACCCCTCGTACTTGTTGGCCTGCACCCCGACCGTGCCGCCGTTGTCGCTGGCCGCCTTGATGATCTGGTCCCACGTGACCGGTTTGGTCATGTCGAGGCCGGCCTTCTGGGCGAACGACTTGCGATACCAGAGCAGCTGCGTGTTGGCCCACAACGGCGCGACGACCAGCTTGCCGTTCCAGGTGGCGCCGTCCACCGCGCCGGACAGGGTCGTCGACTTGAGCTGCTCGGCCAGCTGGTCGGGGATCGGGGCGAGGAAGCCGGCGTTGGCGAACTCGCCGGTGAAGACGGGATCCAGGCTCATCAGGTCGATGCCGGAGTCCTTGGCGGCGAGCCGGCGGGCGAGCTGGATCCGCTGCTGGGTGGCGTCGCCCGGGAGCTGCTGGACCTTGACGGTGTAGTCCTTGGTGCTGCATCGCGCGGCGATGCCCGCCTGACCGAAGGCCCCCTTGAAGCCGGACGGCGCACTCGGGTCGGGGTTGATGTACCAGGTGAGTGTCGGCTTCCCGGAGCTCCCGCCGCAGGCCGCGAGGAGGCCCGCCGTCAGCGCGAGGGTCGCACCGATCGCCAGGGCCCGGGCGCGCCGGGTCGGCCTCCGGCGTGGATGAGGTGCCATTGCGTTCCTCCCGAGAACGTCCTGACCTTCATCCTGTCCCTAAACAGGGAAATGTCCACCCTACCCATTTCCGGGGGTCGCACTCGCCCCCGAAGCCTGCGCGCGAATCTGGGCGCGATCGGCGGTCTGGCGGATCGCGTCGCGGTAGGTGTCGAACAGCGCCGGCGGCAGGTTGTGGCCCATGCCCGGGATCAGCAGCAGCTGTGCACCGGGGATCGCCTGTGCGGTCGCGCGACCTCCGGACACGTGGACCATCCGGTCCTGCATGCCGTGGATGACCGTCGCCGGGATCCGCAGCGAGTGCAGCGCACGACCACGGTTCGGCTGGGTGAGGACGGCCATCATGTGCCGCATCACGCCCTGGGGGTTCAGCCCGCGCTCCCACGTGACGAGGGCGCGTGCTCGCGCGGACTCCTCGTCCTCGGGGTACGCCGGGGAGCCGATCGCCGCGGCACCGATCACCGATGCCTCGAGGTACTCCTCCAGCGTGCTGCCGCGCCGTCCGAGCATCATCGGGACGAGCCTCGGGTCGAGCCAGCCGACGGTGCGGCGGCCGGTCGTCGACATCATCGACACGAGGCTGCGCACGCGGTCCTGAGCCCTGATTGCCATCGTCTGGGCGATCATGCCGCCCATGGACACGCCGACGACGTGTGCCGTCTCGATGCCCAGGTGGTCGAGCAGCCCGAGCCCGTCCTCGGCGAGGTCGGCGAGCGTGTAGGGAGGCTTCACCGGACGGCCGAGGAACGCCTGCACCAGCATCGACCGCGTGACCCGGCCGGTGCCGCGGCTGGAGCGGCCGGTGTCGCGGTTGTCGTAGCGGATCACGTAGAAACCGCTCCTCGCGAGCAGCTCGCACAGCTCGGTGTCCCACCAGGTCATCGGTCCGCCGAGCCCCATGATCAGCAGCAGCGGCTCCGCGTCGGGGTCCCCGAAGGTCTGGTAGCAGAGCTCGACGCCCGGGCTCACCGGCGCGAGCAGCTCGGCCGACACGGCCACCGGGACCTCTGCGGAGGTCGACGACGAGCGGCGGGAGCGGATGCGTGGCATCAGGGGCCTTTCAGCGGGGAACCGGACGAGATCGTCCGGCTGGCGAAAAGTCTAGATAGGTACCCCGCAGCGCGGAACGCGCCGGTGCTGGAATCGTTGTCAATCCATGGTCCGCGCCACGAAATCCGCTAATTTCGGCAGGGTGAGCTCACCGATGGGCGACTTCCTGCGCCCGGACGGCTTCGTCGGCCCCCGCGGTCTGCGGGCCCTCTCCCGCGAGGGCAGCGCCGCCCTCGAGGCCATCCGCTACGTGCAGCGCTCGCGCCTGGACCGCAGGACGCGCGGCGGATCGCCGTACGTCGATCCCCGGCGGGCCGCAGGTCTCGAGCCCGTGCTTCTCGTGCCGGGGTTCATGGCCGGCGACTCCACTCTGAAGGGCATGGGCGCCATGCTGCGCGGTGCCGGCTACCGGACCTACCGCTCGCAGATCCACGTCAACGTCGGCTGCACCCGCGAGGCGGCCGACCGCCTCGAGCGACGACTGGAGGCGATCGCGATCCGGCGGGGCCGCAAGGTCAGCATCGTGGGCCACAGCCTCGGCGGCATGCTCGCCCGCGGGCTGGCCGCGCGCCGACCCGACCTGGTGCACGGGATCGTGTCGATGGGCAGCCCGATCCTCGCCCCCGGTGCGGTGCACGGCGTGCTCGCCTGGGACGCCGAGATGCTCACGCGCCTGGCCCGGGCCGGCTTCGGCGGCCTGATGAGCGAGGACTGCGTGGCGGGGTCCTGCGCACGCTCCAGCTTCGAGGAGACGCAGCGGGCGCTCGACCCGGAGGTCGGCTTCACCTCGATCTACTCGCGACGCGACGGCATCATCGACTGGCGGGCCTGCCTCGACCCCGCGGCCGACGCGGTCGAGGTCCCGACGAGCCACGTCGGCATGGCCTTCGACCCGGTGGTCTTCGACGCGGTCCGCGAGGCGCTCGACGAGCACCAGGTCATGCGGGCCAGTCGGGCCGCAGCTCAGGACGAGTCGGAGCTGCTGCGCCCGGTCGCGAACAGGTGATCCCGGCAACCTCCACGGCCGCCCGCAACATCCTCTCCACGCGCTCACGGTCCGCCGGCACGCCCGCGCCGTAGTTGTCGAACGCCGAGTCCTCGAGCAGCACCGCCAGGCACGCGGCCATGAAGGCGTCTCCCGCGCCGACGGTGTCGACCACCTCGACCTCGAGCGCCGGGACCCGGACGACGAGGTCGCCCACGAAGCCGATCGCGCCGCCCGCACCCAGGGTCAGCAGGACGAGCTCGGTGCGGTCGCCCTGCAGCAGCGAGCGGGCGATGTCCTGCGGGTCGGCCCCCTCGTGCAGCACGGCGACGTCCTGGTCGCTGAGCTTGACGAGGTGGGCGCGAGCCGCCAGTGCCTCGACGTCGCGCCAGGTCTGCACCGGATCGGCGACGAGAGGTGCGCGGATGTTGGGGTCGTAGCTGACGAACACGTCGCGGGCCCACGCCTGCTCGACGAGGTCGAGCACGCTGTCGCGGCCCGGCTCGAGCACGGTGCCGAGCGAGCCGACGTGGAGCGCGTCGCAGGCCGGCAGCTCCTCGTGGGGCAGGGTCCACCCGATGTCGAAGTCGTACGACGCCTCGCCGGACTGCAGCGTCACGGTCGCCGTCGCGGTCCGCCCTGTCATCGACGGCGCGGCGATCAGCTCGGCGCCGCTTGCCTCGACCTGCTCGACGATGCGGGTCCCGCGCTCGTCGCGGCCGACCTCGGTGATCAGCATGGTCGGCACGTCGAGCCCGGCGAGCGTGGTGGCGACGTTGAGCGGCGAGCCGCCGACGGTCTCGCGGTGCTGCCCCGGCTGGTCGGGGTCGTCGAACACGTCGACCAGCGACTCGCCGACGACGACGATCACGGCGTCGCTCTCCTCAGCGCTCGAAGTCGATGTCGGCGTACGCCTTGAGCTTGCTGATCTTGTGCTCGCTGATGATCTGACGGATGGTGCCGCTGCGGCTGCGCATGACCAGGGAGTGCGTGGATGCTCCGCCGGCGCGGTAGCGGACGCCCTTCATCAGCTCTCCGTCGGTGATGCCGGTGGCCACGAAGAAGCAGTCGTCGCCGGCGACCAGGTCGTCGGTGTAGAGCACCCGGTCGAGGTCGTGGCCCGCGTCGATGGCGCGCTCGCGCTCCTCGTCGTCGTGCGGCCACAGGCGGCCCTGGATGACGCCGTCCATGCACTTCATGGCGCACGCGGCGATGATGCCCTCCGGGGTGCCGCCGATGCCCAGCAGCAGGTCGACGCCGGTGTCGGGCCGGGCCGCCATGATCGCGCCGGCAACGTCGCCGTCGGTGATGAACTTGATGCGGGCGCCGGTCTCGCGGATCTCCCGGGCCAGGCCCTCGTGGCGCGGCCGGTCGAGCAGCACGACGGTGACGTCCTCGGGCGCGCTGCCCTTGGCCTTGGCGATCTGGTGGATGTTCTCCGCCACCGGGTTGCGGATGTCGACCACGTCGGCGGCCTCGGGCCCGGTGACCAGCTTCTCCATGTAGAAGACGGCAGACGGGTCGTACATCGAGCCGCGCGGCGCCACGGCGAGCACCGACACCGCGTTGGCCATGCCCTTGGCGGTCAGCGTCGTGCCGTCGATCGGGTCCACTGCCACGTCGCACTCCGGACCGACGCCGCTGCCCACGTGCTCGCCGTTGTAGAGCATCGGGGCGTTGTCCTTCTCGCCCTCGCCGATGACGACGACACCATTCATCCCGACGGTCGAGATCAGCGTGCGCATCGCGTTGACCGCGACGCCGTCGGCACCGTTCTTGTCGCCCCGGCCGACCCACCGCCCGGCTGCCATCGCGGCGGCCTCGGTCACCCGCACGAGCTCGAGGGCGAGGTTGCGGTCGGGCAGCGACGGGGCCACGGCAAGCTCGTCAGGGATCGTGGAGTCGGACATGGGCCGATGCTATCGGGCGTCTCGGGTGGCAGCGCCGAACGCCGTCACCTCGGTCGCCTTGACCGACGCCCAGACGACCCGCCCGGCCTCCAGGCCCAGCTCGGTCGCGGCACCACGGGTCACGTCGGCGTACAGCTCGGCGCCGGTGTCGGCGGTCCGGTGCAGGTGCACCCGGACCACCGCCTCGCGCGGGACGGCCCGGCGGACGGTCGCTCGCCAGCGGTTGCGGGCCGAGCCGACCGGCTCGTCGACGGTGAGCGTGACCGCGGACGGCGGGAAGGTGGCGAGCACCCGGCCGTGGGCGGCTTCGGCGATCACCAGGACGCCTCCGTCGTCGAGCCGGACGTCGGTGCCATCGGCGGTGCCGGCGAGCACGTTGAGACCGAGGAGCCGGGCGGCGTGCGGGGTGGCGGGGGCCTCGGCAACCGCCGCGGGGGTGTCGTCCTGGGCGACGCGGCCGGCTTCGAGCACGACGACCCGGTCCGCGAGGGCGCGCACGTCGAGCGCGTCGTGGGTGACCAGCAGGGTCGCGCCGGGGAAGTCGCGCAGGTGCAGGTGGAGCAGGTCGCGCAGCTCGCCGGCGACCGAGACGTCGAGCGCCGAGAACGGTTCGTCGAGGAGCAGGACGGCAGGCCGAGCCGCTCGAGCCAGCCCACCGCCTCCTTGGTGGCGTCCCGACGTCGCAGGCCGCGTGCGCGGGGACCGAAGGCGACATTGGCGCGCGCGTCGAGGTGCGGGAACAGCAGGTGCTCCTGGAAGACCAGTCCGGCATGGCGCAGCTGCGGGGGGCGCGTCGACCAGTCGTCGCCGCCCACCCGGACCGACGTGTCGTGCGCCGGGTCGAGGCTGCCGGCGATCGCCTCCACCAACGTCGTCTTGCCGGCGCCGTTGGGCCCGATCACGGCGACGGTCTCGCCGGCGGACACGTCGAGCTCGCAAGCGAGTCGACCGCTCACGTCCATCCTGACCTGGAGGCTCACCGGACGCCCCACCAGCGCTCACGCAGCGCGACCAGGACGAGCACGCAGACAGCGAGCAGCACGACGCTCAGCGCGACAGCGGTGTCGCGGTCGGCCTGGAGGGCGGCGTACACGTCGAGCGGCATGGTGCGCGTCGTACCGGGGTAGTTGCCGGCGAAGGTGATGGTCGCGCCGAACTCCCCGAGTGACCGGGCCCAGGCGAGCACGAGTCCGGCGACGAGGCCCGGCATCGCGAGCGGCACGGTGACCCGGCGGAACGTCGTCCACCGGTCGGCGCCGAGCGACGCCGCTGCGACCTCGAGGCGAGCCGACGTGCTGCGCAGCGCTCCTTCGAGCGAGATCACGAAGAACGGCATGGCGACGAACGTGTGGGCGAGGATCACCGCCGTCGTCGTGTAGGGGATCTGGGTGCCGAACAGCTCGCGCAGCGGTGCGCCGACCAGGCCGTGGCGGCCGAACGCACTGAGCAGCGCGACGCCGGCGACGACCGGCGGGAGGACGAGCGGGACCGTGACCAGGGCGCGCAGCCAGCGTCGGCCCGGGAAGGTGACCCGGGCCAGCAGCCACGCCAGCGGCAGCCCGAGCACGAGGCAGAGCCCGGCGGCGATCGTGGAGGTCCACGCGGAGAGCCAGAGCGCTTCGCGTGCCTCCGGGGTGGTGACGATCGACCACCACCGATCCCACGGCGCGGAGACAACCAGCGCGATCGGCGGGAGCACCAGGAAGACGGCCGCGACAGTGCCGCCGACGACGAGACGGGCCGGCGGCCGGCCGAGGCGCGGGCCGGCGTCGCTCATCCCGGTGGCCCGAACCCGGCGGCGGTCAGCACCGCCTTGCCCTTGCCGGTGAGCAGGGTGATCCAGTCGCGGGCGAGCTCGTGCTGGTCGGTGTCCTTCGCGGTGGCGGCGCTGGCCTCGCGGCCGCGCCGGGCACCTCGATCGCGGCCACGTCCTTCGCTGCGATCGCGTCGGTCCGGTAGACGAAGCCGGCGTCGGCCTCGGCGGACTCGACCTTGGTCAGCACGGCCTTCACGTCGACCTCCTCGCTGACGGGCTTGCGGCGTACGCCGTCCTGCTCCAGCAGCGCCTGCGCGGCCGCACCGCACGGTGCTGTGGCCACGCAGGTCAGGTAGTCGACGCCGCCGTGGTCGAGGTCGGCGAGCGCGTGGATGTCTGCGGGGTTGTCCTTCGGCACGGCGAGCACGATCTCGTTCGTGGCGAACTGCGTCGCGTCGCCGTCGGTGCCGTGGTCGGCGACGGCCTGGTCCATCGTCTTCTGGTCGGCCGTCGCGAGTACGTCGCCGGGGGCGCGCTCGACCGCCATCTGCGCGAGCGTGGCCGACGAGTCGAAGACCAGCTTCACGTGCACGCCCGGGTGCTCGGCCTCGAACTCCGCGGCCAGGTCGGTGAACGTGCCGGTCAGCGACGATGCCGCGAGCACCGTCAGCGTCCGGCCGCGGTCCGGGGTGCCGGCACCGCAACCGGCCGTGGCCGCGAGCACGACGCCGACCGCCAGGACGGCCAGCGACTTCACGG
>JAEKKP010000052.1 GCA_019510315.1 Propionibacteriales bacterium
GAGGATCTTGAGGTACTGGTCGGCGATGTCCGACGGCGAGAGGCTGCCCCCGGGGCGGTACCACCGCACCGCGACCCACACGGTGTCGCGCAGGAAGCGGTAGACCAGCTCGACGTCCAGGTCGGCGCGCAGCTCGCCACTCGCGACGCCGGCCTCCAGCAGGCCGGTCCACAAGGTGCGGAACTTGTTGTTGCGCTCGCCGAGGTAGGCGAACCGCTCGAAGGTGACGAGGTGCGCCGCGTCGTTCTGGAAGATCGCCACCTCGCTGTGGTGGTGGTCGATCGCGTCGAACGACGCCCGGACGACCGCCTCGAGCTTGGCCCGCGGCGACAGGTCGGAGGCCTCGATCTCGTCGTACTGCTTCCACAGGTCGGTCTGGAAGGAGTCGAGCAGCTCGTCGACCATCGCCTCCTTGGAGTCGAAGTGGTGGTAGAGGCTGCCCGAGAGGATGCCCGCCGCGTCGGCGATGTCGCGCACGGTGGTGTTCTTGAAGCCGCGCTCGGCGAAGAGCGAGGCCGCGATGGCGAGCAGCTCGTCACGGCGGGTGGCGGTGGTGGCCGTCTCCCTAGGCATGCTGGCTGCTCACGGAGATGACCTCGCCGGTGAGGTACGTCGAGTAGTCGCTGGCCAGGAAGACCATCACGTTGGCGACCTCCCACGGCTCGGCGGCCCGGCCGAACGCCTCCCGCTGCTTGAGCTCGTGGAGCAGCTCGTCGGAGGTGACCTTCGCCAGGAACGGGTGCATCGCCAGCGACGGGGACACCGCGTTGATCCTGATGCCGTGGGGTGCGACGTCCAGCGCGGCGCATCGCGTCAGCGCCATCACGCCGGCCTTCGCCGCCGCGTAGTGGGCCTGGCCCTCCTGCGCGCGCCAGCCGATCACGGAGGCGTTGTTGACGATGACGCCGCGGGTGCCGTTCGCGACCATCCGGTTCGACGCGGCGCGGACGCAGCGGAACGTGCCGGTCAACGTGATGTCGAGGACCTTGCCCCACTGGTCGTCGGTCATCTCCAGCACGCTCGCGGTGCCGCCGAGGCCGGCGTTGTTGACCATGACGTCGACGCCGCCGTGGGCGTCGGCGAGGTCGAGCAGCGCGGACACCTGATCCTCCTGCGTCACGTCGGTGACGGTCGAGACCACCCGCTCGGCGCCGAACTCCGCGGCCAGCGCCTCGTGCGCCTCGGCGACCCGTCGCTCGTGCGTGTCACTGAGTACGACGACCCGCGCACCCTCCTCGAGGGCCCGCCGGACGACGGCGGCCCCGATACCCGCTCCCGCCGCGGCGGTGACCACCACGACCTTGTCGCGCAGCAGGCCGTGGCCGGGCACGTAGTCGGGCGTCGGCTGCTCAGGGCGGCTGGTCGGCACAGTGGTCATGTCCTTGCTCTCAGTTCCTGGCTTCTCGGGGCAGGCCCAGCACTCGCTCGGCGAGGATGTTGCGCTGGATCTCGTCCGAGCCGCCGTAGATGGTGTCGGCGCGGGTGAACAGGAACAGCCGCTGCCACTCGTCGAGGTCGTAGTCGGGTCCGGTGGTCAGTGAGTCCACACCGCGCACGAGCATCGCGAGCTCACCGAGCGTGCGGTGCCAGTGCGCCCACAGCAGCTTCGCCACGCTCGCCTGCCGCGGACCCTGGTGCTCGCCGAGCGTGCGCAGCGCGTTGAGCCGGATCACCTCCAGCTCGACGTCAGCACGGGCGAGGCGGTCGCGGATGACGGGGTCGTCGAGCGACCCGTTGGTGCGTGCGAGCTCGACGATCGCGTCCAGCTCGCGCCGGAAGCCGACCTGCTGGCCGAGCGTCGAGACGCCGCGCTCGAAGCCCAGGGTGGCCATCGCGATCGTCCAGCCGTTGCCGGCGCCGCCGACGACCAGGTCCGCCGACGTGCGGGCGCCGGTGAAGAACACCTCGTTGAACTCCGAGGTGCCGGTCAGCTGGACGATCGGGCGGACCTCGACACCGGGCTGGTCCATCGGCACCAGGAGGTAGGACAGGCCGGCGTGGCGTTGCGAACCGGCCTCGGTCCGCGCGACCACGAAGCACCAGTCGGACAGGTGGGCGAGCGACGTCCAGACCTTCTGCCCGTCGATGACCCACTCCTGCTGGTGGTCGAGCCCAGTCGAGACCAGCCGCGCCTTCGTGGCGACGTTGGCCAGGTCGGAGCCGGCGCCGGGCTCGGAGTAGCCCTGGCACCAGAGCTCCTCGACGGCGACGATCTTCGGCAGGAAACGCGCCTTCTGCTCGTCGGTGCCGAACGCGATCAGGGTCGGTCCGAGCAGCTCCTCGCCGAGGTGGTTGACCCGACCGGGAGCGTTCGCCCGGGCGTACTCCTCGTGGAAGATCACCTGTTGCCCCAGCGACAGCCCGCGGCCGCCGTGCTCCTCGGGCCAGCCGATGCAGGTCCAGCCGTGCGCGGCGAGATGGCGGTCCCATGCGAGCCGCTCGTCGTGCGCCTCGTGCTCCCGGCCCGGCCCGCCGAGCCCCCGCAGGGCAGCGAACTCCCCGACCAGGTGGTCGGCGAGCCACTCCCGGACCTCCGTGCGGAAGGTCTCGTCGGCGTCCATGTCTGGTAGCCTACCAAGCACTTGCTTGGGTGGCGACTCACGCTCACGAAGGAGGTCCCTCGATGCCCGGCCCGCAGACCCTGCCCGCGGCGTTGCGCGCGGCTGCGCAGGAGCACGGCGACCACCTCGCGTACGTCGACGGACAGCGGATGCCGACCTTCGCCGACCTGCTCGCGGACGTGCGGGCGACCGCCCGTGGCTACGTCGCGTACGGTCTCGAGCCGCACGACCGGGTCTGCCTCTGGGCCCCGAACGGCCTGGACTGGGTGATCGCTGCGCTCGCCGTCTCGTACGCCGGCGGGACGCTGGTGCCGATCAACAGCCGCTACACCGGTCACGAGGCTGCCGACATCGTCGACCGCACCGAGGCCAGGCTCGTCGTCGTCGCCGACGGGTTCCTCGATCGCACCCAGGTGGCCGATCTGCGCGCAGCGAGCAAGCTGCCGTCGGTGCGCCGGATCATCGACATCGCGGATCTCGACGAGGTCAATGCCGCCGGCCGGGCGGTGACGTCCGACGACATCGAGGCACGCGCGGACGCGGTCTCGCCCGACGACGTGGCCGACATCCTCTTCACGTCCGGCACCACCGGCCGGCCCAAGGGAGCGATGAGCGCACACCGGCAGACGGTCGGCGTCGCGAGGGCCTGGGGCGAGCTCGGTGGCGTCACTGCGGACGACCGCTACCTGGTGGTCAACCCGTTCTTCCACTCGTTCGGCTACAAGGTGGGCATCGTCACTGGGCTGACGAGTGGCGCGACGCTGTACCCCGTTGCGACCTTCGACCTCGATGCGACGATGCGGCTCATCCAGGACGCCAGGATCACTGTCTTCCCGGGCGCCCCGACGCTGTACCAGTCGCTGCTCTCGGCACCCAACCGGCGCGACTTCGACCTCTCGTCGCTGCGCCTCGCGGTCACCGGTGCCGCGGTGGTGCCGGTGGTGCTGATCGAGCGGATGCGCGCGCCGGAGCCCGAGGGTCTCGCGATCGACCAGGTCGTGACCGCCTTCGGGATGACGGAGGCGGTGGTGGCGACGATGTGCCGCGACGGCGACTCGGCCGAGACGATTGCCACCACCTGCGGGCGCGCGATCCCGGGGATGGAGGCAAAGATCGCCGACAATGGCGAGCTGCTGCTCCGCGGGGAGTTCGTGATGCTCGGCTACCTCGACGACCCTGCGGCCACGGCCGAGGCGATCGACGAGGACGGCTGGCTGCACACCGGTGACGTCGGCGTCCTCGACGAGCACGGCAACCTCACCGTCACCGACCGGCTCAAGGACATGTACATCAGTGGCGGCTTCAACGTGTACCCCGCCGAGGTCGAGCAGGCGCTGATGCGGCTCGAGGGTGTGCGCGACGTGGCGGTTGTCGGCGTACCGGACGAGCGGATGGGTGAGGTCGGCAAGGCCTTCGTGGTGGGCGACACCACGGCGGAGGCCGTGCTCGCGTTCGCGCGCGAGCGGCTGGCGAACTTCAAGGTGCCGCGCGAGGTCGAGTTCCTCGACGCGCTCCCCCGCAACCTGGGCGGCAAGGTGCTCAAGACAGAGCTTCGACGGGCTGCACGAGGAGAGATGGACTGATGGACCTGTCCCTGTCCGACTCCGAGCGGGCGTTCCAGGCCGAGGTCCGGGAGTGGCTGAGCGCCAACGTCCCGACGACCCGGCTGGCATCGATGGACTCCGCGGAGGGCTTCGTCGCGCACCAGGAGTGGGAGGCGACGCTCGCCGAGGCGCGGCTGTCGGTGGTCTCCTGGCCACGCGAGTACGGCGGCCGCGAGGCGTCGCTCGTGGAGTGGGTGATCTTCGAGGAGGAGTACTACCGGGCCGGCGCGCCCGGACGGGTCAGCCAGAACGGCATCTTCCTGCTGGCGCCGATCATCTTCGACCACGGCACCCCTGAGCAGCAGGCCCGGTTCCTGCCGTCGATGGCCACCGGCGAGAAGATCTGGGCCCAGGCATGGTCCGAGCCCGAGGCCGGCTCCGACCTCGCGTCGCTGCGATCAACGGCGACACGGGTTTCGACAGGCTCAACCACCGGCGAGAGCGGCTGGCTGCTCAACGGCCAGAAGACGTGGTCGTCGCGGGCGGCGTACGCGCACTGGGGGTTCGGGTTGTTCCGGAGCGACCCTGCGGCGGAGCGCCACCAGGGGCTGACCTACTTCGTGTTCCCGCTCGACGCACCCGGCCTGACCGTGCGGCCGATCGCCCAGCTCGACGGCGAGCCCGGCTTCGCCGAGCTCTTCTTCGACGACGTCTTCGTCCCGGATTCCGACGTGCTCGGCGATCCCGGTGACGGCTGGCGAGTGGCGATGAGCACCGCGGGCAACGAGCGCGGGCTGTCCCTGCGGTCGCCGGGCCGGTTCTGCGCGGCGGCGGACCGGCTGGTGGACCTGTACGACGACCGCGGTACCCCGGGGACCGCCGATGCGGTCGTCGATGCGTGGATCAAGGCGCAGGCGTACCGCCTCTACACCTGGGGCACGGTGACCCGGCTCGCCGAGGGCGGCGACATGGGAGCGGCCGGCTCGGTCAACAAGGTGTTCTGGAGCGAGCTCGACATCGCGCTGCACGAGACCGCTCTCGACCTGCTCGGCCCCGACGCCGAGCTCGCCGACTCGCCCTGGATGGACGGCTACCTGTTCTCCCTGTCCGGCCCGATCTACGCGGGCACCAACGAGATCCAGCGCAACATCGTCGCCGAGCGGATCCTCGGACTTCCCAGAGAACCACGTGGCGAGGCGCGGGGGGCCGCCCGATGAGGTTCGAGCTCACCGACGAGCAGCGCGGCTTCGGCCAGTCGCTGACCGACCTGATGCGGTCGGCCGACTCGGTCTCCGTCGCCCGGTCGTGGGCCGAGGGCGACACGGCTCCCGGCCAGGACCTGTGGAAGCGGCTCGCCGACCAGGGCGTGACGGCGCTGGTCGCACCCGAGGACGAGGGCGGCCTCGGCGGGACGCTCATCGACCTGGCCGTCGCCTTCGAGGTGCTCGGCCACGAGCTCGCCGTCGGACCCTGGATCGAGTCGGCCGCACTGGCGCCCCAGGTCGACGGTGCGATGGTCACCGCGGCCGCGCCTCCGCTGGCGGCGTACGCCGCGGACGCACACGTCGCCCGGCTGCTCAGCGGCGTCGCCGGTGAGCAGCACGGGTCAGTGGACACGACCCGGACCCTCACCGAGGTCGCCGACCCCGACCCGTTCGACGACGTGGCACTCGACCGGGCGGTGCTGGCTTGCGCCGCCGAGCTCCTCGGTGCCGGCGAGCGAGTCCTCGCCGACTCGGTCGCCTACGCGAAGCAGCGCCGGCAGTTCGGCCGCGAGATCGGCTCCTACCAGGCCGTCAAGCACCAGCTCGCCGACGTCAGGATCGGGCTCGACTTCGCCCGCCCCCTGGTCTTCGGTGCTGCCCTCGGCGAGGTCCCCGTCTCGGCGGCGAAGGTCGCAGCGGCCGACGCGGCCTACCGGGCGGCGCGTACCGGCCTCCAGGTCCATGGTGCGATCGGCTACACCGCGGAGTTCGACCTGAGCCTGTGGCTGGGACGGATCCGCGCCCTCGTCACGGCGTGGGGCACGCCGGCGTACCACCGCGCGCGGGTGCTCGACGTGATCACCGGAGCGCGCTGATGCAGCTCGCCCGGACCGAGGAGCAGGAGGAGCTCGCCGCCACGGTGCGCTCCCTGCTGGCCAAGCGCTCCGACAGCACCGCGGTGAGAGCCGCCGTGCAGACCGACGCGGGCTACGACACTGCGCTCTGGCAGGCGCTCTGCGAGCAGGTCGGCGTGGCGGCACTGCCCATCCCCGAGGAGTACGGCGGCTTCGGCGCCTCGCTCGTCGAGACGGCGGTCGTGCTGGAGGAGCTCGGCGCGAACCTCGCGCCCAACCCGCTGCTGGCGAGCACGCTCGCCGCCGCGAACGTTCTCCTGCACGGCACGGACGCTGACAAGCACGACCTCCTCCCCCGGCTCGCCGCCGGCGAGGTGGTGCCGTTCGCCCTCGGGCGGGTCGTCCTCGAGCCGAGCGAGCACGTCGGCACAATGGACCAGACGATGCGCCTCGCGGTGGCTGACGATGCGTCCGAGACTCCGGCCGACGTCCGCGACATCGGCCTCGCTCTCGTCTCGGCGCTCCAGGTCGGAGCGATGCAGCGGGCGCTGGACATGACCGTGGCCTACACGAAGGAGCGGGTGCAGTTCGGACGGCCGATCGGCTCGTTCCAGGCGCTCAAGCACCGGATGGCCGACATGCTGGTCCTGCTCGAGGCGTCTCGCTCCGCCAGCCGGGGCGCGACGACCGCGGCCGCGGCGTACCTGGCCGACCCGAGCGACGAGCGTGCCGCGACCCTGGGCCGGATCGCCGCGGTCGCCGGCTCCTACTGCTCCGACGCGCTCGACCACATCGCCGCCGAGACGGTCCAGCTGCACGGCGGCATCGCGATCACCTGGGAGCACGACGCCCAGCTTGTCCTCAAGCGTGCGCACGCGCTCTCCCAGCTCAACGGGCCGGCGCACGGGCACCGCGCTGCCGCGTTCGACCTGCGTTAGGTGTTGTCGCGCTCCTCTATCTGCGCCACGAACGCCTCGACCCGCTTGTCGGGCACCAGCCAGATCGCCGCGACCACCGCGTAGCACGCGACGCCGAGCCACGGCGTGATCAGGGTGGTCAGGATCCCGGTCAGGTAGATCACCGGCGACAGCTTGCCCTTCCAGTCTCCGCGGATCGCCTTCTTGAGGCGGGACTCCGGCCCCTCGAGCCGGATGATCAGCTGCTGGAGCAGGTAGTAGGAGAGCGCCGCGGCGAGCAGGTTGAGGCCGTAGACGAGCGCAGGCACCTGGGCGACGTCGGTCTCGTCCATCCACCCGGTGGTGAACGGGTAGAGCGAGAGCCAGAAGAGCAGGTGCAGGTTGGCCCACAGGATGCCGCCGCTGACCCGGTCGGTCAGCTGGAGCATGTGGTGGTGGTTCGACCAGTAGATCCCGATGTAGATGAAGCTCAGCACGTAGGTAACCAGGCTGGTCGTCGAGTGCCCCAGAGCGTCCCAGCCAGTGCCATCCGGTTTCTTCAGCTCCAGCACCATGACCGTGATGATGATGGCCAACACGCCATCGCTGAACGCTTCCAGCCGCCCGGTGCCCATGGCGGGAGCGTAGAGGGATCAGGCGACGTCCGTCTTCCGCGGGCGTCCACGGCCGCGCTTGTGCTCCACCACCTGGCCGCCGACGAGGATCTTGCCGCCCCAGACGCCGTGCGGCTCGCGCCGCTCCAGGGCGCCGGCCAGGCACAGGTCGCGCACCGGGCACGCGGCGCAGAGCCCCTGGGCTTGCTCCAAGAGCCGTGGGGACTCCGCGAAGAACAGGTCCGGCTCGTCGCGGCACGGCAGGTTGGACATCGGCTGCACCCTCTTTGGCTCCCCAGTCGCGGATCTCGCTGACTTCGGGCTCCAGCGTGCTGGTCTGAGGTAGGCCGCGGCATCGGGAGAATTCCCTAAGGTAGCCCTGAGATTTCGTGGTCAGCTGCGGCTGCTGCGGGGGCTTCGACCGCGAATGATCCCGATGAACGCCTGTTTGTCCGGATCGTCGACGTCGCTCGTCGGGTGCCGCAGCCAGGCCAGCCCGACCGGCGACTCCTCGACACCCGTGACCGGGCGGAACTCGACGTCCTTGCGCTGGTGCAGGCGTGCCAGCGACATCGGGACCACGACGATCCCGGTCCCGGCGGCGACCGTCTCGATCGCCTGCCTCGTGGTGATGTCCGGGTGCTCCCGCAGCACGTCGTACTCGTCGGCCAGCTCGCTCACGTCGATCTCGTCGTACGCGGTCACCGGATGTTCGACCGGTACGACGACCACGGGCACCTCGCGGTAGAGCGGGATCAGGTGGAAGGCCTCGGTGTCGACGTCGCCACGGACCAGGCACATCGCGACCCGGCCATCGCGGAGCGCCGCCTCCTGGTCGGCCACCTCGACGGTGACCAGCTCGAGCCGGCGCCGCATCCGTTCACGCCACGCCCGCTCCCACTTGCCGGGCATCACCCCGGGCACGAAGCCCACCCGGAACGGACCGGGCGGCGGTGTGACGTTGTCCACGGACCTCACCCTAGGGGCCGTGGGATGCGTCATACCGGACACCCGGGCGCGCTGCTAGGTTCCGCCTCATGCGACCTGCCAAGGACTTCTTCCCGCGCGATCCACTTCTTCGACCCGGGCAACGAGAAGATGGCCGCGAAGGTGCCCGACATGGTCGGCACCGTCGACGTGCTGCTCGGCAATCTCGAGGACGCCGTCAAGGCGGAGAACAAGGAGATCTCGCGCGCGGGCCTGGTGAAGATCGGCCAGTCCACCAACTTCGGCCCAACACAGTTCTGGACCCGGATCAACTCGCTGGACTCCCCGTGGGTGCTCGACGACCTGACCACTCTCGTGCCCGCGATCGGCGACAAGCTCGACGTGATCATGGTGCCGAAGGTCCAGGGCGCCGAGGACATCCACTACATCGACCGGATCCTCGCCCAGCTCGAGGCCAAGGCGGGCCTCGACCGCCCGATCCTCGTGCACGCGATCCTCGAGACCGCCCGCGGGGTCGCGAACATCGAGGAGATCTGCGGCGCGTCTCCCCGGATGCAGGGGCTGTCCCTGGGACCGGCGGACCTCGCCGCGGACCGGCGGATGAAGACCACCCGCGTCGGCGGTGGTCACCCGGGTTACCTCGTCCGGCAAGACCCGGTCGACGGTGACATCGAGGGGCCCCGGGCGACGTACCAGCAGGACCTGTGGCACTACACCATCGCCCGGATGGTCGACGCCTGCGCGATGCACGGCATCTATCCGTACTACGGCCCGTTCGGCGACATCGCCGACGTGGTGGCCTGCGAGGACCAGTTCCGCAACGCCTTCCTG
>JAEKKP010000053.1 GCA_019510315.1 Propionibacteriales bacterium
TGGTGCACAGAACGCCCCGCGCACCGGCACGGCGTACCGCCCGGGCACCGGCACGGAGGTCGCCAGCTACGACTTCTCCTCCCACAAGCTGGCGTGGGGCGACGACACCGCCGAAGGCTCCGGTCAGGTCGTGTACGACGGCGGCGCCGCCGGCCTCTACGGTCACGACTCGTGGAAGACCCTGCTCTGGTCACCGGTGATGTAGCGCACTGGACTGGACAGGTTGCTGCCCACCTCGGCGGGGTTTGTCCGGATGCGCCCGACCGTGATGTCCCATTCGCGTCCGTGAGCCCGCCGGGGCGGATCGCCTTCCGGCAATAGGGCGGGCGAAATTCGGCTCTGCTGCGTACCGTTGCGACATCTCGGCCTGACTCGACACAGCGGAGTGGGGAACGTGGACATCAGCCAACCGAATGAGTACGACGGGCTACGCCGTGCTGCGCGGCAAGGCATGGGTACGCCGGACCGCCGGCCAGCTCGCCGTCGCGGCGTACGCCCGGCAGCGGATCCGGCCCGACGACGTCCTGGAGGAGCTGGACCCGACCGAGCGGCGTCTCGTCGTGGGCCAACGCGTGGGTTTCTCCACACGGGAGCTCGCGCAGCGGCTGGGCGTGAGCGAGGACGACACCCGCGCGCTGCTGGCCGAGGCCAACCGCAAGGTGCGCCGTTCGAGCCGTCGGCTCGCCGAGGCCGATCGCTGATCCGCCCGCTCCTGTAGGTCCATTTCGCCCGTTCTGCCACGGCAGGCGGAGGTCGCGGGTTACGTTCGCGCGGATCGTCTTCCGGGGGAGCACCTTCTTGACCACTCACACTCACCGCGGCAACGCCGTGCGCCTTCTCGTCCTCCTCGTCGTGGGCCTCCTGGCCCTCACGTGGGGCCACGTGGCGGGGACCGAGCCGACGTCGGCGCGATCGACCGCATCGCTGAGACCGGCTCTGCAGGCGTCCTGGCAGGCGGCCGCGCAGCCCGTGGCCTCCTCGGCGACCCCGGTGCCGGCGGCGCAGCCGGCACCTGTCGCGCAGGCGCCGGTCGCCACGCGGGCCAGGCACGGCCACAAGGCCCGCCATGCGAAGCACCACCGACACCACCGGGGGGCGCATGCCCGGCACAGTCGCAAGCATCACGGGCGGCACCACGGGGCACACCACGCAGCCCACCACGCAGCGCACCACGCAGCGCACCACGCCCAGCACCCCCGGCCGCACCGTCACCACGTCGTCCGAGTGCGCGGCGCCGGTCGCGACATCGGCTGGCCGCAGTGCCCGCACGACGTCGGCTTCCGCGGCCGCAACGGCCTCGGGCAGCCGCTGCCGGATCCCGGTGTGAAGTTCGTGATCGTCGGCCTGACCAACGGGCGGGCGTTCACGCCGAACCCGTGCCTCGACCTGCACCTGGACTGGGTGCGCAGCCACCACGTCTACGCGTCGGCCTACGCCTTCGCGACCTACCCGACGCGGGCGCAGCTGCGGCGTTACGGACACAGCGGCCCGTACGACGGCAACCGTTTCCTGGGGGCTCTCGGCAACGCCGGTCACGCAGCCGCGCGCTACAACATCCGCACGATGGAGCGGCACGGATTCACCACGCCACACGTGTGGCTCGACCTCGAGCCGTCGTCCTCACGTCCGTGGTCGGGTCGGCGTACCTGGAACCGCGTGGTCGTCAGGGGCTGGGTGCGGGCATACGAGGAGGAGGGCTACAGCGTCGGGTTCTACTCGACCACGAGCCTGTGGGACCACATCGTCGGAGGTCTGCGGCTCGGCCTGCCCGAGTGGCGCACCGCCGGACCGGCCTCGTCACGGGCGGCGCTGGGCCGGTGTGGCGAGAGTGGCTTCCAGGGCGGGCCGGCCGTGATCGCCCAGTGGTGGACGGCGCACCGCGACCTCGACCGGCTGTGCCCGACCGCGTCGCGCAGCGTGACGCTCGTGCGGTACTTCCACAAGTGGTGAGGCTGGCCCGACCTCAGGCGCGCAGCCGACCCATCCACTCCTCGATCGCGTCCGGCTCCCGCGGGAGCGCCTCCGAGAGGTTGCGGACGCCGTCGGCGGTGACGACCACGTCATCCTCGATCCGGATGCCGATGCCCCGCAGCTCCTCGGGCACCAGCAGGTCGTCCTCCTGGAAGTAGAGCCCGGGCTCCACGGTCAGCACCATGCCCTCCGCGAGGTCGCCCTCGGGGTAGATCTCCTGGGCCGCGGCGGCACAGTCGTGCACGTCCATGCCGAGCATGTGGCTGGTGCCGTGCAGGGTCCACCGCGAGTAGACCTTGCTGTCGGGCGCGAGCGCCTCTTCGGCGGAGCACGGCAGCAGGCCGAGGTCCTCGAGCTTGTGGGCGAGCACCGCCATGGCGGCGTGGTGCGGGTCGCGGAACTTCGCTCCGGGGCGGACCGCGTCGATGCCGGCCTGCTGCGCCTCGAGCACCGCGGTGTAGAGGTCGCGCTGGAGCGGCGTGAAGCGGCCGTCGACCGGAAGGGTGCGGGTCACGTCGGCGGTGTAGAGGGAGGTCGCCTCGACCCCCATGTCGAGCAGGACCAGCTCGCCGGGCGTGATCGGGCCGGTGTTGTCGATCCAGTGCAGCGTGGTGGCGTGCCGGCCGCCCGCGACGATCGAGTCGTAGCCGATGTCGTTGCCCATCGCCCGCGCCCGCCGGAAGAAGGTGCCCTCGATCCAGCGCTCGCCGAGCTCCAGGACGCGGTCCCACTCGCGCACGCTGTCCTCGAAGCCGAGCGTCGTGGCGTCGCACGCCAGCGTCAGCTCGCCGAGCTCCCACTCGTCCTTGACCAGCCTCATCTCGGACAGGACGCGGGCGAGCTCACCGTCGCGGCCGGTGTCGGCGGCGACCGCGGCGTCGACCGTGGCATCCACGCCCCGGAGCACCCGGGTCTTCGCGGTCCGGTCGAGTACGCCGGACAGCTGGTCGATGTGGCGCGTGGGCAGCCCCAGCGTCGCGGAGATCTCGCCGAGCGAGGGCCGGCGGCCGACCCACAGCTCGCCGTACTGGCGGTCGCGGAAGAACTCGTCGGTGTCGCGGCCGCTGCGCGGGCGTGCGTACAGCGTGGCCTCGCCGTCCTCGATCACCAACACTGCGTCGCTGGTCTGGTTGCCGCAGAGATAGGTGTGTGCGGTGTCGGGCCGGAAGCGGTAGTCGGTGTCGTTGGACCGCACCTTGAACGTGCCGGACGGGATGACCAGTCGCTCGCCGGGGAACGTCTCGGCGAGCCGCGCCCGGCGGGCCGCGGCCCGCTCGGCGATCGGGTGGAGCGGCAGGTCCAGGTCTCGCTCGCCCCAGCCGGTGCGCATGAAGGCGGCGTACTTCTCGGGGACCGCGGGATCGTGGCTCTCGGTGTTGAGCGTTTCCGGGTGCAGCGCACCTGCCGGTTCCGGGGAGGTTTCTGGTGATTCGGTCACGCCGGCCACTCTACGACCGAGCCCCGGCGTGGCCGCACCTGAAATAGTGCTCTGAGCCGGTCCCCGGCGTTCCTCGCCGTAGCGTGCGAGCGACTGCCTCCGCTCATCTAGGCTTCGGGCATGCGCAGCCGGGACACCATCGTCTTCACCGCCCTGGTGGGCACGGTGATGTTCGTCGGTGCCGGTGTCATGGCGCTCGTGCTGCTGGCCGCCGGCGCGCCCGACGCGATCGCGATCGGGGTCGTGCTGGCGGCGATCCCGGTGGGGCCGCTCATCGGCAGCTACCTCTGGCTGGACCGCTACGAACCCGAGCCGCGCTCGTTGCTCCTGCTCGGCCTCGGCTGGGGCGCGTTCGTGGCCACCAGCGCCGCGCTGTTCCTCCAGGCGTTCGACGCCTTCGCACTGGGCTCGGGCGAGGCCACCCAGTCCGTGGTCGTCGCGCCGCTCACGGAGGAGGCGGCCAAGGGCCTCTTCATCCTCCTGTTGCTCCTCTACCGGCGCGCAGAGCTCGACGGCATCCTCGACGGCATCGTCTACGCCGGGATGGTGGGCATCGGCTTCGCCTTCATGGAGAACATCCTCTACCTGAGCCAGGCCTACATCGGCGACGACGACCACGTCGGTGGCATCGAGAGCACGGTCTCCCTCTTCGTGGTCCGTGGCGTCTTCAGCCCGTTCGCCCACCCGTTCTTCACGGCCTTCATCGGGATCGGTGTCGGCATCGCGGTGTCCAGTCGCAGCCGGGTGGTCCACGTCGTGGCGCCGGCGGTCGGCTACGCCTTCGCGGTCGGCGCTCACGCCCTGTGGAACGCCTCCCTGCTCCTCGACGACGGCTCGGGTGCGCTGGGCACGTACTTCGTCCTGATGGTGCCCGCCTTCCTCGTCCTCGTCGGGTTCGCGATCTGGGCCCGGCGTCGCGAGGGCGCGGTGCTCGCGGCTGCGCTGACCGACTGCGCGCGGCGCGGTTTCCTGCACCCCAACGAGATCCCGTGGCTGGCCCGGCTGCCCGCTCGTCGCGAGTGTCGGCGGTACGCCGCCTCCGTCGGCGGTGACGAGGCCCGCAACGCCATGAAGCTCTACCAGACCGAGGCGATCGAGCTCGGCTTCCTCCACCACCGGTTCCTGCGGGGGACGGCGCCACCCAACTACCGCGAGCTCGGCGAGCAGCACGTGCAGCGCATGTACCTGCTCCGTCCGCACCTGATCTGGCCGCGGGCCGCCATGCCGACGGTGGGGGCCGATCGATGACGCAGACCCCCAGCGCACAGAAGCCGGCGCAGATGGTGACCACCCTCGTGCAGCTGCGCGAGGCGCTCGAGGGCGCCCGGCTGCCCCTGGACATCCCGGACGCCGCTCCGGCGCGCAAGGCACGTGCCGAGACGATCGACCAGCTCGAGGACTACGTCCTGCCGCGGCTGATCCAGATCGACGCACCCCTGCTCACGGTGGTCGGCGGGTCCACCGGTGCCGGCAAGTCCACCCTCGTGAACTCCCTCGTCGGCGAGCGCGTCACCGAGACCGGCGTACTCCGGCCGACGACCCGCTCGCCGGTCCTGGTGCACAACCCGCGCGACGCCGACTGGTTCGACAAGGCCCGCATCCTGCCCGACCTGCAGCGGACGACCCGCGCGTCGGCCGACCCCGGCGCCCTGCAGCTGGTCGCGTCCGACGCGATCCCACCGGGGCTCGCGGTGCTCGACGCGCCCGACATCGACTCGGTGGAGGAGCAGAACCGCACGCTCGCCGCCCAGCTGCTCGGTGCCGCCGACCTGTGGCTGTTCGTCACCTCCGCTGCCCGGTACGCCGACCAGGTGCCCTGGGAGTTCCTCAAGCAGGCAGCCGAGCGCAGTGCTGCGGTGGCGATCGTCCTCGACCGGACCGCGCCCGCGGCGATCACCGAGGTCAGTGCCCACCTCGCCCGGATGCTGACCGCCCGCGGTCTGCGGGACTCGCCGTTGTTCATCGTGCCCGAGGGCGAGGTCGACGAGCAGGGCCTGCTCCCGTCGAGCACCGTCCGGGAGATCAGGGCCTGGCTCGGGTCGCTGGCGGCGGACTCGGAGGCGCGCAACGGCGTCGTCCGGCAAACGCTCGAGGGCGCCATCCGGACGATCTCGAAGCGTGCCTACCTGGTCGCCGACGCGAGCCGCGACCAGTTCGCGATGCAGGCGCGGTTGCGTGCCGAGGCCGATGCGGCCTACGCGGCGGCGGTCGATGCGGTCGACACCGCCTCGGCCGACGGCACCCTGCTGCGCGGGGAGGTGCTCGCGCGGTGGCAGGAGTTCGTCGGCACCGGCGAGCTGCTCAAGTCACTGGAGTCCAAGGTCAGCTGGCTGCGCGACCGGGTCAGCAATGCCGTGAAGGGCCAGCCCCAACAGGCGACCCGCGTCACCGTCGCGGTCGAGTCCGGCCTGCAGACCCTGGTCCTCGAGCACGCCGAGGCCGCCGCGGAGCGCACCGACGCCTCCTGGCGGTCGACCGAGGCCGGTCGGGTCCTGCTGGACGAGGCCGGCACCGACCTGTCCCGCGCCTCGCGCGACTTCCGTCAGCACGCCGAGCGCATGGTGCGCGACTGGCAGCAAGGAGTCCTCGACCTGGTCCGCACCGAGGGCGCTGACAAGCGCTCGACCGCCCGCTTCCTCGCGTACGGCGTCAACGGGCTCTCCGTCGCGCTCATGGTCGTGGTGTTCGCCTCGACCGGCGGCGTGACCGGGGCCGAGGTCGGCATCGCGGGCGGGTCCGCCGTACTCGGCCAGAAGCTCCTCGAGGCGGTGTTCGGCGACCAGGCGGTGCGCCGACTAGCGACCAACGCCCGCAAGGACCTCAACCGGCGGATGCAGGCGCTGCTGGACACGGAGAAGCGGCGCTACACCGATCTCCTCGACGAGCTGGGGATCAAGGCGGAGACCGAGGAAGCCCTGAGGGGCGGAGCCCGGAAGGTGGACGACCTGCGGTTCGCGTCCGGCGCGCTCTGATGCTCGATAGGCTGGGCCCGGCCAATACGGCCAAACCGCCCACGTCCTTGAGAGTGCCGATGACGCCCTTGTCCAGCAGAGCGAGCTCATGACGTCGCTGCTCGAGGGTGCCCGGAAGCTCGTCGGCCGGGGCTCCGACATCGGGGCGCGCGTGCAGGCGCTCGACGAGGCGGTCACGGCCGCCCGTGGGCGCCTCGACGACGCGCTCCTCGACCGGGCGAGCGCCGTGGTCGACCGGGCTGCGGAGCGACTGCGGCTGTCCGCGGACCACACTGTCGTCGCGCTCGGCGGGGCCACCGGCTCGGGCAAGTCGTCCACGTTCAACGCGCTGGTCGGTCTCGAGCTGGCCTCGACCGGCGTACGCCGTCCGACGACCTCCTGGGCAACCGCCTGCACCTGGGGGCCGAACGGTGCGGCGGAGCTGCTCGAATGGCTGGGCATCCCGCCGCGACACCAGGTCGTCCGCGACTCGATGCTCGACACCGGGCGCGAGGGCAAGGACCTCGAGGGGCTCGTGCTCCTCGACCTGCCCGACCACGACTCGACCGAGGTGTCGCACCACCTCGAGGTGGACCGGCTCGTGCGGCTCGCCGATCTGCTCGTCTGGGTCCTGGACCCCCAGAAGTACGCCGACGCGGCGATCCACGATCGGTTCCTCCGCCCGATGGCGGCTCACCGTGACGTGATGATGATCGTGCTCAACCACATCGACGAGGTGCCGGCCGACCGCCGCCCGAGCATGGTCGCCGACCTCCGGCGGCTGCTCGACGAGGACGGGCTCGCCGGGGTGACGCTGGTCGCGACGTCGGCCAAGGACGGCACCGGGATCGACGAGCTCCGCAACGCGATCGTCGCGCGGGTGAAGGACAAGGCCACCACGCGCGCCCGCATCGCGACCGACCTCGCCCAGACCGCCGCCGAGGTCACGGCGGTCAGCGGACATGCGCGTGCGCCGAAGCTGACCGATCGCGACCAGGGCGAGCTGCGGGCGGCTATCGCCGACGCCGCCGGCGTGCCGATCGTCGTCGACGCCGTCCAGAAGGCGGCACGGCTGCGCGCGCGCCGCGCCACTGGATGGCCCGTGACGTCGTGGCTCTCCAGGCTTCGTCCGGACCCGCTCAAGCGCCTGCACCTCGACCTGGGCACCAACGGTCGCGACCTGGTCGCCAACGCACGGACATCGATCCCGGACGCGAACCAGATCCAGCACGCCAGGATCGAGTCGGCGGTGCGCGACCTCTCCGACAAGCTCGCCGGCGACCTGGCTCGGCCCTGGGCGACCGCTCTGCGGCGGGCGTCGACCTCGCGGATGCCGGACCTCCAGGACCGCCTCGACAAGGCGGTGGGCAGCGTCGACCTCGGCGTCGCGAAGCCGCCGGTGTGGGCGCGGCTGGTGCGTGGCGTGCAGTGGATCCTGTTGCTGGCGGCTCTGGCGGGCGCGGTGTGGTTGGGCGCGCTGGCGGTCACGTCGTACCTGAAGGTGGACGAACCGTCGACGCCCGAGGTCGGCGGACTCGCAGTGCCGACCGTGCTGCTCCTCGGGGGAGTGGGACTGGGGGTGCTGCTCGCGCTCCTGTGTCGCGTGCTCGTCGGCCGCAGCGCCCGCAAGCGCGCCCGTCGCGCGGAGCGCCGCCTGCTCGAGGCTGTCGACCAGGTCGCCGAGGAGCTGGTGGTCGCGCCGCTGGCGGCCGAGCTCGAGGCCTACCAGGTGACCAGCGACGGTCTGCGGCTCGCCTCGGCCTGATCGGGCGGGCGCCGCTTCGCGTCCACACGCAGGCTGAGCAAGTGCCCCTCCACAACGCACCGATCGCCGATGGTCCGCGGCGCTGCCGCGGTCCAGCCTCTCCTCAACTGCGAACACCAGGAGGAGAGATGAACGAGTCGTACGTGACCCTGCAGGGCTGGGTCGGCAACGACGTCGACGTCCGCGACGTGGGCGACACCAAGTGCGCGTCCTTCCGGCTCGGCTGCACGCCGCGCTGGCGCAAGGGGGACACCTGGGTCGACGGGCACACGTCCTGGTTCACCGTGAACTGCTGGCGCTCCCTGGGCCGCAACGTCGCGGAGTCGGTCAAGCGCGGCGACGCGGTCGTCGTCCACGGTCGCGTGCGGGTCGACGTCTGGGAGCGTGAGGGGCAACCACCGTCGGTGACATGGATCGTCGACGCCGCCTTCGTCGGCCACGACCTCAACCGAGGCACCAGTGCGTTCGTGAAGACGCCGCGCGGCGCCACGGTCGTCGACCCGATCCAGGACGAGTCGGTGAAGGAGGTCCTGCACGGCTACGACGCCGACGGTCCGCGGCTCAACTCCGACGGCGAGGAGGTCGAGCCGGCCGCCTGACCCGATTCCTACCAGAGGCCGATCGGCCCGTAGGCTTGCCGGATCATGGCTGAATACGTCTTCACGCTGCGCAATGTCCGCAAGGCCCACGGCGACAAGGTGGTCCTCGACAACGTCACCTTGTCGTTCCTGCACGGCGCGAAGATCGGCGTGGTCGGCCCCAACGGCACCGGCAAGTCGACGCTGCTGAAGATCATGGCCGGCCTCGAGAAGGTCGAGGAGGCCGTCGCCGAGATCAAGGGCAAGCTCGACCGCTACAACCAGATCTCCGAAGAGCTCGCCCACCCTGACGCCGACTACGACACGCTGCTCGCCGAGATGGGTGACCTGCAGACCGACCTCGACCACGCCAGCGCGTGGGACCTCGACAGCCGGCTCGACCAGGCGATGGACGCCCTGCGGTGCCCGCCGCCGGAGGCGATCGTCGACAACCTCTCCGGTGGTGAGCGGCGCCGGGTGGCGTTGTGCAAGCTGCTGCTCCAGCAACCGACCCTCCTGCTCCTCGACGAGCCGACCAACCACCTCGACGCCGAGTCGGTGCAGTGGCTCGAGGGTCACCTCGCGTCGTACCCGGGCGCCGTGCTCGCGGTCACGCACGACCGGTACTTCCTCGACAACGTCGCTGAGTGGATCCTCGAGCTCGACCGCGGCAAGACCCACCCCTACGAGGGCAACTACTCCACCTACCTGGAGACCAAGAAGGACCGCCTGAAGATCGAGGGGCAGAAGGACGCCAAGCGGGCCAAGATGCTCGAGCGCGAGCTCGAGTGGGTGCGCTCCAACGCGAAGGCCCGGCAGACCAAGAGCCGGTCCCGCCTGGCGCGCTACGAGGAGATGGCGGCCGAGGCCGACCGGATGCGCAAGATCGACACCTCCGAGATCAACATCCCTGCCGGTCCACGGCTCGGTGACGTCGTGCTCGAGGCCCACGACCTGGCGAAGGGCTTCGAGGGCCGCACGCTGATGCACGACCTGTCGTTCACGCTCCCGCGCGCCGGCATCGTCGGCGTGATCGGCCCCAACGGCGTCGGCAAGACCACGCTCTTCCGGATGATCACCGGCGAGGAGAAGCCGGACGAGGGCGAGCTCAAGGTCGGGACGACCGTCAAGATCTCCTACGTCGACCAGAGCCGCGGTGGCATCGACCCGAACAAGAACGTCTGGGAGGTCGTCTCCGACGGGCTGGACTTCATCAAGGTCGCGAACTTCGAGATGAACTCACGCGCCTACGTCGCGTCCTTCGGCTTCAAGGGGCCCGACCAGCAGAAGAAGGCCGGGGTGCTGTCCGGCGGCGAGCGCAACCGGCTGAACCTCGCGCTCACGCTGAAGATGGGCGGCAACCTGCTGCTCCTCGACGAGCCGACCAACGACCTCGACGTCGAGACCCTCTCCTCGCTGGAGGATGCGCTCCTCGACTACCCGGGCTGCGCCGTGGTCACCTCGCACGACCGCTGGTTCCTCGACCGGGTGGTCACGCACATCCTTGCGTGGGAGGGCGACGACGAGGACGACGCGAGGTGGTTCTGGTTCGAGGGCAACTACGCGTCGTACGAGGACAACAAGGTGGAGCGCCTCGGCGTCGAGGCGGCGCGGCCGCACCGCGTCACCCACCGCCGCCTCACGCGCGACTGACCCTCGCGCGACCAGCCTGTCGGGAGCTATTCCGCGGTGTCGCGGATGTCCTCGAACGCCGGGTTCACCGCGAGCAGGTGGTCCGCCACGGCGTTCATCAGCTTCCCCATGGTGGCGAACTCGGCGTCGCCGGCCAGGTCGACGAAGTGCTCCCGCACGCCGTTGACGTGGGTCGGCGCGGCCTGCACGAGCAGGTCCCAACCCTTGTCGGTCATCCGGGCCTCGACACCGCGGCGGTCGCCCTCGGCGGCGCAGCGCGCGATCAGGCCGGCCTTCTCCATCCGGGACACGGTGTGGGTGACCCGGCTCCGGGAGTGCTGCATCGACTCGGCGATCTGCGCCATCCGGAGCGTCCGATCGGGGCTCTCGGAGAGTCGGACGAGGATCTCGTACTCACCGAGCGACAGCCCGTGAGCCTGGCGGAGCTCGCGGTCGAGCGTGTCGGTCAGCAGCGTCGAACCGATGATGAACGCGCGCCACGCCCGCTGTTGCTCACTGCTCAGCCAGTGGGTCTCCGATGCGCTCATGCGCGGGAGTCTAGGGCTGGCCCGGGCGACGGGGGCAACTTCGCCGCTCGTCGCGACCCAGTGGGAATGATTCGGCCTCGGAAGTAGTTGAAAGTTTTACAACATGCCGCTAGTCTGGGCATAGACGTTGAAACTTCAACTACATCTCCGAAAGAGGACATCATGACCGTCACCGCGCTCGCCACGACCGACACCCTGGTCGCCGGCACCTGGACCATCGACCCGAGCCACTCCGAGGTCGGCTTCACCGTGCGCCACCTGATGACGAAGGTGCGCGGTCAGTTCGAGAAGTTCGAGGGCACCGTGACCACCGGCGACGCACTGGCCGACACCAAGGCCGAGGCGACCATCGACCTCAACTCCGTGAACACCCGCGATGCCCAGCGCGACGGCCACCTGCGCTCCGGCGACTTCTTCGACGTCGAGAACAGCGGCCCGATGACCTTCGTGTCGTCCTCGTTCGACGGCTCGACCGCCAAGGGCGAGCTGACCATCAAGGGCGTGACCAACGTGGTCGAGCTCGACGTCACCTTCCTGGGCATCGACAAGGACGCCTACGGCAACACGCGGATCGGCTTCGAGGCCAGCACCGAGATCAACCGCAAGGACTTCGGCGTGGACTTCGACATCCCGCTCGACGGCGGCAAGCTGCTCGTGGGCCACAAGGTCACCATCGAGCTCTCCGTCCAGGCTGTGCTCAACCAGGCCTGATCGACCAGACGCAGAAGCGCCCGAACCTCGCGGAGGTTCGGGCGCTTCGGCGTTGGCGGGTCGTCAGAGGGTCAGGACACCCGCTCCAGGATCATCGCCATGCCCTGGCCGCCGCCGACGCACAGGGTGATCAGGCCGGTGGACTTGTCGTGCCACTGCAGCGAGTTGATCATCGTGTTCTGCAGCCGGGCGCCGGTCATGCCGAACGGGTGGCCGATCGCGATCGCGCCGCCGTTGACGTTGAGCTTGTCGAGGTCGATGCCGAGCTCCTGGTACGACGGCACCACCTGGGCCGCGAACGCCTCGTTGATCTCGACCAGGTCGATGTCGTCGATGGTCATGTTCGCGTGCTTCAGAGCCTGCTTCGTCGCCTCGACCGGACCCAGGCCCATGATCTCGGGGGAGAGGCCGCTGACGCCGGTCGCGACGATCCGGGCGAGGGGCGTCACACCGAGCTCGGCGGCCTTCGTGTCGGACATGACCACGACGGCCGCGGCACCGTCGTTGAGCGGGCAGCAGTTGCCGGCCGTGACGACGCCGTCGGGCCGGAACACCGGCTGCAGCTGCGAGACCGCCTCGTAGGTGACGCCGGCGCGCGGACCGTCGTCGGTCGACACGACGGTGCCGTCGGCGAGCGTGACCGGCGTGATCTCGCGCTGCCAGAAGCCGTCGTTGATCGCCTTCTCCGCGAGGTTCTGGCTGCGGACACCGAACTCGTCGAGCTCCTTGCGGTCGAGGCCGCGGAGCCGGGCGACGTTCTCGGCGGTCTGGCCCATGGCGATGTAGACGTCAGGGAGGGCGCCGTCCTCGCGAGGGTCGTGCCAGTCCTGGCCGCCCTTCGCCATCTCCTCGGTGCGAGCGGTGGCGTCCTCGAACTTCGGGTTCCTCGTGTTCGGGATGTGGTCGGAGGTGCCGAACTGGAAGCGCGACACCGTCTCGACGCCGGCCGAGATGTACACGTCGCCCTCGCCGGCCTTGATCGCGTGGAAGGCCATCCGCGACGTCTGCACCGAGGAGGCGCAGTAGCGGGTCAGCGTCGTACCGGGGATCTCGTAGCCCAGCAGCGTCGTCACGACGCGCGCCATGTTGTTGCCCGCCTCGCCGCCGGGGAGGCCGCAGCCCAGCATGAAGTCAGTGACGTCGTTCGGGTCGAGCTCGGGGACCTTGTCCAGAGCCGCCTTGACGATGAACGCCGTGAGGTCGTCGGGCCGGAAGTCCTTGAGCGAACCCTTGTTCGCGCGGCCGATGGGCGTCCTGGCCGCCGAAACGATCACTGCCTCGGGCATGGATATTTCTCCGATCTGTGCAGGGACAAGGGGTGAACCGCGGTCAGCCTAGTCCCGGGAGGTCTGGTTGGATCAGGACGTGCGTCACACCACCGAGTGTCCGGTCCGCTGGGCCGACATGGACATGCTCCAGCACGTCAACAACGTGACCTACGTCGACTACCTGCAAGAGGCCCGGATCGACATGTTCACCTCGCACCCCGAGTTCCGCGGGGGCGAGGAGCTGGGGGAGGGCGTGGTCGTCGTGCGCCACGAGCTGGAGTTCCGGGCGCCGCTGGCCTTCCGCAGCCGGCCCGTGCTGGTCGACTCGTGGATCACCCAGATCCGGGCGGCGTCGTTCACGATGGCCTACGAGGTGTACGACGTGTCGCCGACGGGCGAGCGGACGGTCTACCTGCGCGCATCCAGTGTGCTCGCGCCGTTCGTCTTCGCCGCCGAGCGTCCGCGCCGGCTGGGCGACGTCGAGCGCGAGGTGCTCGGCCGCTACCTCGAGCTTGCCGAGCCACGCCCCCCGCTCGCACGGGAGGGCGGGAGCCGGCACGTCTTCCCGCTCCGGGTCCGCTGGTCCGACGTCGACGCCTACCGGCACGTGAACAACGTGAAGTACATCGAGTACTTCCAGGAGGCGCGGATCCGTTACCTCATGCACCTCCACGAGCACGGCGACGCGTTCGGGCACATCGCGGTCGCCCGGGCCGACGTCGACTACCGCCGGCCGATCTTCTTCCGGATGACGCCCTACGAGGTGCACTCCTGGGTCAGCCACGTCGGGCGGACCTCGTTCACGGTGGCGGCCGAGATCCGCGACCCGTCGTCGGGATCGGATTCGGACCAGGGCGAGCTGCTCGCCAGCAGCCGCGTCGTGCTCGTCGGGTTCGACAGTGCTACGCAGCGGGCAGCGGAGCTCACGGTCGACCAACGGGCGCGGCTGATCGAGCAGCTGGCGCCTGCCTGACCTCAGTCGGTCAGCGTGTTCACCATGAACTGCGCGGCGTGGGTCACGTAGTCCCAGAACTGCGCGTCCTGCTCGGGGGTCAGGTGGACGCTGTCGAGGCCGGCGCGGAAGTGCATCAGCCAGTGGTCCTTCGCGACCGGCGTCACCGCGAACGGCGCGTGCCGCATCCGCAGCCGCGGGTGGCCGCGCGCGTCGGAGTACGTCGTCGGGCCACCCCAGTACTGAGCGAGGAACAGGGTGAACCGCTCGGCGGCGGGCGCAAGGTCCTCCTCGGGGTAGAGGGGTCGCAGCACCTCGTCGCCCGCGACGCCCTCGTAGAACCTGGTGACGATCGCCCGGATCGTCTCCAGCCCGCCGATGTCGTCGTAGAACGTGGTCACGTCGTCATTGTGCCGAGTGCTCGTCAGCGCAAGGACGTCAGGTAGCGGCTGGCGACGGCGACGTCCTGCCGCCGCCGCTCCCACGTGACGCCCACGAGCAGGAGGGCAAGTCCGAGCGAGCCCAGGGAGACCCAGCGCGGCAGACCTTCGACGACCGGCCCGAGGTGGCGCAGAGCGAGCACGGCGACGGTGGCACTGCCGGCGACCAGCGGTGCCGTCCACAGGCGCGCGACCCCGACAGCGAGGACGACCACTCCGCCGGCTCCGACCAGCACGCCGCGCAGCGAGACCGGCTCGTCGAGCGCGAGCAGGAGGCTGGGCACCAGCGCGAGGGTGAGGCCGCTCGAGAGCGCGCGCACGCTGGCGACGTGGTCGTCGCTGCGCAGCCGCCACCACCCGGCGGCGAGCAGGACTGCTGCTGCGGGGAGGGTGTAGGCCTCCGGTGCGCGGACGTCCTCGACGACGCGGATCACGGTGGCCACCGCGAGGAGCGCGAGGGCGATCCACGACGCCTCGTCACGGTCGCGGTTGAGGACCGAGACGACCGCCACCGCCGAGCCGAGGACGGTGAGCACCGTTGCGACATCTGTGGCCTCGTGGGGGAGCGCCGTCGCCACGAGGCCGGTGGCGAGCGCGGTCACCTCGATGGCGACCCGGCTGGCGGCATTCCGGGCACCCGGCCGCGCGCCGACGAGCGCTGCCGCGGAGACGGCGACCAGGGCGAGAGCCGCGGCATCGGCCCGGCCGTTCGCGACGTACGGCCAATGGGTGGCCGCGAAGCCCGCGGTGACGATCGCCGCGACGGCGAGGCCGGGAACGAGACCGCCCGCGAGCAGCTCCTGCCGTGCGCGTGCGTAGGCGACGGTCAGCCCGAGCGCGACCATCGTCGCGAGAGCGGCGGCCAGGAGGTGGGACGGTACGGCGAGGCGCAGGCCCGTGACGACGAGGTACGTGAGGAGCAGGAGAGACCCGGCCAGCGCTCCGTCGAAGTGGCGGACGGTGACCGCTCCCACCGCTGCCATGGCGAGCACCGCCGCCCACGCGACGACGGCGACGAGAAGCGTGGGCCCGGTCTCCAGCAGTGCGGTCGCAGCGCCCAGGGCGAGCACGCCGGGTCCGAGCGCGATCCAGGCGCGGCCGGCCGCCTCGCGGCGTGCGGCCGACGGCACGTGCCGCAGCAGCCCAGCAGCCGCCGCGCCGACGACGAGGGTGGCCACCACCGCCGTCCACGACGCCGGGCCGTCGGTGAGACCGGGTAGGCGCAGACCGAGTCGGGTGTGGTCCGTCGGCGCCGTCGTGGGCAGTCGGCCGATCACGGCGTACGGACGAGCCAGC
>JAEKKP010000240.1 GCA_019510315.1 Propionibacteriales bacterium
GCCTACGAGCCGGACCTCGGGAACCCGGATCCGGTCGTTGATGCGCAGCTCGGTGCTGATGTGTCCTCCTGGGTCGGAACTCCTGGTCTGACCACTCGAAGACGCCCATCAATTGCGAGAAGGGCCTCCGCGCCGACGCGCTGGAAGCCCCTGGTTGTCGCGCTGCGACGAGTACGCCGCACCGCTGGACCGGACCCGACGACCTGGTGCCCCAAGCTTCGGGACTGGCGGTCGATGCGGGTGGGAGGAGGCCTCCGCTTGTCGGACCGAACGTCCGGGATTGCACCCAGTCGCCCGATCGGTCGTTCACAAGGGTACAGGCTCCCGGGCCGGAGGTCACATCGGCGGTGGGAGCGTCTGGGTCCAGGCCCAGCGGTCGTCGATCCGGCGCAGGACGAGTCCGTCGGCGAGGTCGCGCAGGTCCTGGCCCTCGACCGGGAAGAGGACCGGCCCGGCGACGTCGACCAGAAGGGCGTCCGCTCCGTCCTGGAGCGCGGCCCGGGCAGCCTGCCGGGCGCTCACGCCGACCGGGCGCGCGTCAGCGTTCCAAGCCTGCAGCGAGACAGTCGAGGTGAACGACAGCAGCGCGGTACGACCGTCCCGCCCGGTGATCAGCACGGCCGCCATGTCGCTGCTCTTGTCGTGGGCGAGCCCCCGCTCGTCGTACTCGACCTCACCGAGCGTGGCAACGACCGGGACGAGCAGGCGGCTGTCCTGGAGTGCGGCCAGCGCCGGACGGTGCCCCGCCTCGGGGTCCGCGTCGTACGCCGACAAGGCGGCCGCGACGTCCGCAGCCGCAGAGCCGTCGTCGTCGGGGAACTCCGGCTCGGCAATGGCTCGACCGTCGGCACGCATCCCGGCATTGTGCCAAGGCGGTTGCGGCCCGCGTCCTGCACCCGGTGCGCGCGGTCGCTCCGTACGCTGGGTCCATGAGCTACGACTCCGCCGCCTGGGGCGCCCTGGCGTTCGCGCTCTCGATCCTCCTCGGCGTGGTCACGTTCTACCGCTGGCGCAGTCGCGGACTGGCCGCCGGCCTGCGGGGGGCCGGCTGGACGGTCCTCCCCGTCGCCGCCTGGCTCACCGGTGTCCTCGAGCTCGGTTTCGAGGTCGGCCAGAGCGTCGGCGACTGGGCGGTCGACCTGGTCTTCAAGCCGTCGGTCTGGCTCGGCATCGTCCTGACCGGGGTGGCCGCGGTGCTGTTCGGCGCGTCCACCCTGCTCGGCAACCGCCGTGTCGGCGAGGTGGCCGGTGGCGGTGCACCGCCACCCGCGCTCGGACGGGCCTCTCGGCGCGGGAAGCCCTCGAAGGGCGAGGCCGCGATCGGCGACGACGACCTCGGCGACATCGAGGCGATCCTCCGCAAGCACGGGATCTCCTGAGGTGGACCCACGAGGGGACGACGCGGGCCGGCGGCAGCTCGCGCAGCGGCTGACCGATGCGGTCTCCGTCCTCGACGACCCGGCAACGCCGATGGTCGTCGTCGACCTCGACGCGTTCGACGCCAACGCCGATGACCTCGTCCGTCGCGCAGCTGGTACGCCGATCCGGGTGGCGTCCAAGTCGCTGCGGGTCCCGGCCCTTCTCGACCGGGCGCTCGGCCGCGACGGGTTCGCCGGTGTCCTCGCGTACTCGCTGCGTGAGGCCCTGTGGCTGGTCGAGCACGGCCTCTCCGACGACGTCGTGATGGGCTACCCGAGCGTCGACCAGGGGGCGCTGCGGCGGCTGCTGGCCGACGACGCCGCCCTGGCAGCGATCACCCTCATGGTCGACGACCCGGCGCACCTGGACCTGGTGGACAAGGTCCGGGCTGGGGTTGCGACAGGCGGGGTTTCGACAGGCTCGGTTTCGACAGGCTCAACCACCGGGGGTGGGGTGCGGGTGGCGATCGACGTCGACGCGGGCCTGCGACTCGGCCGGTCCCACGTCGGGCCGAAGCGGTCGCCGCTGCACGACCCGCAGGAGGTCGTGGCCTTCGCACGCCACGTGCTCGACCGGCCCGGCTTCGATCTCGTCGGCGTGATGACCTACGAGGGCCAGGTGGCCGGCGTACCTGACGACGTGCCGCAGCAGCGGGCGAAGTCGCTGGTGGTGCGCCGGCTCAAGGCCGCCTCGATGACCCAGCTCGCGGACCGCCGGCGCACGATCGCGCAGGCGCTGGGCGAGCTCGTCGGGCTGGAGTTCTGGAACGGTGGTGGCTCGGGGAGCATCGAGGCGACGGCGGCCGACGAGGCTGTCACCGAGGTGGCCGCCGGGTCGGGGCTGCTGGTCCCGACGCTCTTCGACCACTACCGCAGCTTCCGGCCCCGGCCCGCGGCGTTCTACGGCCTGCCGGTGGTCAGGCGTCCGT
>JAEKKP010000255.1 GCA_019510315.1 Propionibacteriales bacterium
GGAGGCGCTCGCGGACCCGCGGGTCGTGCAGCACGTCCACGTCGATCGAGGTCTGCGAGACGTCGACGTCCTCGACGACGATCGCGCCGGCGATCTTGACCGAGCGCCGGGCGTCAGCGTGGGCCCACTTGCCGCCGTACGGGGTCGGCGTCACGCCGATCACGCCGAACGGCTTGCCGGCGAGCGCGCCGACGCCGTACGGGCGGGACAGCCAGTCGATCGCGTTGTTGAGCACGGCCGGCATGGTCGCGTTGTACTCGGGGGTGACGGCGAGCACACGGTCGGCGCTCGCGACCCGCTCGCGCACGTGGCTGACCGCCTCGGGCGCGCCGTCGCCGTCGAGGTCCTCGTTGTAGAACGGGAGCTCGGCGAGGCCGTCGACGATGTCGATCACGGTGCCCTCGGGTGCGAGGTCGCGCAGCGATTCCGCGATCTGGCGGTTCACGCTGTCGGCGCGGAGGCTGCCGACGAGGACGGCGACGTGGGTCATGGGGTGCTCCTGGAGGAGAGGGGACATGTCCACATCTAAACGGACCATGGTCCGGTTTCATTCCCGGGCCGGAAAAGGCCCTCGGCGCTCCCCCGTCGCGACCTAGGGTGGCGGGCATGTCCGAGCGCCCACTCCTGCCGATCCTGGGGCAGGACGTGCGCGAGCGCAGCGACGCCGCACGCAACCGGAAAGCACTGCTCGAGGCGGCGCAGCGGCTGGTCGACCACTGCGGGGTCGAGTCGGTGACGATGGACGCCGTGGCCGAGGCGGCCGGTGTCGGCAAGGGCACGGTGTTCCGCCGGTTCCGGACTCGCTCAGGTCTCATGGCCGCGCTCCTCGACCAGTTCGAGGCCGACTGGCAGGCCAGCGTCATCGGGGGGCCGCCCCCTCTCGGCCCGGGTGCCCCTCCGCGGGAGCGCCTGCTCGCGTTCGGGCGGTCGCGCCTCGAGCAGAACCTCCGGGGTGCCGCCCTGATCCGGGCGGCCAGCACCGCCGCGCCGGCGCGGAACTACGCGGTGTACTCCTTCGCGGCCACGCACCTGCGCTACCTGCTCGACCAGCTCGACGTCGCGGGAGACATCGCGCTGCTGTCCACGGCGCTGATGGCGCCCCTGGAGGTCGTGATCCTGGAGCAGCAAATCGAGATCGAGGGGATGGACGTGGAACGGATCGCTGCCGGCTGGGAGGACCTCGCCGAACGGATCATCGCCCGGCGGAGGAGCTGAGGTGCGGCTGGTCATCGCGCTCGGCGGCAATGCTCTCCTGCGTCGCGGACAGCCGATGACGGCGGAGAACCAGCGCGCCAACATCCGCGCCGCGGCCAGGTGCATCGCCGAGGTCGTCGAGGGCAACGAGATCGTCGTCGCCCACGGCAACGGGCCGCAGGTCGGCCTGCTGGCGCTGCAGGCGGCGGCGTACGTCGACGTGCCGGCGTACCCGCTCGACGTGCTCGGTGCGCAGACCGAGGCGATGATCGGGTACGTCATCGAGCAGGAGCTCGGCAACCTGCTGCCCGACGAGCAGCCGCTCGCGACGATCCTCACGATGGTCGAGGTCGACCGCGACGACCCGGCTTTCGCGCACCCGACGAAGCCGATCGGCCCGGTCTACCCGCGCGACCACGCGGTCGTCCTCGCGGCCGACGCCGGTTGGAGCATCGCCCCGGACGGCGACGGCTTCCGGCGCGTCGTGGCGAGCCCGAAGCCGACGCGGATCTTCGAGATCCGGCCGATCCGCCAGCTCCTCGAGCAGGGGACGATCGTGGTCTGCGCGGGCGGCGGTGGCATCCCGACCGTCTTCGACGAGCACGGCGACCTGCGCGGCGTCGAGGCGGTGGTCGACAAGGACGCCACCTCGGCGATGCTGGCCGAGGAGCTCGACGCCGACCTCCTCGTCATCGCCACCGACGTCGACGGGGTGTACCTCGACTGGGGTACGCCGCAGCAGCGCAGGCTCGAGCGGACCACGCCCGACGAGCTCGGCGAGCTCGGCCTGGCGGAGGGCTCCATGGGCCCGAAGGTCGAGGCCGCCGCCCGGTTCGTGCGGGCCACCGGCAAGCGCGCGGTCATCGGCTCGCTCGACGAGCTCGCCGACCTCGTCGCAGGCACTGCGGGCACCGTTGTCGAGAACGGTGGTTGAGGAGGTTGCGCAGCAACCGTCTCGAAACCTCAGTCGCCGTCGTCGCGCTCCTGGTGGTCGCCGGCTGCGGCGGTGGATCATCGACCGGGACACCCCGTTCGACGCGCGCTGGAGGTTCTACACCGACGACCACGCCTGGCACACCTCGGCGTGGTTCGCGGGCCGCCACCGGGTGATGATCGGCTACGGCTGCAACGCGTCTCCCTGGTACGACCACGACCCGCGCTGCCCGGGCCGCGAGGGCTTCCACCACGGCATCGATGTCGCGATGCCGTGCGGCACGCCGCTGTTCTCGGCGGTCGACGGCGTCGTGCTCGACCCGTCAGAGCCGGGAGCACCCGGGTCGGCGTACGGGGTGCATCCGTTCCGGATCCGGACCGGTGACCACGACATCCTGATCGGCCACACCATCCACGTGTTCGTGCGGCCGGGCGAGCACGTGCACCCGGGCCAGCGGATCGCGCTCGCCGGTGACAGCGGCGCTCCCGACGGCTGCCACCTGCACTTCGAGGTACGCCGGGCCGGCGGCGGCCTCAGCACGGCCGTCGACCCGGCACCGTGGTTGGGCCTCTCCTAAGCCCCGTGGCGGCGCAGGCCGAAGGTGAGCCCGTCGATGAGTGCCTCCCACGAGGCCTCGATGACGTTGTGGCCGACGCCGACGGTGACCCATGACGACTGCCCGTCGGAGGTCTCGATGAGCACCCGGGTGATCGCATCGGTGCCATGGCCCTGGTCGAGGATGCGGACCTTGTAGTCGATCAGCTCGAACTTCACGACCTCGGGGTAGAGCCGCTCGATTGCCTGGCGCAGCGCATGGTCGAGCGCGTTGACCGGTCCGTTGCCCTCGCCGGTGACGACGATCCGCGAGCCGCCGGCGAGCAGCTTGACGGTCGCCTCCGAGGACGCCTCGGCCTGCGGGCTCGAGTCGGTGATCACGCGCCACGACTCGACCTCGAAGTACGACGGCCGCCCGCCCGCGACCTCCTCGGCGAGCATCAGCTCGAAGGACGCGTCGGCCGCCTCGAAGGTGTAGCCGCGTGACTCCATCTCCTTGACGCGCGCGGTGACCCGGGAGACGAGGTCCTTGTCGAGCTCGAAGCCGAGCTCGCGGCCCTTCAGCTCGATGGACGCGCGTCCGGCCATGTCGGAGACGAGCAGTCGCATGTCGTTGCCGACGCCCTCGGGGTCCATGTGCTGGTAGAGGCTCGGGTCGACCTTGATGGCGCTCGCGTGCAGGCCGGCCTTGTGCGCGAACGCCGAGACGCCGACGTACGGCTGACGCGACGCGGGCGGCACGTTGGTCACCTCGGCGACCGCGTGGGCGATCCGGGTGGCCTCGCGGAGCATCCCGGCCGGCAGAACCCGCTTGTCGAGCTTGAGCTCGAGGTTGGCCACCACGCTGACGAGGTCGGCGTTGCCGGTGCGCTCGCCGTAGCCGTTGAGGGTGCCCTGGACGTGGGTGGCACCGGCGTCGACGGCGGCGAGCGTGTTGGCCACCGCGCAGCCGGTGTCGTTGTGGCAGTGGATCCCGATCCGGCCGCCGGTGGTCGCCACGACGTCGTCGACGACGTCGCCGACCCAGCCGGGCAGCATGCCGCCGTTGGTGTCGCACAGGGCGGCCACCTCGGCGCCGGCCTCGAAGGCCGCGCGCAGCACCTCGAGCGCGTAGTCGCGGTTGTCGCGGTAGCCGTCGAAGAAGTGCTCGGCGTCGAGGAACACCCGCTGCCCCTCCGCGGCGAGGTGGGCGACGGTGTCACGGACCATCGCGAGGTTCTCCTCCAGCGTCGTGCGCAGCGCGAGCTCGACGTGCCGGTCGTGCGACTTGGCGACCAGCGTGACGACGCCGGCACCGCTGTCGCGCAGGGCCGCGACCAGCGGGTCGTCGGCTGCCTTGACGCCGGCCCGGCGGGTGGCGCCGAAGGCAGCGAGCCGGGCGTTCTGGAGGTGCAGCTCCTCACGAGCGCGGGCGAAGAACTCGGTGTCCTTCGGGTTCGCACCGGGCCAGCCGCCCTCGATGAAGCCGACACCCAGTCCGTCGAGCTGGCGCGCGATCGCCAGCTTGTCGGCCACCGAGAGGTTCAGACCCTCCTGCTGTGCGCCGTCGCGCAACGTGGTGTCGTAGACGTGGAACGCGTCCGGGC
>JAEKKP010000054.1 GCA_019510315.1 Propionibacteriales bacterium
CTCGTCCAGGAGTCGGTGGCCGAGGACGTGCTCGCTCGCCTGAAGCGCCGGATGGCGACGCTGCGAGTCGGTGACCCGCTGGACAAGAACACCGACGTCGGCGCGATCAACTCTGCCGAGCAGCTGGCCAAGATCCGCGAGCTGTCGGACATCGGCGAGGCCGAGGGTGCGGGCCGCTGGTCGCCGCCGTGCGACCTGCCCAACCACGGGTACTGGTTCCCACCGACGATCTTCACGGGCGTCAGCCAGGCCCACCGGATCGCGCGCGAGGAGATCTTCGGCCCGGTGCTCAGCGTCATCACGTTCCGCACGCCGAAGGAGGCCGTCGAGAAGGCCAACAACACGCCGTTCGGCCTCTCTGCCGGGGTGTGGAGCGACAAGGGCTCGCGGATCCTCTGGATGGCATCGCAGCTGCGCGCCGGCGTGGTGTGGTCCAACACGTTCAACAAGTTCGATCCAGCGAGCCCGTTCGGTGGCTACAAGGAGTCGGGCTACGGCCGCGAGGGTGGCCGCCACGGTCTGGAGGGCTACCTGAAGTGAGCACACGCCTGGACGTGAAGAAGACCTACAAGCTCTACATCGGCGGCGACTTCCCGCGATCGGAGTCGGGACGGACCTACGTCGTCAACGACGCCAAGGGCTCGTTCCTGGCCAATGCCGCACAGGCCTCGCGCAAGGACGCCCGCGACGCCGTCAAGGCGGCACGCTCGGCCTTCGGCGGCTGGTCGGGGCGCACGGCGTACAACCGCGGGCAGGTGGTCTACCGGATCGCCGAGGTGCTCGAGGGCCGGCGTGAGCAGTTCGAGACCGAGCTGCGCGCCGCCGAGGGGCTGACCGCCGCGAAGGCGCGGACCTACGTCGACGCGGCGATCGACCGGCTGGTCTGGTACGCCGGGTGGGCCGACAAGATCGCCCAGGTGACCGGCAGCGCCAACGCGGTCGCCGGTCCGTACTTCAACCACTCGGCGCCTGAGCCGAGCGGCGTGGTGGCGATCGTCGCTCCGTCCGGGCCGCTGCTCGGGCTGGTCAGCGTCGTCGCGCCCGTCATCGTCACCGGCAACACCTGCGTCGTGATCGCCAGCGAGCCGCACCCGCTGACCGCGATCACCCTCGGCGAGGTGATGGCCACCAGCGACCTCCCCGGTGGGGTCGTCAACGTCCTCACCGGATCGGTCGCCGAGGTCGCCCCGTGGCTGGCCTCGCACATGGACGTCAACGGCCTCGACCTCACCGGCGTCACGGACCCCGAGCTCGCGCGCGACCTGGAGGTCGCGGGGATCTGAGCTCTCTCCGTCGTCGCGTTTTCCGGACAGCGCGCACGCGCGTGCCGCATGCTGTGCCGTGATCAGTCGAGCGAGGTAGACGGGGGTTCGGTCCGGCATGTGGCGCGCTCGGGGCGAGGACCGCGACGATCGGCGCGACACGGCCGCCGAGCTGCTGGACGCGGCCAGCGCGGCGATCGAGTCCGGCCGGCGGGACGACGCCCAGCCGTTGCTCGAGGGCCTCTTGAAGGTCATGCGGCTTCCGGGTGTCACCAGGAGCGACAGGCCGGACCCGCTTCTTGTCACGGCCCTCACCATGCTCGGCGCGCTCCACCTCGAGGCCGGCCGACGGGCGGATGCCAAGGGCTACCTCGTCGAGGCTGTCGGCATCGCGAGTCAGCCGGGCTTCGACCGGTCGGCCAAGGAGGCCGCGTTGCTGAGGACGCGCAGTCAGGCCCTTCTCGACGCCTGCACTCCGCGCGGCGAGCCGGGTGTGCCGGTCCGCGAGCGATCTCCGGTCTCGGCATCCTCCACCGGACGCCCCCGGCGCAGCCGTCGCTCGTCACGCAGGTGGCCCGCCGTGCTCGCCTTCACGGCCATCGTGTTCTTCTGGATGTTCGCGACCACCTCAGGACAGAACCTCGTCGCGCCCGCGGTCGTGAAGCTCAGGTTCGCGATGCCGGCACTGTTCGGTGACGGTGGGTACACGTTCCTCGCCAGCCAGGACGGCCAGCCGGTGACCTTCAGCTCGTGTCGCCAGCTGCGCGTGGTCATCAATGACGACCTGCGACCCAAGGGCGCCGAGAACCTCGTCGAACAGGCCGTCGCTGAGGTTGCCGACGACACCGGGCTCGAGATGTACGTCGCTGGGTCCACCGACGAGCCGGCGAGCCTGGAGCGACCTCCGGTCCAGGCTCGGTACGGTGCCGGCTGGGCACCGATCCTGGTCGTGTGGACGACGCCTGACGTCATCCCGGCGCTCAGAGGGTCACCGATCGGGCGTGGCGGGCCGCAGAGCGTGACCGACCAGGCCACCGGTCGCCGCTACTACGCAACCGGTCAGGTCTTCCTCGACGCGCCCGCGATCACGCGGCTGGTGCGCGAAGGACGCCGGTCGACCGTCCGCGCGATCGTGACCCACGAGCTCGGGCACGTGGTCGGGCTCGGGCATGTCGGCAGTCCCTTCGAGCTGATGCAGAAGAAGGTGAACGGGATGCGGCACTTCGGCCCCGGCGACAAGAAGGGGCTGACGCGTCTGGGACACGGCCCGTGCCTCTGAGGTGGGGCACGCGCTCCGGCCCCCACCGACCGGATCAGACCACTGGCACCCAATGCTCCAGCATCGCCAGCACGACCGACTTCCCGATCGGCTTCGCAATGTAGTCGTCCATGCCGGCTGCCAGGCAGCGGTCGCGTTCCCCGTCGGTCACCGTCGCGGTCATCGCGATGATCGGCGTGCGCCGGCCGCCTCCTTCGAGTCGGCGGATCTCGCGGGTCGCGTCGTAGCCGTCCATCACCGGCATCTGCACGTCCATCAGGATCGCGTCGAACTGGCGCTGCCCGATCAGCTCGATCGCCTGCCGGCCGTCCACGGCGATCTCGGTCGTGTACCCCAGGTGTGTCAGCAGACCGGCGGCCACCAGCTGGTTGACCTCACCGTCGTCGACGATCAGCACCGTCCCGAGAGACCCGGTGCTCGTCGGGTTCGCCACGGCGACAGGCTCCTCGGGATCCCGGTCGGCGACGACGCGCTCCAGTGTGCGCCGCAGCCGCGACATCAGCACCGGCTTGGTCAGGGCGGCCGAGATGGAGACGGCACGAGCCTCGGCCTCGGTCACCGTCGGACCGGAGGTCATCAGCACCAGCGGCGTGCCACTCAGCACGGGATCGGCCTGGATGCGCCTCGCGAGCTCGAGCCCGTCGACATCCGGCATGCACAGGTCGAGCAGGCCGACGTCGTACGGCCGTCCGGCTCGGGACGCCTCGTGCAGGCATGCCAACGCGGGCCCGGCTCCGTCGACAAGGTCCACGGACATCTCCCAGTGGTGGAGCTGGTCGTGCAGGACGGTGCGGTTGGTGGCGTTGTCGTCGACGACGAGGACGCGGAGCCCGCTGAGAGGCGACGGGGCCGAGAACCTCGGCACCGGAGCCTCGTGGCTGAGCTCGAGCGGGACCGTGAACCAGAACGTGCTCCCGGTGCCCGGGGAGCTGTGCACGCCCAGCTGTCCACCCATCGCAGCGGCGAGCTGACGGCTGATCGACAGTCCGAGCCCGGTGCCGCCGTACTGGCGAGTCGTCGAGGAATCGGCCTGCGAGAACGGTTCGAACATCCGGTCGCGGTCCTCGGGCGCCAGCCCGATCCCGGTGTCGGTGACCTCGAAGCGCACGACGTACCGGTCCTCGACGCCGTCGTCGAGGCCGACGCGGATGATCACCTCACCCTGCGCGGTGAACTTGATCGCGTTGCCCGCCAGGTTGAGGAGCACCTGGCGGATCCGGTGCGGATCGCCGCGCAGGCCGGTCGGGAGCTCCGGCGAGCAGTACGCCAGCAGCTCGAGCCCTTTCGCCATCGCCGGTTCGCCGACGATCTCGGCGACGCTCTCGACCAGCTCGACGAGGTCGAAGTCGATCTCCTCGAGCTCCAGATGACCCGACTCGATCTTGGAGAAGTCGAGGATCTCGTTGATGACCCCGAGCAGCCCGTGTCCGGCGTTCTGCACGCCCTCGGCGTACTGCCGCTGCCGTTCGTCCAGGCTCGTCGTGAGGAGCAGCTCGTTGAGGCCGATCACACCGTTCATCGGCGTGCGGATCTCGTGGCTCATCGTCGCAAGGAAGGTCGACTTCGCCCGCGAGGCGGCGAGAGCCTCGTCGCGTGCCAGGGCCAGGTCGCGGCGCAGCTCGGTCTCGGCGTCGAGCAGCCGCCAGACCCGCAGGACGGTGATCGCAACGATCAGCAGTCCGGCAACGACGCTCTCGGTCACGGAGACCTCGCGACCTCGGAGGGCAGCCACGAGCATGAGCGCGGGCGGGACCAGCAGCGGGAGGACGGCCAGGCCGAGCTGCCCGAGCGGCGTTCGGACGGCGGTGGGTGCCTCGTCGACCGCGGCGGCCGGGTCCGGACGTCGCCACGTGGAGGTCGCCATCAGGATGCCGCCGACCATCCAGCCCACGTCCAGGAAGGCCAGCAGCTCTCCCGAGGCCCAGGCCTGCATGTAGCCGAAGTCCGAGGCGAGCCAGCAGCCCACTCCCACGGCGAAGGGCACCCCGAGCAGCTCTCGGTGCGCACGCACCGAAAGCACCCGGAGCACCAGCGCCAGCAGGACGGCGTCGAGCACCGGGTAGCCCCCGAGGACCAGGCGCGTGGAGACCGGGACGGAGGTGTCGCTGACGATGCCACGCACGGCGACGCTCCAGAGCAGGAGGACGCTGACCGCCACGACGGTCAGTGCGTCGACCGCGGCGTCGGTGTTGATCCGGCGGGCGTCCTGGCGCCGGGTCAGCACGATGGCCAGCATCGCCGCGCCGAGGAAGACGTAGCTCCCGTAGTACGCGATGTCGGCCAGCGAGACGTCCGGGTCGTGGCCCGACCACGTGTACAGGTCGTAGACCACGTCGCCGAGCGCCGAGGCGCCCAGGCCCGTGGCGATGAGGACCGGCACCCGTCGGCGGCCCGGCGACGCCGCACGTGCTCCGAGGAAGGCCACCGCGGGTGCGGCGAGGATGACCGAAAGGTACGTCGCGTCGCCCAGCGGGCCCGACGGCCGGACGAGGTGAAGGACGACCAGCACCGCGGTCGTGGTCCCGAGCACGATCGCGTCACGCTGCGGGATGCGCACGCCCACTTCGGTGACCTCCCTGTCCGGCTCAGGATAGGTGGTTGGCCAGGTCCGCGCCGGATTTCGTCGCGTGTCCCGACCGGATGTGAGACTGTCCCCGTGGCAGTGCCGGTCCGCTCCAGGGTGATCGTGATCGCCGGCCCGTCTGGATCGGGCAAGACCCGGCTGTGCACCCGCCTCGGGCTGCCGGTGCTGAACCTCGACGACTTCTACAAGGACGGCGACGACCCGACGCTGCCGGTCGTCGAGCTCGCGGGCGGCGCGCCCATCGTCGACTGGGACTCCCCGCGGTCCTGGAGCGAAGCGGACGCGCTGGCGGCGATCGAGCAGCTGTGCGCGACAGGGCGGACGGACGTGCCGGCGTACGACATCTCGCAGAGCCGGCGTACCGGCCACCGCGTGCTCGACCTCGGCGACAGCCGTTGCTTCGTCGCCGAGGGCATCTTCGCCCAGGAGGTCGTCGGCGCGTGCCGGACCCGAGGCGTCCTGGCTGACGCGATCTGCCTGACCCAGCACCCCGTCGTCACCTTCGTCCGGCGGTTGAGTCGCGACCTCCGCGAGCACCGCAAGCCCCCGGGCGTCCTGGTGCGCCGTGGCCTGCACCTGCTCCGCGAGCAGCGCCGTGTCGTCGCCCATGCCGAGGCGCTGGGCTGCCGGGTGCTGCACCCCGACGCGGCGTACGCCGAGATCCAGCGGCTGCTCGTCAGCGCCTGACCGGCCGCCGGGGCAGCGCGAGTACGGCCGACCACTGGGCGACGGCGCAGCAGAACAGCAGGAGCACGCCCGTCCACGCCCCGGAGAGCGCGCTGTAGTCGTCGAGGCTGCTGGTGCGGGTGATGCCGAGCCACATCAGCAATGCGATCAGCAGCGCGGCCCAGGCGGCGGTCAGTCGGGCCCAGCGCCGGTCGACGAGGACAGCTGCGACGCCGACCACGACCACGCCGATGACGAACCACGGGTAGCCCGCGGCGTCGCTGCCGAGAGCGTTCCAGCCGGTCCAGGTCACCACCTCACGATCGACCGTCGCGTGCCGCCACCACGGCAGCCCGAGATCGACCAGTGCGCCGACCACCCCAGCGACCTGCAGGGCATCGGCCAGATCACGCGCACGACGGCGTCCCGAGTCGTCGACCATGCTTCCTCACGTTCCTTCCGCGGCCAGGGCGGCGTAGCCGGGCTTGATGACCTCGTTGATGATCCGCAGCCGCTGGTCGAACCGGAGGAACGCCGACTTCATGGCGTTGACCGTGAACCACTGCAGGTCGTCGAGTCCGTAGCCGAACGCCTCCGCGAGCGCCGACATCTCCTGCGTCATCGACGTACCGCTCATCAGGCGGTTGTCGGTGTTGACCGTCACCCGGAAGCGCAGGTCGGTCAGCATCCCGATGGGGTGCTCCGCGATCGACGGGGCCGCGCCGGTCTGCACGTTGGAGTGCGGGCACATCTCGAGCGGGATGCGCTTGTCCCGCACGTACGCCGCCAGCCGACCCAGCACCGGCTGACCGTCCGGGCCGGTGGTGATGTCGTCGATGATCCGGACGCCGTGCCCGAGCCGGTCGGCGCCGCACCACTGGATCGCCTCCCAGATCGACGGCAGCCCGAAGGCCTCGCCGGCGTGGATCGTGAAGTGCGCGTTCTCGCGCTGGAGGTACTCGAAGGCGTCCAGGTGCCGGGTCGGCGGGTAGCCGGCCTCGGCTCCCGCGATGTCGAAGCCGACCACGCCGTCGTCACGGTGCGCCACGACGAGCTCGGCGACCTCGCGCGAGTTGGCCTTGTGCCGCATCGCCGTGAGCAGCTGACGCACGACGATGGCGCCGTCGGCCGCCGTCTGGCCCTCGTCGAACCCGCGCTGCACCGCCGCGACGACGTCCTCGAGCGACAGGCCCTCCTCGAGGTGCTGCTCGGGCGCGTAGCGCACCTCGGCATACACGACACCGTCAGCGGCGAGGTCCTCGACGCACTCGCGCGCGACGCGGGTGAGGTTGTCGGCCGTCTGCATCACCGCCACCGTGTGGTCGAAGGTCTCCAGGTAGCGCTCCAGCGACCCGGAGTCCGCCGACTCCGCGAACCACCGGCCGAGCGACTCGGCGTCACCTGCCGGCAGCTGATGACCCGACGCGGCGGCCAGCTCGACGATCGTCTGGGGCCGCAGGCCGCCGTCCAGGTGATCGTGGAGCAAGACCTTGGGAGCGCGTTGGATCACCTCACGGGTAAGTTCTGACATGCACCCATCCAACCAAACCAGCCGGGAGTGTCGTCGATGCGCGTGTTCCACACCTTCGAGGAGATCGAGGCCGCTGCCGGGCAGGAGATCGGCACCAGCGACTGGATCCAGATCAAGCAGGACCGGGTGAACCAGTTCGCCGACGCGACCGGTGACCACCAGTGGATCCACGTCGACGTCGAGCGGGCCACCGCCGGCCCCTTCGGCGGCACGATCGCCCACGGCTACCTCACCCTGTCGCTGGTGCCGTGGCTGGGCTCGATGGTGTTCACGCTCCAGACCCCCGGCGCGAAGCTGAACTACGGCGTGAACAAGGTGCGCTTCCCGAACCCCGTGCGCGTCGGCTCGCGGATCCGCTCACGGGTGACCATCGGCAAGGTGACCGACATCCCCACCGGCAAGCAGCTGACCGTCAACCACGTCATCGAGATCGAGGGCCAGGACAAGCCCGCCTGCGTCGCCGAGACCGTGGTGCTGCTCCTCCCCTGACCCTTTCGCTCCTCAACCGATGCGGTCGAGGACGAGAGGCGTGGGGTGGTACGCCGCCTCGGAGATGTCGAAGCCGCCGTCGAGGGAGGCCAGGGCGCGGTCGAAGCGCTCCGGCTCGTCGGTGTGGAGGGTCAGCAGGGGCTGGCCCTCGGTGACCGTGTCGCCCGGGCGGGCGTGCCACTCGACACCCGCGCCGGCCTGGACGCCGTCGCCGAGCTTGGCCCGACCGGCGCCGAGCCGCCAGGAGGCCAGCCCGACTGCCATGGCGTCCAGCCGGGTGAGCACGCCGGAGGCCGGTGCGGTCACGACGTGCTGCTCGCGAGCCGTCGGGAGGGTGGCGTCGGGGTCACCGCCCTGGGCCGAGATCATCGCCCGCCAGCTGTCCATCGCTGCACCCGAGGAGAGGACCTCGGCGGGATCGACGTCCTCACGCCCCGCGCCGGCGAGCATCTCGCGCGCCAGGGCGAGCGTGAGCTCCACGACATCGGCCGGACCGCCACCGGCGAGCACCTCGACCGACTCGCGAACCTCGAGCGCGTTGCCCGCAGTGAGGCCGAGCGGCGTCGACATGTCGGTGAGCAGCGCGACCGTGCGCACGCCCGCATCGGTACCGAGGGCGACCATCGTCTCGGCCAGCTCGCGGGCGAGGTCCAGCTCCTTCATGAACGCACCGGTGCCGACCTTGACGTCGAGCACCAGCGACCCGGTGCCCTCCGCGATCTTCTTGCTCATGATCGAGCTCGCGATCAGCGGGATCGCCTCGACCGTCCCGGTCACGTCGCGCAGGGCGTAGAGCTTCTTGTCAGCCGGCGCCAGCCCGGCACCGGCGGCACAGATCACCGCTCCGACGCCCTCGAGCTGGGCGAGCATCTCCTCGTTGGAGAGTGAAGCGCGCCACCCGGGGATCGACTCCAGCTTGTCCAGGGTGCCACCGGTGTGGCCGAGCCCTCGGCCGGAGAGCTGCGGCACCGCCACCCCGCAGGCGGCCACCAGTGGGGCCAGGGGCAGCGTGATCTTGTCGCCGACGCCGCCGGTCGAGTGCTTGTCGGCGGTCGGACGGGAGAGCGAGGAGAAGTCCATCCGCTCGCCCGAGGCGATCATGGCCGCGGTCCAGCGCGCGATCTCGCGGCGGTCCATGCCGTTGAGCAGGATCGCCATCGCCAGCGCCGACATCTGCTCGTCGGTCACGCTGCCACCCGTGTAGGCGTCGACGACCCAGTCGATCTGGCTGTCGGAGAGGTCGCCGCCGTCGCGCTTGGCGACGATCACCTCGACGGCGTCGTGTGCTTCGGTCATGTGTGCTCTCTCTTCGTCTCGACAGGCTCGACGTCCGGTGCGACAGGCTCGACGTCCGGTGCGACGGCCACGGGCACGGAGCGGTAGCCGCGCAGCACGAAGGTCCCGCGCGACTCCGGCTCACCGGCGAGCGCGAGGTCCGGGTACGCCGTGAACAGGTGCCGGACCGACTCGTACAGCTCCATCCGGGCCAGCGGGGCGCCGAGGCAGAAGTGCACGCCGACCCCGAAGGCCACGTGGTTGTTCGGCGTGCGGTCGACCAGGAAATCCCCAGGGTTGTCGAACACCGCCGGATCACGGTTCGCCGAGCCCAGCAGGACCGCGACCTTCTGGCCGCGCTCGACGAGCACCGAGCGCCCCTCGGGCCCGATCCGTACGGCCTCGGTCGCTGTCCGCTCGAAGAGCTGGAGCGCCGAGTCGAACCGGAGCATCTCCTCCACGGTGAGCGCCACGTCCTGAGCGGGCCGAAGACCCCGGCGCAGCATCGCCACCAGGCCGTTGCCGAAGACGTTGACCGACGCCTCGTGC
>JAEKKP010000256.1 GCA_019510315.1 Propionibacteriales bacterium
GATCTCCGCCGAGGGCGCCGAGACATGGGTGCGCTACCGGTTCACGCCGCAGCACAGCGACCGTCCCGCCGGCGAGTTCAAGGGTCGCGACCGGCTCCGCGAGGAGATCGTCGCCCGGCTCGCCGAGCACCCGGTGCGCTACACCCTCGAGGTCCAGCAGGCCGGCCCGGGCGACGACCCGCACGACCCGACGTCGGTGTGGGACACCGAGTTCTTCGACGCCGGCACCATCGAGGTCACCGGCCCGGACCCCGACCGCGAGCAGGGCGGCGAGGTCGTCGTGTTCGACCCGACCCGGGTCGTGGACGGCATCGAGCTCTCCGACGACCCGATCCTGCGCTACCGGCCGGCGGCGTACTCCGTCTCGGTGGGCCGCCGGGTCTGAGGTCGCGCGGAGGCGGATAGTCCGGCACCTTTCCGCCCTTCTGAAGGTGCATCTGGGGCGAGAACGTGCCGGACTATCCGTCCACACAGGTCCTCTCTTCTGGTCCTCGATCCACAGCGCCAGTAACGACGGTTCCCGTGGGGTGGCCGGTCTGGGGACCCTGCACGCGTGTCCGGGGATTACTGGGAGCCGCGCTGTCGCCGGCCCGAGGTCGTGGTTCCGGTCCCGGTGGACCCGGCCGGCCTCGTCGGGCCGACGTCGAAGGAGGCGCGCGGTCCGCGCTGGAGGCGATCCACTCGTGGCTTGTTCGTTCGGTCCGATGTCCCAGTGCCGGTCGAGCAGCGCATCGTCGAGCAGGCCATGCGACTGCCCGAGGCGGGTGCAGTGACGGGATGGGCGTCACTCAGGTGGCGCGGCGCCGCCTACTTCGACGGACTCGACCAGAGATCGGGCGACGAGCTGCCCGTGCCGCTGATCGTTGGTGCTGCCGGCGCCAACCTGCGGCCGGCGGCGGGCTCGACCGTGACGAAGGAGCAGTTCCCGCCAGGAGAGCTCGATGAGGTCGCGGGTCTGCGCTGCTCGTCCGTTGCCCGTGCGACCTTCGACGAAGTGAGACGCGTCCACTCGGAGCGTGAGGGGGTCGTGGTGGTCGACATGGCGGTGGCAGCTGGTCTGCTCACCGTCGCGGAGATGGCGGCATACGTGGAGACGCGCTACGCCTGGGAAGGGGTGCCACGGGTGCGCAAGTCTCTGGCACACGCGATCGACGACAGTCGCTCTCCGCAAGAATCTCGAATGCGCCTGGTGTGGGTACTCGATGCGGGATTGCCGCCGCCCGTTTGCAACCAGCCTCTCTTCAACCGCCGCGGTCAGCTCCTTGGATATCCGGATCTCTTCGATTCTGTGGCGGGTGTCGTCGGGGAGTACGACGGCGCCGACCACCTTCGCCGCGATCGACGACGCGGAGACATCCAGCGGGAGCAGCTCTTTCGGGACCACGGCCTGGAGTACTTCACCGTCGTGCGGGGCGACCTCTCTGACCGGGATCTGGTCGTCCGGCGCATGCTGAGGGCACGGGCGCGAGCCAAGTTCCTCAGCGCTGAAGAGTGCGCGTGGACCCTGGAGCCGCCAGCGTGGTGGGGCGACCGTGCATCCTGACCCTCGCGGGGGTAGTCCGGCACGTTCTCGCCCCCTGTGGGCCCCGTTGAGGGCCAAATCGTGCCGGACTATCCCAAGCCCTAGACTCGCGCCACGTGAAGACCCTCGTGATCGGCACCGGTGGCCGGGAACACGCATTGGCGCTCGCCCTGTCCCGGGACCCGTCGGTCAGCGAGGTGCACGCGGCGCCGGGCAACCCGGGCATCGCAAGCGTGGCCACGCTGCACGAGGTGGACCCGATGGACGGGCCGGCCGTCGCGGCGCTCGCCGTCGAGCTGGGTGTCGACCTGGTCGTCGTCGGCCCCGAGGCGCCGCTCGTCGCAGGCGTGGCCGACGCCGTGCGCGAGCGCGGCATCTCCTGCTTCGGTCCATCGGCGGCCGCGGCGCAGCTCGAGGGCTCGAAGGCCTTCGCGAAGGACGTAATGGGCGCGGCCGGCGTACCCACGGCCCTCGCCCACGTCTGCACGACCGCAGACGAGGCCGCCGCCGCGCTGGACGCGTTCGGGCCGCCGTACGTCGTGAAGGACGATGGCCTCGCCGCGGGCAAGGGCGTGATCGTGACCGACGACCGCGAGGCCGCGCTCGCACACGCGGCCGGCTGCGACCAGGTGCTCGTCGAGGAGTACCTCGACGGCCCCGAGGTCTCACTGTTCGGGCTGTGCAGCTTCAGTGAGGCCGACGGGGCAACGGTCTACCCGATGCTCCCGGCCCAGGACTTCAAGCGGATCCGCGACGACGACCAGGGCCCCAACAC
>JAEKKP010000257.1 GCA_019510315.1 Propionibacteriales bacterium
CCAGCCGCGAGGCGCTGGTCACGGTCAGGATGCCTGGGAGCACGGGCTCCGTCGACGGGCTCAGCCGCGAGGTCGAGGTCAGCCCTGCCTTGGAGGCGGTCACGACCACCTGGATGTAGGTGCCCGCGTCGGCCGCACCGAGTGTGTACGTCGGACCGGTCGCACCCGGCACCGGCTCGCCGTTGCGCAGCCATTGCACGGACAGCGTCGCGCCCGGCGTCCAGGCGCCGGGGTCGGCGGTCACCTGCGAGCCCACGCGCTGGACACCCCGGACCGACGGCAGCGCGAAGTTCTGCACGACCGTCGGGCTGGTGCTGACGCCCACGACCGGAGCGGTCTCGTTCGAGGTGACACTCTTCGACGTGTAGCCGGCCTTCGATGCCGTCACGGTGACCGAGAGCTTCAGGCCGGTGGCCTCGGCGGGCGGCGTGTACCACTGACTCGTCGCGCCCGGGATGACTCCCCCGTTCACCCGCCACTGGTAGCTGAGGTTCACGTCCGCGGGACTCCAGGTGCCCGGGTTCGCGGTGATCTGCATGCCCACGGTGGGTGCCCCGCCGGGAATCGTCGGCGCCGTCGCGTTGGTGACGCTCGGAGGAGGAGCGACAGAGCCGCCGTACACGAGGGTGGCGCCGAGCACGACGTCAGAGCCGGGCGCAGTCGAGATCGGAATGATCTGCGCCGGCGTCTCAGCGAGGTCGCCGTTCGTGTTCGCGTAGTACTCCGAGGAGTTGCAGGGTCCGCTCGGCGCAGCCAGACCGACGATCAGCCCGTAGGCACCCGTGGTCAGACCGCCGACCTCGAACGAGCCGTCGGCGTCGGTGGTCGCGGTCCGGGTGACGAAATGGTTGATGCTGTTGACGGCGAGCACCGTGCACCCGGCGAGCGGATCGCCCTCGGCGTCGACGACCGCGCCGCTGATCGTGCCGCCGACACGCAAGGTCGCGTCGATGTCCGTGTTCTCCTCGCCCGTCGCGAGCACGATCTCGTCTGCCGCGGCAGCACCGGCGGACTCGGGCTGGTTGTCGAAGAACTCTGCCTCGGACGTCGCCGCGCCGTCCTCGAACCCGAACTCGACGCGGTAGGTACCCGCATCGAGATCGTCCACGAACCAGGGGTAGGTGTTGCTCCCCGGAGCCGTCTCCTCGCCCGGGTCCAATGTGGTCTGTACCTCGTCGCCCGTCGCGGTGTCGACCACCGTCACCACACCGTCCGAGCCTTCGGGGTCGGCGCCCGCGGGGAGTGTCACCGTCCCGCCCAGCGCGGCGCTCTTCTGCAGCACCGCGTCATTGCCGGAGACGGTTTCGCCGTCCGACACCCGGATCTGGGTGCCGGCGTCGACCGTCGCGACGTCGTCATAGAACTCGCCGAAGTAACCGTCCGCGTCGAACTCGAGCCGGTACACCCCCAACGGGACAGCGAGGTCGTAATCGCCGCTCGCGTCGGTCTCACCGGCGAACTGCGGGGCGTACTCCCATTTCCCGGCGTCGTACACGTACGGGCGGACCTCGGCGTTCGCGATCGGGTTTCCCCCGCTGCCGTCTATGTGCCCGGTGATGTGGCCCGGGACGTGCGGTGCGAGCTGGGCGTCGATGTTCGCGGTGACCTGGGACTCGGTCACCCAGACATTGGCCGCGTGGTTCACGTCCGCGACGTCGTCGTAGTACTCGATGACGTAGTCCTCGCTCCCACCGGCGAACCCGACCCGCCAGACCCCCACCGTGAGGTCCTTGGCGTAGTGGCCGGTCGCGTCCGTCACAGCGGAGCTGCTGTATCCCCAATTGCCGTCGGGAAAGAGCTGGAAGAACCCGACATCGATGCCCGAGAGCGGGGTGCCACCGGGCCCGGTCACCGTGCCGCTGATCCCCTGGGTCACGGCGGCCGAAGCCGGGGACGACGGGACGAGGACCAGGGCGAAGGCGATGAGGAAGGCCAGGACGAGGGGGACGGAGAGCCGTCGCGGAGCCCGAAACGATGTCACAGCACAGTTCTTTCTTCCGAGGGTGCGGGTCGTGAGCGAGGTCGCGGACGGCAATTTCCGGTCCTCGTCGCTCTCGTTTGAGATCTCAACGACGACGCGACGATTGCGTCACCGGCGGTCTGGACCAGTGGTGTCGGACTGCGGCCGTAGCCTCGGGCCGTGAGCACCTTCGCCCGTCCACCCGTCCCGCCGTACACGGCGGTGATCTTCACCAGCACCCGCACCGAGGGCGACCAGGGGTACGCCGTGATGGGCGAGCGGATGCAGGCCCTGGCCAAGCAGCAGCCCGGCTATCTCGGCTACGAGTCCGCCCGTCGCCCAGGAGCGCGGGCGCACGACGTGGTACTCCGACTACCGGGTCCACGTCGCGACGGTGACCCGCGCCTACGGACCGCGGTGACGAGCGCCACAGGTACAGAATCCGCGGACCGGGGCTAGCGTTGACGGTGGTCCGGGGACTCCGTGAGGGAGCCTCGAGAGCACGAAGGAGCTCAACGATGAGCGAAGAGACTGCGCCCTACGGTTCGGGCGTTCCGACGACCTCCGCGGCGCCGGTCAAGAGGTGCTCCTCGTCGGCGACAGCGCCTCCAACAACGTGCTCGGCAACGACACCTCCCTGCCGGTCACCGTCGACGAGCTCCTCCCCCTGACCCGGGCGGTCGCGCGGTCGACACATCGTGCCCTCGTGGTCGGGGACCTGCCGTTCGGCTCCTACCAGCGGTCCCCCGAGCAGGCCTACGACACCGCCGTCCGGTTCATGAAGGAGGCCGGCGCCCACTGCGTCAAGCTCGAGGGCGGCCACGAGATGGCACCGCAGATCGAGCTGCTCAGCCGGGGCGGCGTCCCGGTGATGGCCCACATCGGCTTCACCCCGCAGAGCGAGCATGCCCTCGGCGGCTACCGGGTCCAGGGTCGCGGGGACAACGCGCAGCGGATCCTCGACGACGCCAAGGAGGTCGAGGCGGCAGGCGCTTTCGCCGTCGTGATGGAGATGGTGCCCGGAGACGTCGCGGCCCGGGTCACCAAGGAGCTGACGATCCCCACGATCGGCATCGGAGCGGGCAACCAGTGCGACGGCCAGGTGCTGGTCTGGCAGGACGCCTTCGGCCTGCGGACCGGGCGGATGGCCAGGTTCGTCAAGCAGTACGCCGACGTGCACGGTGTCCTGCTCGACGCCGCGCGCGCCTATGCCGACGACGTCAGGGCCGGCACCTTCCCCGGCCCGGAGCACACCTTCTGATGGTCGCCGAGGGCGAGCACCGCCACGAGCACGACGGCGACGTGGCGGAGCTGTTCACCCAGAAGACCTGGGACGCCCGGTACGCCGAGTCCGCACGGATCTGGAGCGGCCGCCCCAACCCACGCCTCGTCGACCAGCTCTCCGGGGTGGAGCCCGGCGAAGCGCTCGACGTCGGCGCCGGGGAGGGCGCGGACGCGGTGTGGCTCGCGAGTCAGGGCTGGCGGGTCACTGCCCTGGATGTCTCGGAGGTCGCCCTGCGCCGTGTCGCCGAGCACGCCGCAGACCAGGGCGTCGGCGACCGGGTGACCACGCTGCACCACGACCTGATGACCGGCACGCCCGTGCCCGGTGAGTTCGACCTGGTCTCCGCGCAGTACCTCCACCCGCCGACCGAGCGGTTTGCCGAGATCATCGGCCTGCTCGGCGCAGTCGTGCGACCCGGCGGCCGGTTGCTGGTGGTCGGCCACCACCCGGACGACCTGGCCACCGGCCTGCGCAGCGGACACGGTCACCCCGAGCTGCTGTTCACCCCCGACAAGGTCGTGGCCGCGTTGCCGGAGTCGTCGTGGGACGTGCAGACCGCCGGTGCGCCCACGCGCCAGGTCGATGGACCCGACGGCCCGGTCACCGTCACGGACACGGTGGTGCTCGCAGTCCACAGGTGACCGGACCGAACCACGGTCTGGTCGAGCAGACAGTCGAGACCCGGTGACGTGCGCGCAGCCCCGAGCGGCTGACCGGACCACAAGGTGGTCGAGCAGCGAGCGCCAGCGAGCGACCAGTCGAGACCTGGTGACCTTCGCGCAGACGTAGCCACGAGGGGCTGACCGGTTGTGGTTCGGCTCCTGCGCACCTCACCGGGTCTCGACTGATCGCTCGCAAGCTCGCTGCTCGACCACCCTGTGGCTGGGATCGCTCGCAAGCTCGCTGCTCGACCACCC
>JAEKKP010000055.1 GCA_019510315.1 Propionibacteriales bacterium
GGCGCCACGGTGATCACGGCGGTCCAGGAGGACGACGTGGCGGCGGTCATCGCCGAGCGCGCCGCCGAAGTGGGCGCCACGGTTGCTGGTGAGGGCCAGGAGTTCGGCGTCCGCACCCGGGTCCCGGCGGTCGGGGGCCAGATGCTCTCGTTGCAGGGCCTCCGGGGCTCCTACGACGAGGTGTTCCTCCCGCTGTACGGCGCCCACCAGGCGCAGAACGCAGCGCTCGCGCTTGCCGCGACCGAGGCGTTCCTCGGCGGCGACGAGCCCCTGTCCGACGAGGTCGTCAAGGAGGCGTTCGCCGAGGTGACCTCGCCCGGGCGGCTGGAGGTCATCCGCAGGTCGCCGACGATCGTGCTCGACGCGGCCCACAACCCGCACGGAGCGGCGGCCGTCGTCGCGGCGCTCGAGGACTCCTTCGTGTTCAGCCCGCTGATCGGCGTGGTCGGCGTGATGGCCGACAAGGACTACGAGGGCCTGCTCGCGACGCTGGAGCCGGTGTTCGCGCACATCGTGTGCACCCAGAACTCCACGGCTCGTGCACTGCCGGCTCACGAGCTGGCCGAGGTCGCCCGGGGCATCTTCGGCCAGGACAGGGTGGGGGAGACCCCATCGTTGATCGACGCGATCGACCAGGCCACGACGCTCGCCGAGGCCGGTGGCGTCTTCGGTGAGGGTCTGGGCTCGGGCGGGGTCCTCGTCACCGGGTCGGTGATCACGGTCGGCGAGGCCCGCGCACTGCTGCGGCCGCGCGGGACGGGCGCGTGATGCAGCGCCGGCTCTGCTCGGCGATCCTGCTGCTGGAGGCGATCGTGCTCGGTCTGGCGACGCCGGTGCTGATCTCCGTGGAGTCGGTGGACACGGCCCGCGCGCTCTGGGTCGGGCTCGGGCTGACCGTCGCCTGCCTGGTCACCGCCGGCCTCCTGCGCCTCGCCTGGGCCTACTACCTGGGCTGGGCGATCCAGGTCGCGGCGATCGCGCTGGGCCTCGAGATCGGCGCGATGTTCGCGCTCGGGGCGATCTTCCTGGTGCTGTGGATCACGGCCGTCCGGCTCGGCCGGACGATCGACCGCGACCGGGCGGCGGTCGGCGGTTCGGAGCCCGTGTCCTAGGGTTCCGCCCATGACGCAGCGCACCCTGGTCCTCCTCAAGCCCGATGCGGTCCGCCGCGGCCTCGTCGGCGAGCTCCTGCGACGCTTCGAGGCGAAGGGGCTCTCCCTGGTGGCGCTCGAGCTGCGCACGATCGACGCAGCGCTGGCCGACCAGCACTACGCCGAGCACGTCGACCGTGACTTCTACCCGCCGCTGCGCGACTTCGTGACCAGCGGACCGCTCGTCGCCGCCGTCCTCGAGGGCGACGAGGCGGTCGACGTCGTCCGGGCGATCAACGGCGCCACGGACGGCCGCAAGGCCGCCCCCGGGACGATCCGGGGCGACCTCTCGCTGTCCAACCGCGAGAACCTCGTGCACGGCTCGGACTCCCCGGAGTCGGCCGCGCGCGAGATCGGGCTGTGGTTCCCCGCGCTCGACTCCTGAGGCTGATGTGGCCCATGGGGCGTGTCCTCCACGGGAATGAGCCGCTCCGCTCCTAGGCTCGTCCTCGGGTAGGGCGCGTCGGCAGCGCCGTCTTCTGGGGCGCCGTACCTCTCTTCCCCACGACGTCCTGCGAGGCAGCACATGGCCAACAGCTTCATCGGCCGCGACATGGCGGTCGATCTCGGCACCGCGAACACCTTGGTGTACGTGCGCGGCCGCGGCGTCATGCTCGACGAGCCCTCGGTCGTCGCCATGCATGCGCAGACGCGCGAGATCCTCGCGGTCGGCACCGACGCCAAGCGGATGATCGGCCGTACGCCGGAGGGCATCACCGCCATCCGGCCGCTGCGCGACGGCGTGATCGCCGACTTCGACGCCACCGAGCAGATGCTGCGGCACTTCATCGCCCAGGTGCATCGGCGTCGCTACTTCGCCAAGCCGCGGCTCGTGATCTGCGTGCCCAGCGGCGTGACGCCGGTCGAGCAGCGCGCGGTGAAGGAGGCCGGCTACCAGGCCGGTGCCCGGCGGGTCTACATCATCGAGGAGCCCATGGCTGCGGCGATCGGCGCCGGGCTGCCGGTCCACGAAGCCACGGGCAACATGGTCGTCGACATCGGCGGCGGGACGACCGAGGTGGCCGTGATCTCCCTCGGCGGGCTGGTCACGACGCTGTCGGTGCGCACCGCGGGCGACGAGCTCGACCAGGCGATCATCGCCTGGATGAAGAAGGAGCACTCCCTGATGCTCGGCGACGGCACCGCCGAGGAGGTCAAGGTGACCCTCGGGTCGGCGTACCCGCTGGCCCAGGAGCTCACCGCCGAGATCCGCGGGCGCGACATGGTCTCCGGACTGCCGCGCACCGTCCCGGTCTCCAGCCTCGAGATCCGCAAGGCCATCGAGGAGCAGCTGCACACGATCATCGACGCCGTCCGGACCACCCTCGACCAGACGCCGCCCGAGCTCGCCGGCGACATCATGGACCGCGGCATCGTGCTCACCGGTGGAGGCGCCCTGCTGCGCGGTCTCGACGAGCGCCTGCGCCACGAGACCGGGATGCCCGTCCACGTCGCGCAGGATCCGCTGAGCTCGGTCGTGCTCGGCTCCGGCAAGTGCGTGGAGGAGTTCGAGGCGCTCCAGCAGGTCCTGGTCTCCGAGACCTATCGCCGGGGCGCCTGATGCTGCAGGACCGGAGGCCCCGCGGCGGGCGTGCACCGACGCCTGAGCAGCGGGCCCGCCGTGTCCTCGGCCTGCTCGTCCTCGCCTGCCTCACGGTGATCACCCTGGATGCGCGCGCCAGCTCGCCGCTCGACCCGCTGCGCAGCGCCGTCGGCAACGTCGTCGGGCCGATGGAGTCGGCCACGGCCACCGCCGTCCGGCCGTTCAGCGATCTCGGCGACACCCTGCAGACCAATCACGGACTCCGCAAGGATGTCGCCCGGCTCGAGGCCGCCAACGCGCAGCTCCGCGGACAGGTCGCGACCGCGCCGGTCGACCGCCAGCGCCTCGCGGAGCTCGACGGCCTCACCAAGGTGGTCGGCGACACCGGTTACTCCATGGTCGCGGCCCACGTCGTCGCCGTGGGACCGATGCAGTCGTTCTCGCGCACGGTGACGATCGACGCCGGGACGTCGTCCGGGGTTCACAAGGACATGACCGTGCTCAACAGCGACGGCCTGGTCGGGCGCGTCGTCCGCGCGACCCGCAGCAACGCGACCGTGCTGCTGATCGTCGACACCGACTCGGTGGTCGGCGGCCGGCTCGGCACGAACCTCGAGATCGGCTTCCTCCGCGGCCGCGGGTCGGTCGGCGACACCGGACGCCTGGCGCTCGATCTCGTCGATGACTCCGTCGTCCCGGCCAAGGACGACGTCGTGGTGACCTGGGGCTCCAAGGACGGCGTCCCGTACGTCGCCGGCATCCCGATCGGCCGCGTCGAGTCGGTGGTCTCGTCGCCCCGGCAGAGCTCGCGGCAGGCCGTGATCGAGCCGTTCGTCGACTTCACCGCCCTCGACGTCGTCGGGGTCGTCGTACCGAAGGGCACGAAGGGCGACCGTCCGGTCCTCACCGCCGGGGCGCCGCAGTGACCGCGCTCCGCGGCGCGGGCTTCGCGGCACTGGTCTGCGCGGCGGTCGTCGCCCAAGCCGTCGTCTTCCGGTTCGTCGCGATCGACGGCGTCGTGCCGGACATCGCCCTCGTGCTGGTCGTGGTCGCGGCGATCGACCGCGGGCCGCAGTTCGGCGCCGTGCTCGGCTTCGCTGCCGGTCTTCTCGTCGACCTCGCGCCGCCGGCCGACCACATCGCCGGTCGGTGGGCGCTCGCCCTGGTCGTGGTCGGCTACCTGGCCGGCCGGGTCCGCGACGATGCACGCTCGTCGGCCCTCGGTGCCGTGCTGGTCGTCGGCGCGGCCTCGTTCGTCGGGACGTCGCTCTATGCACTCTCGGGCGTCGTCCTCGGCGACGGCGCCCTCCCCGTCGACGAGACCCTGCGGGTGATCGTGACGAGCGTGCTGTGGGACGTGCTGCTCGCCCCCCTCCTGGTCCCGCTGCTGCTTCGGGCGTTCGACCTGCTCGGACGCGATCCGGTGCCGGCGCGATCGAGGGTCCTGCACTGATGGCTGCGGTGCTGATCCGGCCGTCGCAGCACAAGAGCCGGCTGCGGCTCTTCGTCGTGCAGGTGCTGTTCGTGTCCCTGTTCCTGACCCTCTTCGCGCGGCTCTGGTATCTGCAGGTGTTCACCGGCGAGGAGTACCAGGCCAAGGCCGCCGAGCAGTCGGTGCGCGACATCGTCGTGCAGCCGGCCCGCGGCCTGATCGTCGACGCGATGGGCCGGCCGTTGGTGGCCAACCGCGACAGCTGGGTGGTCAGCGTCGACCGCACCGTGCTCGGCAAGATGGCCGACACCGACCGCGAGGCGCTGCTCCGCAAGGTCGCTGCGGCGGTCGGCGAGCCGTACGACGACCTGGTCGCCCGCTTGCGCCTCTGCGGCCAGCCGGATGCAGTCACCGGCACCTGCTGGAACGGGTCACCGTTCCAGCCGGTCCCCGTCGCCCGCGACGTGGCGCAGGCCACCGCCGTGCAGATCTCCGAGCAGGCCGAGGAGTTCCCCGGCGTGGTCGCCCAGAGGGAGAGCGTGCGGTCCTACCCGGCACCGTTCGGCATCAACGCCGCCGACGTCCTCGGCTACCTCAGTCCGATCACCTCCGACGAGCTGGACGAGGCCGAGCGTGCCGACGACCGCTCCGTCAACGGCGCCTCCGTCGTCGGCCGGGCCGGCGTCGAGAAGACCTACGACCAGTGGCTGCGCGGCATCCCCGGCTACGAGCGCGTCGCCGTCGACTCGATGGGCCGCGTGCTCGGCGGGACGGGCCAGGTCAGCGCCACCCCGGGCGACACGCTCGTCACCTCGATCGACGCCAAGCTCCAGGGCGTGGCCGAGCAGCAGCTCCACGATGCGATCACCACCGCCCGTGGCACCTACGACAAGGTCACCCACAAGAACTACGTCGCCGACAGCGGTGCCGTCGTGGTGCTGGACGCCAAGGACGGCAGCGTCGTCGCGATGGCCAGCCAGCCGACGTACGACCCGTCGGTGTGGGTCGACGGCATCAGCTCCCAGCAGCTGAAGAGCCTGTACTCCAAGAAGGCGGGCGACCCGTTGCTGTCGCGGGCCACGCAGGGCCAGTTCGCCCCGGGCTCGACCTGGAAGCCGTTCATGACCGTCGGTGCGCTCAACAACGGGTTCAGCGAGGACACCAGGCTCGACTGCTCCAGCGGGGTGCAGGTCGGCAACCGCTGGTTCAAGAACTACGAGTCCGCGGCGTACGGGATGATCGACTTCGCCCGCGCGCTCGAGCTCTCCTGCGACTCCTTCTTCTACCGCGTCGGCATCAGCTTCTGGAACCGCTTCGGTTCCGACTCGACCGACGTGAAGGCCAAGGACCCGCTGGTCGCCCAGGCGAAGTCGTTCGGGTTCGGCACCAAGACCGGGATCGACGTCCCCGGAGAGGCCAGCGGCCGGATCGCGGACCGGCAGTGGCGGCTCGACTACTGGAACGCCATGAAGGGCCACTACTGCAAGATCGACAAGCACAACACCACGCACAAGCGCGACTACCTGCACGTCTTCGCCCACGAGTTCTGCCTGGAGGGCAACCGCTACCGGATCACCGATGCGGTCAACTTCGCGATCGGTCAGGGCGACACGATCGTCACGCCCCTCCAGCTCGCGCGCGCGTACGCCGCGCTCTCCAACGGCGGCACCCTCTACGCACCGCGCGTGGCGAAGGCGATCGTCGACCCGGACGGCAAGGTCGTGCGCCGGATCGACCCGGTCGTGCAGGGCCGGGTGAAGTCGAAGAAGTCCGCGATCGCCTACGTCGACAACGCGCTCCAGGGCACGCCACGGGAAGGCACCCTCGCGTGGAAGTTCGGCGGCTTCCCGCTCGACCAGGTCAAGATCCGCGGCAAGACCGGCTCCGCCGAGGTCTACGGCAAGCAGAGCACCTCGTGGGTGGCCACCTACACGAAGGACTACGTCGTGGTGATGATGGTGACCCAGGGCGGCACGGGCTCCGGTACGTCGGGCCCGGCGGTCCGCAAGATCTGGGAGGCGCTCTACGGCATCACCGGCGAGGAGGTCGACGCCTCGAAGTCGGTCATCCCCGGTGTCACGCCGCCACGTCGGCTGCCGGTGTTCACCGAGGACGGCTCGATCCTGCCGCCCGTGACGGGAGGATCGCGATGACGCTGGTTCCTCAGCTGCGGGTGCCGCCGACGCGCGCCCGGCTGCAGACGCTCGGCTCGCCGCTGCTCGCGCGTCCCCGGACGGACTGGGTGCTGGTGCTCGCCACGGCCGCGATCCTGGTGATCGGCACCCTGCTGGTGTGGTCGTCGACGTCGGCCAACGAGGCGCTCACGCACGGTCACGGGACGGCGTACCTGCGCCGCCACCTCGCCAACATCGCGATCGGGCTGGCCCTCGCAGGGGCGGTTCTCGTCACCGACCACCGGTGGGTCCGGATCCTCGCGCCGCTGGTGTACGCCGGCTCGGTGGTCGGACTCGTCCTCGTGCTGGCGATGGGCTCGACGATCAACGGGTCGCAGTCGTGGCTGATCGTCGGCGGCATGTCGCTCCAGCCCGCGGAGTTCGCCAAGCTCGCCGTCGTGGTCGGCATGGCGCTCCTGGCGGCCGAGCGCGTCGAGGGCTCGCGGCGTCGGCGGGTCGGCACGCCCGAGGTCGTCGGCATGCTCTCGATCGCGGCGGTGCCGGCGCTGCTGATCCTGCTCCAGCCCGACCTCGGCACGATGCTGGTGCTGTCGGCGACGGTCTTCGGGGTGCTGGCGGTCTCGGGCGCGCCTCGCCGCTGGCTGGTCGGCATGCTCGCCACCGGGGTGATCGGAGCCACGCTGGTGGTCTGGCTCGGGATCCTCAAGGCCTACCAGGTCAACCGGTTCATGGCGTTCACCAACCCCGAGCTCGATCCGCGCGGCGCCGGCTACAACACCACGCAGGCACGCATCGCGATCGGCAACGGCGGACTGTTCGGCCAAGGCCTCTTCCACGGCTCCCAGACCAAGGCCGGCTTCGTGCCCGAGCAGCACACCGACTTCGTGTTCACCGTCGCCGGCGAGGAGCTCGGTCTCGTCGGGGCCGGCGTGCTGATCGCGCTGTTCGCCGTGCTCCTGTGGCGCGCGCTCCTGGTGGCCACCCACGCCGAGGACCTGTTCGGCCGGCTGGCCGCGGCCGGTATCGCGTGCTGGTTCGGCTTCCAGACCTTCCAGAACATCGGCATGTGCCTCGGCATCATGCCGGTGACCGGCGTCCCCCTGCCGCTGGTCTCCTACGGCGGGTCATCGATGTTCGCCTCTCTCGTCGGCATCGGGCTGCTGCTCAACATCCAGCGGCGCTCCGCGAGCGCGCCGAGCGCCCGGATGCCGGCCGAGCGCGTGCTGGCCCGCTGATCCTGGGACCGTTGGTCGCCCAGTGCGGAACGGAACCACAGGGTGGTCGAGCAGCGAGCTTGCGAGCGATCAGTCGAGACCCGGTGACGTTCCTAGGGACTCGGCCACGGGGATGATCGGCGCAGATCGCGCGGTGGCCGGTCTGCGCGATATCTCACCAGGTCTCGACTGTCCGCTCGCTGGCGCTCGCTGCTCGACCACCTTGTGGTGCGGTACGCCGCACGATCGGTGGTGAGCTGAGGCAGGGATGGAACCACAACGATTTTCGACAGGCTCAACCACCGGGGCTGAAGATCAGTCGGGGACGTCGCCGCGCATCAGCACGGCCCGCGGCCTACGCAGCGCTGCAACGTCGGACTGCACGTCGCCCTCGAGCACGAGGATGTCGGCGGCCAGGCCGCTGCTCAGCGAGCCGGTGACGGCACCGAGTCCGCAGGCCGCGGCCGCGAGTGACGTCGCCGAGGCCAGCGCCTCCTCGATCGGGTAGCCGGCGCTCACCAGGTCCTCGATCGCGCCCGCCAACCCGCCGTGCGGCTTGGGTGGGCCGGCGCCGGCATCGTCGCCGCAGATCATGGTGATGCCGTGCTCACGGACGCGCGCTGCGACCTGCTTCCGCGCGGCGATCGCGCTCCGCGGATCCATGCCCGTGCGGCGCATCGCCTCGAGGACGTTGGGCGGAGGAGAGGGCATCGCGTCGAACCGGTCCCAGTCGAACCCGAAGGTCAGGTCGACGACGACACCGGCTTCGGCGGTGCGCGCCAGCACGGCGTCGGGCACGTCCACGCCGCCCTCGACCAGGCCGGTGAAGTGCTCGAGCCCGTCGACGCCGGCGGCGAGCGCGTGCTCGATCCCGGCGAGGGAGTGTGCATGCGCGACGACCGCGAGGCCTTCCGCATGGGCGGTGTCGACGAGCAACCGAAGGTCCTCGGCGGAGAACTGCACGCCGAACACGTCGGTGCCTGTCGTCACCAGCCCGCCGCTGGCCATCACCTTGACGACGTCGACACCGCGCTCCACGTGCTCACGTACGCCGGCCCGCACGGCGTCCGGCCCTGACGACGTCGACACCGCGCTCCACGTGCTCACGTACGCCGGCCCGCACGGCGTCCGGCCCCTCGACGCACCCGCCGAGGTAGTGACAGTGCCCCTCCGGCACTGTCATCGGCGGGCCGGCGGCGACGATGCGGGGGAGCCCCGGCTCGTCATGCTCCCGGGCAGCCAGCGTGCGGTAGCGGGTGTCGCCCAGGTCGCGCACCGTCGTGACGCCGGCCGCCGCCTGCGCGCGGAGCGACTGGGTGATCGTGGCGTCGACCTGCTCATCGGACTGCTCTCCCGCGCGCTCGAGGCTGCCCAGACCTCCGTCGGAGACGAGATGGACGTGCGCGTCGACCAGGCCGGGCAGCAGCGTGCCGTCGTACGTCGTGACCGGACAGGCCACCGGCACCGAGTAGTCGTAGGGCTCGACCCCGACGATCGTGTCCGCATCGACGAGCACGGTCGCGCCTCCGGGCACGAACCTGGTGCCGTCGA
>JAEKKP010000056.1 GCA_019510315.1 Propionibacteriales bacterium
CGAGCACGGGCACTTCGCTGCCGGCGAGGAGACCTCCGACCTCGCGGACGGCCGCGCGTTCCCGGTGATCGCCGTCAGTGACACCTCGGCTCTCACCGCCGTCGCGGGTCTGTACGGCGATGTGCGTGCGGTGCAGGTCGTCTGGGCCGACTCGCGCGGAAAGCTTCCGTCGGAGCCGGGCTACGCCAACCCGCCGGGATCACAGCCGCTCCTCGGTCCGCGCTGAGATCGGGGTGGGGTTCGAGGGCACAATGGGCGCATGGCCACTCCGCAGCAGCCCCGCTCGACCGTCGGACTCGACCTGGAGTTCCCGCAGTCGCTCGCGGTGTACGACAAGTACGCCGACGCGCAGAAGGCCGTGGACTTCCTCAGCGACAACGAGTTCCCCGTGCAGAACTGCATGATCGTCGGCACCGAGCTCAAGCAGGTCGAGCGGATCACCGGCCGGCTCACCAACGGCCGGGTCGCGACGGCGGGTGCCCTCTCCGGCCTCTGGCTGGGCCTCTTCGTCGGCGTGATCTTCTCGTTCTTCGGCAAGGAGAACTCCTCCGGCCTGGCGATCATCCTGTCCACGGCACTGCTGGGCGCCGCGTTCGGCTCGATCTGGGGCCTCGTCGGCTACCTGGCCACCCGCGGCCAGCGTGACTTCTCCTCCGTCAGCGTCGTCGTCGCCACCCGCTACGAGGTGCTCGTCGAGCACAAGCACCTCGCGGCTGCGCAAGAGCTCCTGCGCAAGCTGCCGGGCGCGCTGCCCAACCCGTTCGCGTGATCACCGTCACGGGCTCGTGGCGAAGTCGAGGCGGAGAGCACCGTCGGTCCGGGTGAACGTCACGAAGCGGTCGTTGTGTCCCTCGTTCCAGGAGCCGGCGTCGCCGTCGAAGTGCAGGTCGAGACCGACTTCCAGAGTGAATTGGTCGGCCGACTCCCACGACGAGACCTCGGCGCTGACCACGGAGCCTGACGCAAGACGCGGCACACCCACAGCAGACGTCAGCTGGGCGTCGGCCGCGAGGTACTTCCTCGCCGCGACGACGATGCCGTCACGTCGGTAGGCGTCCAGGAAGCCTTGGATCCTTTCGACACCGGAGCGCAGCACCGCCTTGCGTTGCGCTCCATCCGCAGCGGTCGGCCCGGCGCTCGGAAGACCTGGAGTCTTCGGCGCGGTCGCGACAGCATGGTCCGGACTGGTGATCGGCGCTGTCAGTCCGCCGGGCGGGTTGCCGCCAACCAGATGGGTCACACCGACGATCGCCAAGGCGATGGCAGCCGCGCTCGCGAGAACCAGCGACCAGGTCCGGGCGGTGTGACCTCGGTCGAGCCGTTCGGGTTCCACGACCGGAGAGGGTGCCGCTGCCTGGCGCCAGCGCTCGCCGTACGCGCGCAGCCGGCTGTCCATCGGGTCGAGGTCAGTCATCGTTGTCTCCCACCAGCTCGCGAAGCCGTGCGCGTGCCTGGCTGAGCGTCGCCTTCACCGTGCCGGGCGCGCAGTCCATCACCGCGGCAACCGCCGCGATGTCGAGGTCGACGAAGTAGTAGAGGTCGACGGCCATCCGTTGTCGCGCGCTCAGGCCGCTGATGGCCCGTTCGAGGTCGAGATCGGCCGGCGTGAGATCCACGAGGCTGCCGTCATCCGACAGCGGAAGTGCCCGGGGGCGCGCCCGTACCCGGGTCCGGCGTCCCTGGTCGGCGAGGATGGCGAGGAGCCAGGGCAGGGGTGCGCCGCGGTCGGTGTCGTACGTCGGCCAGCGGCGCCATGCGCGCACGAGTGCGTCCTGGACGAGGTCGTCGCGGTCAGCGCTCGGCACGAGGCGACCGGCGAACCGCGTCATGGCGGGCAGGTGCGGCTCGACCCAGTCGGCGAAGTCGTGCGCCGAGCCGTTCGCGACCGCCACCCGTCCTCCGATCAGCGTCGCCTCCATACTTCCTGTACGCCGGGAAGCGCGATGGCGGTTTAGCCGAAGCCCGAACGTGTCTGTCCTCGCCACTAGGGTGACCGCGTGGTGTTCGAGGTGCACCGGGCGGGTCGCGCCGACCTGCTCGCGGAGGGTCTGGCGCAGCTGTTGCGCGACGACCCGCTGCCCGACCCGTTCGCCCGTGAGCTGGTGATCGTCCCGGCGAGGGGTGTGGAGCGCTGGCTCTCCCAGCGCCTCTCCCACCGCCTAGGGCCGTCCGAGGGCGGCGACGACGGGGTGTGCGCCGGCGTGGACTTCCGGTCGCCGACCACGCTTGTCGCCGAGATCCTCGGCACTCGCGATGCCGACCCCTGGGCGCCCGAGTCGCTGATGTGGCCGCTGCTGCGGGTCATCGACGCGGTCGTCGAGGAGCCGTGGGCCGGAGTGCTCGCCGAGCACCTGGGCCACGGTGTGGTCGGTGACGAAGGCGAGCTGCGTCGCGGCCGGAGGCTGGCCGTCTCCCGGCGGCTCGCCGGACTGTTCGCGTCGTACGCCGTGCAGCGCCCGGCAATGCTGGCCGACTGGGAGGCCGGAGGTGCTGGCGACGGGGGAGGTGGTGCGCTGCCCGGTGACCTGGGCTGGCAGCCGGAGCTGTGGCGCCGCCTGGTCGGCGAGGTGGGCCAGCCGAGCCCCGGCCAGCGCCAGGCGCAGGTGGTGGAGACGCTGCGATCGGGCGGCGACGCCCTCGGCCTGCCGCCACGCCTCAGCCTCTTCGGACACACCAGGCTCAGCGCGAGCGAGACGGAGCTGCTCGCGGCGCTCGGCGTCGGTCGCGACGTGCACCTCTGGCTGCCGCACCCGTCCGACGCGTTGTGGCAGCAGGTCCGCGAGTCGCCTCCCGCGGGATGGCGGCGCGACGACCACAGCCACGTGCAGGTCACCCACCCGCTACTCGCTGCAATGGCCCGCGACGTCCGGGAGACCGAGGCCATCCTGCTCGCCGCCGGCGTCACCGACGACGACGTACGCCGCGTCGCCGACCGCCCCGCCACGCTGCTCGGCCGTGTCCAGGGCGATCTCGCCGACAACGTCGTGCCGAGCGCGGCCGAATGCGGCGCCGACGGCACCGTCCAGGTGCACGCCTGCCACGGCCCGTCCCGGCAGGTCGAGGTGCTCCGCGAGGTGATCCTCGGCCTGCTCGCGGACGACCCCACGCTCGAGCCTCGCGACATCCTCGTGATGTGCCCTGACATCGAGGCCTACGCACCCCTGATCAGTGGTGCGTTCGGGCTGGGCGAGGCGGTTCGGGGGAGCCACCCGGGTCACCAGCTGCGCGTGATGCTGGCCGACCGCTCGCCGACGCAGACCAACCCGCTGCTCGGAGTCCTCTCCCGCCTGCTCGACCTGGCCGACGGCCGCGCCGAGGCCACCCGGGTGCTCGACCTGCTCTCGACCGACCCGGTGCGGCGACGGTTCGGCTTCAGCGACAAGGATCTGGAGACGATGACCTCCTGGGTCACCAGCGCCGGGGTGCGGTGGGCCTGGGACCAGGCCGGTCGGGACCGGTTCGGGCTGGCGGACTTCCCGCAGAACACCTGGCGCTTCGGTCTCGACCGGGTGCTCGCGGGCGTGGCGATGTCCGACGACTCCGGCCGATGGATCGGCCCGACGCTCCCGCTCGACGACGTCTCGACGACCGACATCAGCCTCGCCGGCCGCCTCGCCGAGGCCGTCGACCGGTTGCAGGCGCTGACCGGGCAGCTGACCGGCGTGCACGAGGTCGGCCGCTGGCTCGACCTCCTGCGCGACGCGATGGAGCAGCTCGCCGACGTACCGCGTGGCGAGGAGTGGCAGTTCGCCCAGGCCCACCGCGAGCTCGCTGCGCTCGGACGGGAGGCGTCGACCGGGTCATCGCTGGAGCTGCGGCTCTCCGACGTCCGGGCGCTGCTGCACCGTCAGCTCGCCGGCCGCCCGACCCGCGCGAACTTCCGCACCGGCACCCTCACCGTCTGCACGATGACCCCGATGCGATCGGTGCCGCACAGAGTGGTGTGCCTGCTCGGCCTCGACGACGGGGTTTTCCCGCGTGGTGGCGCGATCGACGGTGACGACGTGCTCGCCCGGCTGCCTCGGGTCGGTGAGCGCGACGTCCGCAGCGAGGACCGGCAGCTGTTCCTCGACGCGATCATCTCCGCGTCGGAGCGCCTGGTGATCACCTACACCGGGTTCAACGAGTCGACCGGCCAGCCACGGCCCCCGTCGGTGCCGCTGCGCGAGCTCCTCGACGTGGTGAGGCGCACCGCCGGTGCCGAGGTCGTCCAGGAGCACCGCTCCCAGGCGTTCCACCCCGACTACCTGGTCCCCGGGGTGATCCACCAGCACGCACCGTTCTCCTTCGACCCCGACGCCGCCGCGGCGGCCCGGGCGGCCGCCGGCCAACGCAGCCGGCCGCTGGTGCTCGCCTCTCTGGCGCCCGGTCCGCTCGCGGAGCCCGGCGACATCGACCTGCGCGACCTCATCGACATGGTCACCAACCCGGTGCGCGGCTTCCTGCGGCATCGGTTGCAGATCGACCTGCCGCGCGAGGCCGACGAGGTGAGCGACTCGATGCCGGTCGAGCTCGACGGCCTGACCGGCTGGCAGGTCGGTGATCGGATCCTGCACGAGGTCCTCGGCGGCCGCTCGCCCGCGGACGCCTGCCAGTACGAGTGGCGTCGCGGCACGATGCCGCCCGGTCGCTACGGCTGGAGGCAGACCCTCGGCCTGGCCGCGGCGATCGGCCCGCTGGTGGGCCTGTTCGACATGTCCACCCAGGGCATCACCCCCCAGGCGCGCGACATCGACGTCGACCTCGGAGGTGGTCGTCGGCTGACCGGCACGGTGACCGGGCTCTACGATCACCGGCTCGTGCGCGTGAGCTACTCCAGGCTGAGGGCGAAGCAGCGGCTCGAGGCCTGGATCTCACTGGTGGCGCTCAGTGCCGCTCACCCCGGGCACTGGGTGGCGCGGGCGATCGGGCGCGGCGAGGCCGACGCACCCGCGCGGGCGACGTACTCCGCGGTCGACGAGCCGATGCCGATCCTCACCGACCTGGTCGCGCTCCACGACCTCGCGATGAGCCAGGTCCTGCCGCTGTGTGCTGACACCGGCCGCCTCTACGCCCAGACCGCCGATTCCACCCGCCCCCGCTGGATGATCGAGCGCGACCTGCGCGACCAGTGCCGCAAGGAGAGCGCCGGGATCGACCTGGTGACCGCCTGGGGACACCGGCCGAGCTGGGACGATCTGGCGGCGGCGCCGGCGACCGACGGTGGCGAGCACCTGTTCGGCGAGCTCGCGGTGCGGCTGTGGCGCCCGGCCCTCGCCCGGGAGCAGGAGTGATGCCGCGATGAGCTCGACCACGAGCATGGACGTCTTCGAGATCACCGGGCCCTTGCCCGGGATCGGCACCACGGTGCTCGAGGCCAGCGCCGGCACGGGCAAGACGTACGCCGTTGCCGCACTCGCCACCCGGTTCGTCGCCGAGGCGGTCGCCCCGCTCGAGGAGCTGCTGGTGATCACCTTCAGCAGGGCGGCGACACAAGAGCTGCGCGACCGCGTGCGCGAGATGTTTGTCGCGGCTGCGGCAGCACTGGCTCCGGGCGAGGCGCCGACGTCGGGTGCGGACGACCCGCTGTTCGTGGCGCTGACGGTCGACGCCGACGGCCGTCCGCTGCCCGAGGCCGAGCTCGCGACGCGTCGACGCCGGCTGCTGGACGCGGTCGCGAACTACGACGCCGCCACGATCGCGACCACGCACGAGTTCTGCAACGCCGTGCTCCGCTCGCTCGGTGTCGCGGGCGACTCCGACTCGACCGAGACGCTGCGGGAGGACATCTCGGCCCTCTCCGACGAGGTGGTCGAGGACCACTACCTCGCGCGCTACGCGCAGCTCGAGGCGGACCCGCCGATCCGGTTCCGCGACGCACGCCATGCGGCGACACGTGCGGTCGAGAACCCGCATGCTGCGCTGCGGCCGACCGACGCCGAGGCAGGCACGGAGCAGGAGGCGCTGGTCTCGTTCGCCGAGGGCGTCCGGGACGAGCTCGAGGTGCGCAAGCGGCGCGCGGGAGTGTTCACCTACGACGACATGCTGTCGAGGCTGGCGCGCGCGGTGGCGCCCGACCGGTCCGCGGCGGCCGAGCGGATGCGGGCACGGTGGTCGGTCGTCCTGGTCGACGAGTTCCAGGACACCGACCCGGTCCAGTGGGCGGTGCTCGAGCACGCGTTCGCGGCAGAGACGCGCCTGGTGCTGATCGGTGACCCCAAGCAGGCGATCTACGCGTTCCGCGGCGGTGACACCCCGACGTACCTCCGCGCGGTGGCCGACGCGCCGACGGCCACCCTCGGAGTCAACTGGCGCAGTGACGCCGCGGTCGTCGAGGCACTGCAGGTGCTGACCGGCGGAGCGCAGCTCGGCGACGAGCGGATCGTGGTGCACGAGGTGCACGCGGCGCCGCACCTGGCCGGGTCGCGGCTGTCTGCCGGTGGCGGCGTGCGTCTGCGCCAGGTACGCCGCGACGGCTTCAGCCTGACGAAGTCCGGCACCATCAACATCGGCAAGGCCCGTGACCACATCGCCGCTGACGTCGCCGCCGACATCGCCCGGCAGCTCAATGCCGGCGTGACTCTCGCCGGCCGTCGACTCAGTCCCGGCGACTTCGCCGTTCTGCTGCACTCGGTCAAGGAGGACGCCCCCCGGATCCAGGCCGAGCTGAGCCGGCTCGGCATCCCGTCGGTGGTCAACACCGCCGAGAGCGTGATGCTCAGCCCGGCCGCGACCTACTGGTTGCGCCTGCTCGAGGCGATGGAGAAGCCGCAGCTGCCCGGCCGGATCCGAGCCGCCGCGCTCACGCCGTTCTTCGCCACGACGGCCGACGACCTGATCGGCGGCGGCGACGACCTGACCGACGACCTGGCCGAGCGCGTCCGGGGCTGGCTCGACCTGCTCCGCAGCCGTGGCATCGCCGCGGTGCACGGTGCCGCGAGCGTCGACGGCCTCGCCCGGCGGGTGCTCGCCCAGGAAGGCGGCGAGCGGCTGCTCACCGACCTCACCCACGTCGGCCAGCTGCTCCACCGCGCCGGCCAGGAGGAACGCCTCGGGGTGACCGGACTGCTCGGCTGGCTGCGCACCGCGATCGACGAGGGCAACCGCAACGACTCCCGCCGTCGGCGGCTCGACGTCGACGCCGAAGCGGTGCAGTTCGTCACCATCCACGGCTCGAAGGGCCTCGAGTACCCGATCGTCTACCTGCCCCAGCTCTTCGATCGCAGCGTGAAGGACTGGCCGACGGTGCACGCCTACCACGAGGACGGTCTGCGCTGCCTGGACGTCGCGGACTCGCCGCGGGCGAAGGCACTCGCCCGGGCCGAGGACGCGCAGGAGGATCTCCGGCTGGCGTACGTCGCGATGACCCGTGCGTGCGCCCAGGTGACGCTGTGGTGGGCGCCGACCTGGAACGCGCCGAACGGCGCCCTGACCCGGCTGCTGTTCGGTCGAGGCCCCGGCGACGCCGCGGTGCCCGAGCGCGCCCCGGTCGGCGAGGACGACGCTGCCGCCGACGAGGTGCTGCGCGCATGGGCGGCCGCCGGTGCGTTCGTCGTGGAGCCGACCACGCCGGTGGGTGAGAAGGTCGAGCTGCCCCCGGCTGCTGCTGAGCTCGCCGCCCGCGCGTTCGACCGCGACCTCGACACCGAGTGGCGGCGAACGTCCTACAGCGGCCTGATCCGTGCCGAGGACCAGGTCGCCCACGGCACCGGAAGCGAGCCCGAGCAGGCCGGCACCGACGACGAGGACGACCCCGAGGACGTCGAGCCGGCGGACGAGCTCGACGGCCTCGACACCGACCAGGCCCTGCTCTCCCCGATGAACGGGCTCCCGGCCGGCGCCACCTTCGGGTCGCTCGTGCACGCGGTGCTCGAGCACACCGATCCGCAGGCCGATGATCTCCGCGCAGAGGTGCTCGCCCGCGTCGAGGAGGAACGCCGCTGGTGGTCGGTCGCGGCCACGTCGGAGGAGCTGGCTGACGCGCTGCTCCCGATGCAGCGCACACCGCTCGGCCCGCTCGCCGACGACCTGACGCTGGTCGACATCGGCATGGGCGACCGGATGTGCGAGCTCGACTTCGAGTTCCCGATGGCCGACGGCGATGCCACCAGGCCGCCGGGGGCGGGGCCTGCCGGCCTGCCACTCGCCGAGTTCGCGGGCGCCCTGCGGCGTCACCTGCCCGCCGACGACCCGGTGCGGCCCTACGCCGACCGGCTCGAGGCGCCCGCGCTCGGTGGCCAGGTGCTGCGCGGCTACCTCAGCGGGTCGATCGACGTCGTGCTGCGGGTGGGTGACGGCGGCGACCAACGGTTCGTCGTGGTCGACTACAAGACCAACACCCTCGGTGACCCGACCCGCCCGCTGACAGCGCTGGACTACACCCCGGCGAAGGTCGGCGACGCGATGCTGCACTCGCACTACCCCTTGCAGGCGCTGCTCTACTCCGTGGTCCTGCACCGCTACCTGCGCTGGCGGCTGCCGGGGTACGACGCCGAGCAGCACCTCGGCGGGGCCGCCGACCGCGCTGGTCGAGGAGCTCTCGGCGATCCTCGACGGGAGGCGGATGTCATGACCGCCGCCCTTCCGGAGATCGAGCCGACCAGCCGGCGTCGGGCCCTGCGGGCCACCGGCCTGCTGGGCACGTTCAACGACGCCGGCGTGCTCGAGGCGGCTGACGTGCACGTGGCGCAGCGGCTCGGCGCGCTGGCACAGGAGCCCGACCAGTCAGTGCTGCTCGCCGCGGCGCTCGCCGTGCGGGCAGCGCGAGCGGGTGCCGTCTGCGTCGACCTCGACCGCATCGAGGCGACCGTGACGGAGATCGAGCCCGACCGGATCGACGCCCTGCCCTGGCCCGAACGGATCGCCTGGAAGGCGGCGGTCGCGTCGAGCGTGCTCGCCCGGGCCGGCGTACTCCGCGTGGACGAGGGGCTGCTCTACCTCGACCGGCACTGGCGCGAGGAGAAGCAGGTCTGCGACGACCTGCTGCGCCGCCTCGAGCGCGACCGGCCCGATCTGGAGCACGGGCCGGCGATCGACGAGGACCTGCTCGACGCCGGGTCTGCACGCCTGTTCCCGGCGACCTGGGACGAGCAGCGCGATGCGGCGCTCGCAGCCGCCCGACGGTGGACGACCGTGCTGACCGGCGGCCCCGGCACCGGCAAGACCACGACGGTGGCCCGGCTGCTCGCGCTGGTCTCCGAGCAGCACGAGTCGCGGCACGGCCAGCCGCCGCGGGTGGCGCTCGCTGCCCCCACTGGCAAGGCGGCGACCCGGCTCCAGGAGTCCGTGGCCCGTGAAGCGGCCCGGCTGACCGACCCGGCCGATCGTGCCCGGGTCAGTGGCCTCACCGCCAGCACCGTGCACCGGCTGCTCGGCTGGCGTCCCGACAGCGGCACTCGTTTCCGCCACCGCAGAGACAACCCGTTGCCCTACGACGTGGTCGTCGTCGACGAGGTGTCGATGGTGTCGCTGGTGCAGATGGCGCGACTCCTCGAGGCCGTGCGCGACACCACCCGGCTGGTCCTGGTCGGTGACCCTGGCCAGCTGGCGTCCGTCGAGGCAGGCGCGGTGCTCGCCGACATCGTCGCGGGGTTCGAGGGCTCGCCCCGCTCGCCTGTCGTCAGCCTGGCGACGACCTACCGCACGCGCGCCGCCGACGGCACGTCGGCGGTCGACCTCGACCTGCTCGCGACCGACCTGCGCGCCGGCGACGACGATGCGGTCGTCGCTCGCCTGACCTCGGGGTCGGACGTCGTGCGGCTGGTCGACCCCGCCGACGAGGACGCCATGGCGCAGGTGCGCGACAGCATTCGCGATGCGGCGTACACCGTGACGTTGCGCGCCGAGCAGTTCGACGAGCCGGATGCCGCTGCCCTCGTCGACCTCCTCGACGACCACCGGCTGCTGTGCGCACACCGGGAGGGCCCGTTCGGCGTGGGTGGGTGGAACCGTCAGGTCCAGCGGATGGTCGAGGAGCGCACCGGCGTCCAGCACTTCGACGAGTGGTACCCCGGTCGGCCGGTGCTCGTGACCGCCAACGACCCGGGCCTCGGCCTCTCCAACGGCGACCTCGGCATCACCGTGCGTCTGCCCGACGGCCGGCTGCGCGTGCTGGTGCGCATCGCCGGCGCGACCCGGCTGTTCGCCCCGACCCGCCTCAGCGGGGTGGAGACCGT
>JAEKKP010000057.1 GCA_019510315.1 Propionibacteriales bacterium
CGGGGTGAATGCTCAGCGCAGCTCCTCGCCCGGAGCGAGCCGCACGTACCCGAGCTCTCGCGCACCGGGGAAGGGCGTGAGGCCACCCTGGACGACACCCAGGCCGGCCTGGCTGTAGATCGCGTCGTGGATCGCCAATGACCTCGGTGCGGCGACCTCGCGGGCGTAGTCGATGCACTCCGAGATCTTCAGCCACGGCGCACTGACCGGCAGCAGGAGCAGGTCGGGCGTCTCGTCGGGCACCGTCAGGGCGTCGCCGGGATGGAAGACGCTGGTGCCGTCGACCGTGAACAGGTAGCCACTGTTGTCGAAGTGCGGCAGCTCGGGATGGATCACCGCGTGCTTCTCGCCGACCGCGCGCACCGGCAGGCCGACGTCGAACGTCTCGCCCGGCCGCACCACCGTCACCCGCTCGGCGACGTCGGCTGCCTGGTCCTGAATCTGGGCCGCGACCGCCTCGATCGTGAAGACCGGCGCGTCGGTCGCGCGGAGCGCGTCGGGGGTCCAGTGGTCAGGGTGCTCGTGGGTCACGAGCACCGCGGTGGCGCCCTCCAGCGCGACGGCGTCGGTGAACATCCCCGGGTCGACGACGACCGCGTGGTCGCCGGCCTCGAGTCTCACGCAGGAGTGTCCGTGCTTGAAGATCCGCATGCCGCCAGATTAGGGTGACCCTATTGAACGTTGTTCAAGAAGGGTGTCGAACCGAAGGAGTGAGGACGGATGGCTGACCACGACGTGATCATCGTCGGCGCCGGCTTCGGCGGGATGGGCGCGGCGATCAGCCTCAAGCGCCTCGGCCTCGGCGAGGAGACCCGGTCGATCGCGATCCTCGAGCGCGAGGACGACCTCGGCGGCACCTGGCACGTCAACCGCTACCCCGGGCTCGCCGTCGACATCGCCAGCGTCACCTACTCCTACTCCTTCGAGCCGAACCCCTACTGGAAGCACTGGTTCGCGCGCGGCCACGAGCTCAAGCGGTACGCCGAGCACGTCGCGGACACCTACGACCTACGCCGGCACATGGAGTTCGGCGTGCGGGTGGAGGGAGCTCGCTGGGACGAGGACGAGCAGCACTGGGTCGCGACGGTTTCGACAGGCTCAACCACCGGGAGGACGACCCGCACCGCGACGTACCTGATGACCGCAACTGGTTTCCTGTCCCAGCCACGGCTGCCGGACATCGAGGGCGTGCAGGAGTTCGCCGGCACGGTCATCCACACCGCGAAGTGGGACGACTCCGCCGATCTCGACGGCAAGCGCGTCGCCGTCATCGGCACGGGCGCGACCGCCGTCCAGCTGATCCCGCAGATCGCCAAGCGGGCCTCGGCGCTCACCGTCTACCAGCGGACCCCGATCTGGGTGACGCCCAAGGCCGACTTCCGGATCCCGCGCGCACTGCAGACGCTCTTCGCCACGCAGCCGTGGACCCAGCGCGTCGCGCGCCGGGCCAACAGCACCTGGCTCGAGTCGATCATGGTGACCGGCGTGCTGCACTACAAGCAGGCCAAGCTGTTCAACCAGGCCGCCGCCGCCCTCGCGAAGGCGCACCTACGCCGCCAGGTCGCCGACCCTGATCTGCGCCGCAAGCTCACCCCCGACTACAGCTTCGGGTGCAAGCGGCCGACGTTCTCCAACGACTACTACCCCACGTTCACGCGACCCCACGTCACGCTCGAGACGACCCCGATCAGCCGGATCACCGAGGGCGGCGTCGTCACCGCCGACGGGCACGAGACGGAGGTCGACGTCCTCGTGCTGGCGACCGGCTTCAACCTGTGGGACACCAACTTCCCGGCCATCGAGGTGATCGGGCGCGAAGGCCGCAACCTCGGCAAGCTCTGGCGCGAGCAGGGCTACCACGCCTACGAGGGCGTCACGGTCAGCGGCTTCCCGAACTTCGTCTCGCTGAACTCGCCGTACTCCTACTCCGGCCTGAGCTACTTCACGACGATCGAGTCGCAGATGCGCCACCTCGAGCGACTGTTCGCCGAGCTGGTACGCCGTGGCGCGCGGACGTTCGAGATCGCCGAGCGCGCCGACCGAGCCTTCCTGGAGCGGATGCTCGCGCGGATGGACGACACCGTGTTCGTCCAGGGCTCGTGCGCGACGGCGCGGAGCTACTACTTCACCAACGAGGGCGACGCGGTGCTGCTGCGGCCCACCTCGACCGCGAGTGCTCGTCGGGCGGCGGAGCAATTCCCGCTCGAGGACTACGAGTACAGCGCCGACGGTTGAGCCTGTCGGGTTTCGACAGGCTCAACCACCGTCATCACGCGGTCAGCTCGTCGACGTAGCACCACCGCCAGGTCTCCCCCGGCTCGGCCGAGCGGATCACCGGGTGGTCGGACGCGTGGTAGTGCGCCGTCGCATGCCGGCGCGGCGAGGAGTCGCAGCAGCCGACGTGGCCGCAGGAGAGGCACAGCCGCAGGTGCACCCAGGTGCCGCCCTCCGCGACGCACTCCTCGCACACGCCCGGAGTGTTCGCGTCGACGATCGAGGGCAGGTCACGAAGGTGCTCACAGCCGCCGTCCCGAGACATGGAGCCGACCGTAGCGCGCACCCGCTGACGCTCACCCTCGCTGTAGTCGAGCATCGACTCCTCGACGTCGAGCATGGCCAGCACCTCCGTGACCACCTCGTGGGGGACGGTGCCGGTCGACCTGATCTCGAGGACGCGCCTCCGCTCGGCGTCGATCATCAGCCTCCGGCGCCGGGCATAGATCTCGCTCGGCGTCTCGGCCGAGCTCGCGTTGACGCGCTCCCAGGCTGCGTAGTCACGTCGCCGGATCCGCTCGCGGATCGTCTCGCTGACGTCGTGCGGGTCCTCCTCCTCGAGCCGGTCGAGCTCGGCGAGACCGGCCTGCGACGCCTGGTGCAGCAGGTTGGCGCGGGCGAGCGCGTCCGCTCCCGCGTCCGGCGAGGGCACGTCGAGCTTGCGTGCGACCCACGGCAGCGAGAGCCCCTGGAGCAGCAGCGTCCCGGCGGTCACCGTGAAGGCGATCAGCAGCAGCACCTCACGGTGCTCCATGTCCTTGGGGATGACGAAGGCCGCCGCCAGCGTGACGACTCCGCGCATGCCGGCCCAGCCGAGCAGGAAGGTGTAGGTCCACGGCGGCACCCTCCCGGTCTCGTCCGGACCCGGCCGGACCAGCGCGTAGCGCGCGAAGAAGACCCAGACCATCCGCAGGACCACGACCGCCACCAGGGTCAGGGCGCAGATCAGGGTGATCCGCGTGCCACCGAGGTCGTCGTTGCCGACGTCGCGGATGATGGCGCGCGCCTGCAACCCGATCAGCAGGAACACGCCGCCCTCCAGCAGGAACGCGATCGAGCGCCAGTTCATCCGCTCGGCGATCCGGGACTGGGCGACCTGGATCACCGGCGCCTTGTGGCCGAGGAACAGCCCGGCCACGACGACGCTGATCACGCCGGACGCGTGGATCTGCTCGGCGGCGATGTACGCCGCGAACGGCGTCATGAAGGACAGGCCGCTGTCGAGCACCGGGTCGGTCACGTGCTTGCGGACCAGGCCGATCCCGAAGAAGAACGCCAGGCCGACCACGACCCCACCGCCGGCGGCGAGCGCGAAGTCGCGTGCCATCAGGTACCACACCGCGCCGCCCGCGAGAGCCGTGCGGAGCGCCACCAGCGCGGTCGCGTCGTTCAGCAGCGACTCGCCCTCGAGGATGGTCACGATCCGCCGGGGCAGGCCGATCCGGCGCCCGATCGCACTCGCGGCGATCGCGTCGGGAGGAGCGACCACCGCACCGATGGCGAACGAGCCGGCCCAGCCGAGGTCGGTGATCAACGCGTGCGCCAGGACCGCGACTCCGGCGGTCGTGAAGGCGACCAGGCCCACCGACAGCAGCAGGATCGGTCGCCGGTTGGCGTTGAAGTCGACCAGTGACGTCTGCAGCGATGCGGCGTACAGGAGCGGCGGAAGGAGCCCGAGCAGGACCACCTCGGGGTTCAGCTGCACGTCGGGCACGAACGGGAGGTACGAGCCGACGATGCCCACGACGATCAGCACCAACGGCGGGGAGAGGTCGACCCGGTTGCACACCGCCGTCGTCGCAAGCACGGTCGCGACCAGAGCGACGAGGGTGCTGACCAGTTCCACCCCCGGATTATGTCGGGCGTGCCAAGGGCTTTGCCGATCAGTCCTGCGACAGGATCGGCGGTGGCGCCATGAAGTCCCAGGCACGGAAAAGCACCGCGTGCTCGACGCCCAGGGCCTTGCCACCCATCGCGGCGACCATCGGGATCATCGCGGCCGGCGCGGGATGGCCCTCGATCGCGGCGAGGTACTCGCGATGGGCCTCCAGCGACGCGACGCCTCGTGCGAGCGCGTCACCGGTGACGTCGACGCCGTGGGTCGGCTCGGTGTGGCCGGCGACGAGGAACCAGCGCACCCGCCACGGCTTGAGGCCTTCCTGGTCGACGAGCTCGGGGAACACCCACGGGTTGTCGGCGTCGCGGGTCGCGTCGAGACAGGCGAGCCCGGCGACCCGGTGGTCGGCCTGGTTGAGCCCGGCGACGAACTCCACCTCCCACGACCCGGTGACGACGACGTCGGGCTTGTGCCGGCGGATCGCCCGGGCGATGTCGCGGCGCAGGTCGAGCGACGGCTGGAGCACCCCGTCGGGGTGCTCGAGGACCTCGAGGCTCGTCACGCCGACCGCCTCGCAGGCCAGCTCCTGCTCACCGCGCCGGATGCGGGCGGTCTCCTCCGGTGGGTTCGGCATGCCGGCCTCGCCACGGGTGAGCAACAGGTAGGCGACCTCGACGCCCTGGGCGGTCCACCTGGCGACGGCGGCGGAGGTGCCGTACTCGACGTCGTCGGGATGCGCGACGACGCAGAGCACCTTGCGGAAGTCCTGGTCGGGCAGCGCAGGGAGGAGATCCATGCCTCGAGGCTAGATCGTCCCAGCGGCCAGGGCGCGGATCCGCTCGTCGAGCACGCGCCGGTTGTCGCGGCGTACGACGGCCTCCACGACCTCGATCCCGCCGTTCGGGCTGGCGAGGGCGTGGTCCAGCTCAGCCCGGTCGCGCACCCGCCAGTGCGGGATCCGCAACGCGGCGCACAGCGATGCGAGGTCGACGTCGTGCGGTGTGCCGAACAGCTTGTCGAACGCGGTCGCGTGCTCGGGCGCCCCCTGCTCGAGGGTCGCGAAGATCGAGCCGCCGTTGTCGTTGGCGACGACGATCGTGAGGTCCGGCCGGTCCTCGCCGGGCCCGATCACCAGGCCGGTCAGGTCGTGCAGGAACGTGACGTCCCCGACGTAGGCGAGGGCACGGGTCGTGTGCGGCCGCCCGAGCGCGGCACCGACCGCGGAGGAGAGGGTGCCGTCGATGCCGGCCAGACCTCGGTTGGCGACCAGCAGCCGCCGCTCGCCCACGGGATAGGCCTTCGCCATCAGGTCGAGGTCGCGGATCGGGTTGCTCGCCCCGACGTGCAGCAGGCCGCCGGCCGGTACGGCGGCGTTGACCGCGGCGGCGACGTCGTACGGCGTGAGGTCCGGCTCGGCGGCCACCAGCTCGTCGAGTCGGGCCGAGAGGTCCCGGTCGGCCTCGCGCCACGCGTCGAGCCAGGCCGGCTCGACGGGCCCGGAGGCCGTGATCGGACCGTCGTGCTCGGTCGTGACGGGGTGCGGCCGGTCTGCCCACACGCCGCGCGGGCGGCGTACCACGACGTCGAGGTCGGGCCGGGACAGCAGTCGCTGGACCGGCCGAGACAGGGTCGGCGACCCGACGACCACGACACGTTCGATCCGCTCGGCGAGCGGCGTGCCCAGGAGCAGGCGGTAGGTCCGGATGGCGTGGGTGCCGTTGCGCGCGCCGCTGGTCGGCTCCGCGAGCAGCGGCCACCCGGCGGCCTCGGCGAGCAGCCGCGCAGAGGGCCCGGCGTCGTCGCCGGCGACCACCACGGTGGCCGGACCCGGCTCGAGCACGAGCGGTTCGCGCTCCTCCGGTCGCTGAGGCGCAGTGGTCGGCGCGGACGGCACCCAGTGGTCGGTCGGCACGAGCGGGTCGTCGAGCTGCACGTTGAGGTGCACGGGGCCGGCGGAGAGTCCAGCAAGCCCGCCGGCAAGGTCGGACGCGCCGACGACGTCGGTGCTGGTCACCACCGCCGTGCCGAAGAGAGCGACCTGGTCGGTGGTCTGGTTGGCGATCGTGCCGCGCAGCCGTGCCGGCCGGTCCGCGGTCACGGCGACGAGTGGCAGGCCGCTGTGGGCCGCCTCCAGCACTGCCGGGTGCAGGTTGGCCGCCGCGGTGCCCGACGTCGTCACGACGGCGGCCGGGCGGTGCGACGACCGGGCGATCCCGAGGGCCAGGAACCCAGCGGTGCGTTCGTCGATGCGGGTGTGCAGGGTCAGCGCACCGGCGGTCGCGGCGTCGTACAGGGCGAAGGAGAGGGGCGCGTCGCGCGACCCCGGCGCGATCACCACGTGTCTCACGCCGGCACCGAGCAGCGCCTCGACGACGGCGCGGGCGAGGACGGCGGAGGTCACGAGGTCTGATCCTGCACCATGCACGCAGAGCTCCGTGTATGTACCTTGCCAGTTACGTACCGGCATGGTTACATGACGGCATGGATGCCGTCCTGCACGCACTGGCCGACGAGAGTCGGCGCACGATGCTCGAGGTGCTCAAGGACCACCCGGCGACCGTCACGGAGCTCGCCGAGCTGCTGCCGATCGCTCGGCCCGGGGTGTCGCGGCACCTGCGGGTGCTGCGCGAGGCCGGCCTGGTCGAGGTGGAGCAGGACGCGCAGTGGCGGATCTACCGGCTGCGGCCCGAGGCGATGGCCGAGGTCGACGCCTGGCTGTCGGACTACCGGGCGCTGTGGCAGCACCGGATGAACGCACTGCACACCGAGGTCGCGCGCGGCCGATCGACCCGACGAAGGAGCAACCGATGACCAGCAACACACTGCTCGGCACCTTCCGTGCACTCGACGACCGAGTGGGCGCCGTGAGGGTGGAGGACCTCTATGCCACCGACCCGCACGACCTCTGGTCCGCCCTGACCGATCCGGAGCGGATCGCGCGATGGCTCGGCGAGGTCAGTGGCGACCTGGCCGTCGGCGGGTTGTTCCAGGCGCGCTTCACCAGCTCGTGGACTGGTCCTGGCCGGGTCGAGGTGTGCGAGCCCCCGCACCGGCTGCTGGTCACCCTGGCTCCCGACTCCGGGGACGAGACCGTCGTCGAGGCGACGCTGACACCAGCCGGCGACCAGACGCACCTGGTGATCGAGGAGCGCGGCCTGCCGATCGGCGTACTGCCCGGCCATGCGGCGGGCTGGCAGACCCACATCGAGGACCTCGCCGCAGTTCTCGAAGGGCGCGAGCCGTCGGACTGGCGCACGCGCTGGCAGGAGCTGATGCCGCAGTACGGCGAGCCGTCAGCGTGAGCAGCTCAGCGGACGAGCGGTCTTCGCTCACTGCCTTCCTGGCGGCACAGCGAGCCGTCGTCCTCGAGATCGTCGACGGCCTGGGCGAAAAGGCGTTGGGCCAACCGCTGGTCCCGAGCGGCTGGACCCCTCTCGGCATGATCGGCCATCTGGGGTACGCCGAGCGGCACTGGTTCGAGCGCGTCGTCGCCGGCACGCCGGAGCCGCTCGGTGATCCGTTGGGTGAGGAGGCGCACGGAGGGCCGTTCTCGACGGCCCGTCCCGCTGACGTGGTGTTCGGGTTCTACCGCGACCAGACGAAGCGCTCCGACGAGATCCTCGCCGGTGCCGACCTCGACTCGGCTCCGCGGGGCACGGTGCAGGCAGGCATGACCGACACGATCGCGACGGTCCGCGATGTCGTGCTGCACATGATCGAGGAGACCGCGCGGCACGCCGGCCACCTCGACATCGCCCGGGAGCTGATCGACGGACGGACCGGACTGGGTGCGCGTTGAGGCTTGACAACATACGAATGTATAGTCGATAATGAAGGTGCGCCCAAGCCGCTGCCCCGGTTGACCGTTTCCGACGCCACCTGGACATGCGATGACTCTGCTGGGCAGCTCCGACGCTGGTGTTCCGGCGCGCCTGGCTGCCCTGCGTTCGGAGGTCGCCGAGCTCCGGCACACGCTGTGGGCGGCTCGCGAGCGTGCCGAGCTGATGGACGTGGTGGCCGGGGTCGAGGCGTTGAAGTCGGCCCTCGACTCGCTGCAGCTCGACGTGGTCCACGAGCTGGAGGCCACCAACGCGGTCAAGCCGCTGGGCTGGGCCTCGACCCAGGACTTCGTCACGTCGGTCGCCGGCGGACACCACGGCCACGGCCGCGCCATCGTGCGACTCGCCAACCACACCAGCGAGCCCCTCTTCGCTCCGCTGGCCGAGGCGATGGCCGACGGCTGGCTGTCGACCACCAAGGCACAGGTGATCGAGCGCGCCGTCGACGCACTGCCCGGCAACCCCGATCTGCGCGCCCGCGGCCTGCAGACGCTGCTCGACGAGGCCAAGCGCCTCG